>JAJFJB010000241.1 GCA_021774435.1 Alphaproteobacteria bacterium
GTACTAATTAATTTAATTTATAGAAAAGTGTACATTACTAAATATTTCGAAAATGATTTAATCAATTATTTGTTGTGAGGACAGGGTTTTGCGAGTGGAAATAACAATTGATGCGTGATCTTATCGTTCTCGGTGGCGAGATGCGTGCAGATGGGGCTCGCCTGCGGGAATGGCAGCATTTCCAGACCGCAATCGTCGTCATGGTGAAAATGCCGCAACGGGAGGCATCAGCGGTGCACCGTTATTCGTCGCCTTCATCGGTTTGTCCCGAATTTCCTTCGATCATCTACAAGGCCGGCTCGTTAGAAGGAGACAGGCTGTTTTTGTGCACCCAGACCGAGTGCATGATCTACCGCTTGCCGGATTTTTCCGTGGAACATTATGTGTCATTACCGCTTTTCAACGATCTTCATCATGTAACGCCGACTGCGCGCGATACCCTTCTTATTGCCGTCACAGGATTGGATCTTGTCGTTGAGATCGATTTTGCCGGCACCTTGATCAATGAGTGGGATGTTCTCGGCGCCGACACCTGGACCAAGTTCAGTAAAGATATCGATTACCGCAAGGTTCCCACAACCCAACCGCATTGCGCGCATCCCAATTTTGTCTTCATGCTCGGCGATGAGATTTGGGTGACGCGTTGCGATCTCAAAGATGCGGTATGTTTGACAAACCGCAGTAAGAGAATCGATTTATCCGGCACGCAATCACACCCTGTGGACATCGTGCATGACGGAATTCTGTATGGGAGTAGGCTTTATTTTACGGCAGTCGATGGAAACGTTCTGATTGTAGATACGGCCTCTCGAGAAACGATCGAAGTCGTCGACCTGAAGGATATTGTGAAGAGCGATTACCCCCTCGGCTGGTGCCGCGGCATCAAGGTAGTCGACGACGAGCGAGTGATTGTAGGCTTTAGCCGGCTACGGCGTACCAAACTGCATGACAAAGTGCGCTGGGCGAAAGCGCAGGTGAAGCGGGTGTCTGGTATGGCCAACTACACCGATTCACTACCATCTCAGCCAACGCGAATTTCTTGCGTTAATTTGCGTACGCGGGAAATCGAGTGGGAGGTGCCTCTCGCGGATTGCGGGATCGACGCGGTGTTCTCGATTCTTTAAGCCGGGGTTGATGGGAACTCTAATGCGCACGGCTTTCCCGATATGCGACATAGACACCACTCGCGACGATGATTGCAGCGCCCGTCCAGGTCCAGAGGTCTGGGAAATCGCCGAAAATGGCGAAACCGAGCAAGGTGGCGCCGATCAACTCCCCATAGAGATAAGGCGCCACCGTAGACGCAGGCGCAAATTGAAGTGCCTTGATGACAAAGAATTGCGTAATGCCGCCCAGGCAGCCAACGATGCCGAACAGGAACCAGTGCAGGAGTTCCCTGGGGGCTTCGAAATAGAATGGCATCGCCGCGCTCATCGCGACCGCGGCGATCAAGGCCATATAGACGATTGAGGTTTCCGCCGGATCGTCATCGCCGATCTTGCGGGTCATGATCTGATAGATCGCGAACAGGGTGGCGGAACCGAAAGTCAGGATGGCACCGAACTGCATGCCGCCGAGCCCGGGGCGGATGATAAGCAGTGCGCCGGCGAAGCCGAGAACGACCGCCGCCCAACGGCGTGGACCGACTTGTTCGCCAAGAAAAGGCACCGACAGTGCCGTTACCATCAACGGTGCGGTAAACATGATCGCCGAAGAGGTTGGCAGGGATATCGTCGCCAGAGCCACGATGAATAGTCCGTTCGACGCGAACATGACGGCAGAGCGGCCAAACTGCATGGCCGGCCGCGTCGTGGCGAACAGCCGCCAGCCGAAGCGCGGCCAGAAGATTGCGATCATAAAGAGGAAATGGCCCGTGAAACGCGCCCAGACAACTTGCGGTAAGGGATAATCCGCGACCAGATATTTCGCGATCGAGTTCATCATGGGCATGATGGTGATCGCGATGCACATGAACAGGATGCCGCGCATGACATTCTGTTGAGTGGCCGCACCGGTGCGGGTGTCGTTCATCGATGCTGTGGTAGTCGCGGCGGCAGCCTCGCGCAAGAGTAATCGCCGACAATGTCGCTACGGCTTTCCAAGGGTCCAGCCATTGGTTTAAGGTTCCGCTTCGCTTTACGCCGCTGAAAGGGGTTTGGGAAATGCAACCGAAATTCGATCTAGTGCTGAAGGGCGGCCACGTCATCGACCCTACCCAGAATTTGGATGGCACTTACGACGTCGCCGTTGCGGGCGGAAAAATCGCCGCGGTCCAATCGAACATCGCCGACAATGAGGCGGTGGAAGCGGTCGATGTCTCTGGAGACGTCGTTATCGCAGGCATGATCGACACCCACGCTCATGTTTATCAACATGTCGGTGGCAGGTTTGGCCTCAATCCGGATATGGTCGGTGTCCACTCCGGCGTGACGACGCTCGTCGATCAGGGCGGACCCAGTTGTATGACGTTTGCCGGCTTCCGCCATTACATTTGCGAACGGGCTGAAAGCCACGTCGTCGCCTTTATCTCCGCCTATGTCGTGGGCGGACTCGAAGGTCATTACTATCCCGATCTCTATAATCCCAAGGGCGTCGACGTGTACAGCACGGTGCGTGCCATCAACGCCAATCGCGACCTGGTCAAAGGGATCAAGGCGCACGCCGAAATCGGCGGCTATACGCGCTGGGGCAATGAGGTCATGAAATTGGCCAAGCAGATCGGCACCGAGGCCGAGCTGCCGGTCTATGTGCATCTCGGCCAGCTCTGGCCGTTACCCGAAGGCGCGGGCGACGGCGTTGATCCGGACACGATCGTGCCGGATATGGTGGCGCTGCTTGGGCCGGGCGATATTCTGGCCCATCCCTTCACTCGGCACCCTGGCGGCTTTGTCGGAACCAATGGCGAGTTGCACCCGGCGGTCCGCGATGCGATCGATCGCGGCATCAAGGTCGATATCGGACACGGGTCGCATTTCAGCTTCGATATGGCGCGCCGGGTTCTCGATGCCGGTGTCCGGCCCGATACGCTGGGCGCGGATATGCACGGCTACAACACCAAGGTGCCGCCGCCGCCGGGCACGCCTGAAAAACATTCAGACGAAGAGGAAAATCACCTGTTTGCCGGCGGTGAGCGATTCAGCTTGGCCTTCGGCATGACCGAATTGCTCGCGCTTGGCCTCTCGCTGCCGGAAATCGTGCCCATGGTGACGTCGAACTGTGCCGACATGCTTAAGATGGGTGGCGAAATCGGGACGCTGAAATCCGGAACGGTTGCGGATGTTAGTGTCTTGTCCGACCAAAGCGGTAAATGGGTGCTGCGTGATAATGAAGGGACGGAAGTCACGGCTGAAAGGTCCTTGCGGCCGAAATTCTGCCTTCGCGAGGGTAAACGGTTTGACGCGGATGCACTGATCCTGCCTGAACTAGACGCGGCGGCCTAGCCACGTGCCAGATGGACTAGAAGCAACCGGCGTCGGCGCACGGGTTCCGCGCCGCGAGGACGACCGCTATATGCGCGGCCGCGGTCAGTATATCGGCGACATTAAACTCGCCGGGATGAAGGATGTGGCGTTTTTGCGCAGTCCCGTCGCCCATGGCCATATTCGCGGGATCCAGGTTCCGGAAGAACTGCGGCCGCGGGTTACGATTGCATCCGATATGGTCGGCGTGAAGGCGATTCGGGCTGTGACCGCCTTGCCGGGCTTCAAACCCTCCGAGCAACCGGCGTTGGCCGACGGCAAGGTGCGCTATGTCGGCGAACTGGTTGCGATGTGTCTGGCGGGAAGCCGCGCCGAGGCCGAGGACATCGCGCAAGCGATTGCCGTGGACTTCGACGAACTGCCGGCGGTGCACGACATGCTTCAGGCGCGCGACAGCGATGCGCCGCTTTTGCATGAACAATGGGGCGACAACGTTTTTCTCAAATCAGTCGTCGACGATCCGAAATTTGACGCAACGGCGGGAAAAGCCACGGTGCGGGTGACCCGCACATTCCGCACGGCGCGCCAATGCATGGCGCCGATCGAAGGACGGGGTGTCGTCGCGCAGTGGGATAGCCGTTTGGAGCAGCTTGTCGTCCACAGCGCCACGCAGATGCCGCATATCGTGCGTACGGGATTGTCTGACTGCCTCGGCATCGATCACGGCAAAATCCGGGTTATCGCGCCTGATGTCGGCGGTGGTTTCGGTTATAAGGGAATCCTGTTACCCGAAGAAGTCGCAATCTGCTGGCTGGCGATGCAAACACGCCACCCGGTCCGGTGGCTGGAAGATCGCCGCGAGCAGTTGAGCGCAAATGCGAATTGCCGCGAACATCACTATGTGGTGACGGCACATGCCGACGATCGTGGCCGCCTGTTGGCGATGGAGGCCAAGGCGCATGTCGATTCAGGCGCCTATTCCGCCTACCCGTTTTCCGCCTGCCTTGAAGCGGCGCAAGTCGGCAGTATCTTGCCCGGCCCGTACGATTTCGAGGGATTCCGCTGTACGACCTGGTCGAGTGCGACGAACAAGCCGCCGATCTTGCCCTATCGGGGTGTGGCGCGTACGGGCGTGTGTTTCGCCATGGAATTGATGATGGATGCGATAGCGCGCGAAGTTGGGCGTGAGCCGCATGAGGTCCGGCAGCTTAATCTGGTTCCTGCGTCGGCGATGCCGTTCGACAATATTACGGCCAAGCATTTCGACAGCGGCGACTATCCCGAATGTCTGCGCCGTGCTGTCGAGGCGATCGACATTCCTAGCATTCGAGCCCGTCAGGCAAAAGGTGAGGCGGACGGTCGTCTGATCGGTGTTGGGCTCTCGATCTTTTGCGAGCAGGGCGCGCATGGAACCTCCGTCTATTCCGGTTGGGGAATCCCGATGGTGCCGGGGCATGAGCAATGCAGCGCGCGGCTGTCACCCGACGGGGAACTGGAACTCCGTATCGGTGCGCATAGTCATGGCCAGGGGCTGGAGACGACCTTGGCGCAAGTCGCCAACGAAGTTCTGGGCATCGATATCGACGCGGTGAAGCTGGTGCATGGCGATACGCAATACACGCCTTATTCGACCGGGACCTGGGGGTCGCGTTGCATGGTCATGTCCGGCGGTGCTGTGGCGCGTGCCTGTCAGGCGCTGGGTGAGCGCGCGGCACAGATTGGTGCGTCGTTGCTACAAACCGATGCGGCGTCGGTGCGGATCGAAAACGGGCAGGTCGTGGCGCCGGGGGGTGCGGTGAGCCTCGCCGAGATCGCACGGGTCTGGTATCTGAAACCGCAGGACCTACCGCCGGACGTCGATCCGGCGGGTCTTGAGGTGACTGTCGGGTACAAGCCCGAACGCGACACCGGGACGTTCAGCTATGCCGCGCATGCGGCCCTGGTCGCCGTCGATCCGGAGCTCGGCCATGTCGAAATTCTCGATTACGCAATTGTCGAGGACGGTGGCGTTCTGGTCAATCCGATGATCGTCGATGGGCAGGTCAGCGGGGGAGTTGCGCAGGGGATTGGTACGGCGCTCTACGAAGAAATGCCGTTCGACAGCCAGGGACAACCTTTGGCGTCGACCTTGGCGGATTATCTGCTGCCGGGCGCGGTGGAAGTGCCCGACCTGCGTATCCTGCATATGGAATCGCCTTCGCCTTATACCGAGTTCGGGCAGAAGGGGATCGGCGAAAGTGGCGCCATAGGTCCACCCGCAGCGATCGGGAATGCGATCAATGATGCGCTGAAAGATATGGGGGTCGAGGTCGACGCGTTACCGATTACGCCGCGTCGGTTGCTTGCCTTGATCCAGGCGGCTGCGAAATGAAACCGGTCGATTTCGATTATGAATGCCCTGGGGATTTGGATAGCGCTCTGGCGTTGATGTCCGATGCAGGACCGTCTGGCCGGGTACTGGCTGGGGGTCAATCGCTTGGACCCATGCTGAATTTACGGCTGGCGCAGCCGGCGTTACTGGTGGACATCACGGCAATTCCGGAATTGAAGGCTGTGGAACCGGAAGGCGATGGATTGTTGATTGGGGCCTGCGTTACGCATGCGGCCATAGAGGATGGCGCGATTGCAGACGTGACAAATGGCACGCTGGCCTCTGTTGCAGGTGGTATCGCCTATCGTGCAGTGCGGAACCGGGGCACGATCGGTGGCAGTCTCGCACATGCTGACCCGGCAGCGGACTGGATCTCATGTCTGTCCACGCTCGGTGCTGAAGCGGTGATTGCCGGTGCCGCAGGCGAGCGCCGAGTCTCGGTCGGTGAATTCATGGATGGCGCCTTCGAAACGGTTCTCGGGGTTGGCGAAATATTGCGGGGCGTCGTTGTTCCGAAACTCTCGTCGACGGCACGTTGGGGGTATTACAAATTCTGCCGCAAGGCTGGCGATTTCGCCGAAGCGATTGGTGCAGTTCTGCATGATCCGGAGCGTAATGTGGCGCGAACGGTACTGGGTGCGACCAATGCGCGGCCCATCGTCATCGATGGTCCTTACGAGGATGACGCCGTGCGAACCTCAATCGATACCTTGGGCAGCGATATCGATTCCTACGACCGTCAGGTCCATTTCGTGACCGCGAAGCGCGCCGCGATGATCGCGGGCGTGCGTGCCGCATGAAACCGATTTCCCTAACCGTCAATGGCGAGGCCGTGACAGCAAATGTCGCGCCACGTACCAGCCTGGCGGATTTCCTACGCGAAGAGTTGCTGCTGACGGGCGCGCATCTGGGTTGCGAACAGGGGGTGTGCGGTGCGTGCACGGTGATGATCGATGGCGCACCGGCACGCTCCTGTATTGCGCTGGCCGTCACTTGTACTGGCGCCGACGTGCGGACCATCGAAGCGTTTGACGACGACCCGCGCATGGGTCAACTGCGCGCCGCCTTCACGCGGGAGCACGCTTTGCAATGCGGCTATTGCACGCCGGGCATGCTGATATCGTCCTACGACATCGTAAATCGGTTGCCCGAGGCCGATGAGGCCCGTGTCCGTGAAGAGCTTAGCGGCAATCTGTGCCGATGCACCGGCTATGTCGGCATTGTGCGGGCGGTCCGGAGCTGTCTAGGCGAAGCGCCGCCTACGATGCAGGTTGAACCGGCGTTCAAGGTCGAGCGCGATATTGCGGCCCCGCAAGCCGCCCCTTCGGCGGTGGGCATGCCGTCCGATGCGGCGAAATTGCAGCAATCCTTCACCGTGGCCCATCCGGCGGACGCGGTCTGGGCGGTGTTCCAGGACATAGAAGCGGTGGCGGCCTGCATGCCGGGTGTTTCCTTGACCGTACCGCCCTCCAACGGACACGTGGAAGGGCAGGTGGCGGTCAAGCTTGGCCCCATCGCCGCGGCCTTTGCGGGCACGGCACAGGTCGATCTTGACGATGCGCGCCGACGCGGTGTTGTCTCCGGACAAGGGCGCGACGGTGGTAGCGGTTCCAGTGTTCGCGGCGAAGTCGCCTTCACCGTGGCGGATGGCGCAGACGGCAAGACCCAGGTCGATGTGACGGTTGCTTATGCCTTGACCGGTGCGTTGGGGCAGTTCGCACGCGGCGGGATCGTCAACGATCTTGCATCGCGCCTGACGGCCGACTTCGCGAATAATCTGCAGGCCCGGCTCGAAGGGCGGGAAGCGGAGAAGACGGAAATTGCAGGCGGCTCCCTGTTTTTCTCGATGCTCTGGTCTTTCATCAAACGGCTTGTTGGCCGGGCATGATCCGCTAAACTCCGTCCCAGCCGCGAGATTGGGAGAAGTGTGATGGAACGGTCGTTTGAGAAAGAAGTCAGGTCGCTGCGTCTCGGCGCCGGTGACACCTTCCATGGCGAAGGTATTCTCGCGATCACCAAGGCCTTGTTGCAGTCCGGTGTCAGCTATGTCGGCGGGTATCAGGGCGCGCCGGTTTCCCACGTCATGGATGTGCTGACCGACGCGCAGGATTTGCTCGACGATATGGGCATTCATTTCGAGGCCTGTTCCAACGAAGCGGCGGCGGCGGCGATGTGCGCGGCGTCGATCAACTACCCCATGCGGGGCGCGGTGTGCTGGAAGTCGGTAGTCGGGACCAATGTCGCGTCCGACGCGCTATCGAATTTGGCCTCGGCCGGCGTCATGGGTGGCACCTTATTGCTCGTCGGTGAGGATTACGGTGAAGGCGCCAGTGTCATTCAGGAACGCAGCCATGCCTTCGCGATGAAATCCTCGATCGTTTTGCTCGACCCCCGCCCGCATCTGCCGCTGGTCGTGGATATGGTCGAAAAAGCCTTCGAGCTGTCGGAGGCCAGCAACACGCCGGTGATGATGGAGTTCCGCATCCGCGCCTGTCATGTGCATGGCCGTTTCGAGTGTAAGGATAACGTGCCCGCTAAGGTATCGCGCAACGCGGTGTTGACCGATCCGTCCTTCGATTACAGCCGGATTTGCCTGCCGCCCGCGACCTATGCGCAGGAAAAGCACAAGATCGACTATCGCCTGCCCGCGGCGATCGATTTCATTCGTGACAAAAAGCTGAACGAAGTGTTTGCCGGCGAATGCGAGGATGTCGGCATCATCGTGCAGGGCGGCCTTTATAACTCGGTCATCCGGGGCTTGCAGCAACTCGGTTTGGCGGATGCGTTTGGCGAGGCGCGGCTGCCGATTATGGCGTTGAACGTCACCTATCCACTGGTCTCCGACGAAATTTCGTCTTTCTGCGCGGGCAAACGCGCGGTACTGGTCGTCGAGGAGGGCAACCCGGATTATCTCGAACAGGCGATCAATGTCATTCTGCGCAAGGCCGATCTGAACACCCGTGTCGTCGGCAAGGACGTGCTACCGATGGCGGGCGAGTACACCCTGGCGGTGGTTATCGAGGGGTTGAAGAAATTCATCGAGGGGTCTCTGCCGCAGGGCCTCGACCATGCCGATGTCTTGCGCCGTGGCGATGCCGTCGCGGCAAACCGCACGCGAGCCGTCGAGTTGCTCGGCGCGCCGACACCGGTTCGTCCGCCGGGCTTTTGCACCGGTTGCCCCGAGCGGCCGGTCTTTACCGCGATCAAGCTGGTGGAGAAGGAAGTCGGCGACATTCATGTCAGCGCTGACATCGGCTGTCATACTTTCTCGACCCTGCCGCCGTTCAATATCGGCAATTCGGTGCTCGGATACGGTCTTGGCCTGGCCAGCGCCGCCGGTGTCGCACCCGCCTTTGGCGACAAGCGCGTGGTCAGCATCATGGGCGATGGCGGGCTCTGGCATAACGGGCTGACGTCGGGTGTCGCCGGGGCGGTATTCAACCAGAGCGATTCCGTGCTCGTCATCATGAACAACGGCTACAGTTCCGCGACCGGGCAGCAGCATATTCCGTCGACCGGCACCAATTTCCGGTCCGAGCCAACCGGCCAGAACATTCGCGATGCGCTGAAGGGGCTCGGCGTCAAATGGCAACGGACGGTTACGACCTACGAAGTTGGCAACATGATGAAGACCTTGCGTGAGGCGCTGTCGACCAAGACCAAGGGGCTCAAGGTCATCATCGCGGAAAGCGAATGTCAGCTCGCCAAGCAGCGCCGTATTCGCCCGCTTCTGCGCAAACAGCTCGAACGCGGCGAACGGCTGATCCGTACTCGCTTTGGCGTCGATGACGATGTCTGCACGGGCGATCATTCCTGCATCCGACTGTCCGGTTGCCCATCGCTGACGATCAAGCCGAACCCGGATCCGTTGCGCAAGGACCCGGTGGCCCATGTCAATAATGGCTGTGTCGGGTGCGGTCTGTGCGGCGAGACAGCGGATGCGGCGACCCTGTGCCCAAGCTTCTATCGCGCCGATATCGTGCAGAACCCCTCCAGTCTGGACCGCTTGTTGTATCGCGTCCGCAGGGCCGTCATCGGTTTTCTGCAAGGACGTCCGGCGGCGGCGGCGTGACGATCCTCGAAAACGAACCGCGCCCGGTCACAATTCTGATCGGCGCGCTGGGTGGCGAGGGCGGCGGCCTCCTCACCAACTGGCTCGTTGCCGCGGCGGCGGCGGCGGATCTGCCGGTGCAAAGCACGTCCATTCCCGGTGTCGCACAGCGCACCGGCGCCACGACCTACTATCTGGAAGTATTCCCCACGGAAACTGCCGAACTGAATGGCAAAACGCCGGTCATGTCGCTCTATCCGGGGCCGGGTAATATGGATGTGGTCGTCGCGTCCGAGTTGCTCGAGGCCGGCCGTGCGATCGAAAACGGTTTTGTCAGTCCCGATCGCACGACCCTGATTGCCTCGTCTCACCGTATCTATGCCATCGCGGAAAAATCCGCCATGGGGGACGGGGTACATGACAGCGGTCGCGTTCTGGCGGCGGCGCGTGAAATGGCACAGACGGCGTTGCTGCACGATCTTGCGAAAATCGCCCAGGACAAGGGCACGGCGCTGAACGCGGTTCTGCTCGGCATGATCGCCGGTTCGGGCAAGCTGCCGGTGCCGGATTCGGCGTTTGAGGATGCGATTCAGGCGCAAGGCGTCGCGGTGGATGCCAATCTGCGCGGCTTCGAAGCCGGGCTGGCGCTGGCGCGCGGGAAACTGGAGCCCGCACCGGAGGCGGCGGCTCCGCCATTGCCGGAACAGCGCATCGAAGCCGATTTCCCCGCACCGGTCGCGGAATTTGCCGCGCATGGTGTGTCGCGGCTCGCAGATTATCAGGATATCCGTTACGCGCGGCTCTTTCTGGAGCGGCTAGGCGGTATTCTGGCGGTGGATCGTGCGCAGAAGGATTGGCTGCTAACACGGGAGGTGGCGCGCTTTCTGGCGCTTTGGATGTCCTATGAAGATGTCATCCGGGTTGCCGATCTGAAGACACGCGCGGACCGCTACGATCGCGTTCGTGGCGAGGTCGGCGCGAAAGCGGACGAGCCGGTCCGCGTAACGGAATTCCTCAAGCCCGGCGTGGAGGAGGTGGCATCGCTGCTACCGCCCGGCTTGGGCGCCGCACTCTCCGGCTGGGCCGAGCGGCGGGGCCTGACTCAAAAACTGCATGTGGCGCGCCGCGTGCGCACGGATACGATTCACGGCTTTTTGCAACTCTGGTTGCTGGCGAAATTGCGTTTCTGGCGTCGTCGGACCTATCGGTTCGATGTCGAACAGGCAATGATCGAGAAATGGCTCCGGGCGCTTATCACGATCGCGCCGAAGGATTACGCATTCGCCGTCGAGTTGGCCGAATGCGCGAATCTGTTGAAGGGATATGGCGAAACCCACGCGCGCGGCCACGGCAATTTCGAGCGCGTCTTCGATATGATCGTGACGCCGGCGCTCGAGGGCGGCAAGACGGATACGGCACGCCTTCGTGCCGCGCGGGAAGCCGCTCTGGCGGACCCGGAAGGCGCCGCGCTGGGGCAAGCGCTGACGGGTTAAGGCTTCGGGCAAAGCGTTGATTTTCTGGCGGCAGGCCTGGGTCAAGACAATGTGCCGCCTGTAATCCGAGCAATGGCTTTCCCCATCCATACGACCTCGGCTGTCTGTCTGGCACGCGGCGGAAGCGTGGCTGCGAAACGCCAATCAAGCGTAAAGGACCGTTTGCCTTTCTTGAACGTTGATTGATGTTGATCAACGCGAGGCTGCTGTATCTGGCGTCTAATGCCTGTTTCTCGAAAACTCTTGAAACAAGAGGGGAAGGAACGATGGCCCTAACGCAAGGACATTCGGGAGGTTGGCGCACCGCATGGCTCGTCTCAGCCGTGGGACTAATTGCGGTAGCCATGACAGGCTCAACCTCTGCGCAGTCCCTGAGCAGCGATAAGTTCAAGCAGATCATAAAAGAAAACAGTTTGGTAGCGGTGCCCACCTGTAAATTCAAAAAGTTAAAGAGCGGCTGCCCCAAAAATCTTTTCCAACTGACACAGGATTATACAGTCGATCTGAAGAAGTATTTCACCATTGCTGCGACCCTCAGGAAGCCTCCAGGCTTGCCAAAACGGTTTCGAAGAAATTCCAAGCTCCTCAAGAGAATGGCGAAGCACGTTACGAACCTTCCCAGGAAAGAGTGGAAATACGGTCTGCTGGAAAAGGGTGGGGTCCTCACCATTAAAAAGGGCTACCGGTGGGATGGAATGTCGTTCGACGCGGCCCCCAAGGGGGTACGCGGAAGAACGGAACCCCGACCGGTAAGCAAAGGATTACGCGCCTCGCTCGTTCATGATGCGCTATACGATTTGATGCGATTGAGGTTGCTAAAACCACCGGCCAAGAAAGCAAAAAAAGAAAAAGGCGGTGAAGAAACCCTTGCGCTCGAGGGGCACAGGAACCGCTTGATGACGGATGCTACGCTGTACGCTATCGGTTCGGAAGACGGCTGGGCTACGAAGCGGCTGCAAAAATCCTATGACTGGCTGAGACTTGGCGGCGGTCGCAGAACGCGGGAGGAAATGCCGGCGTGGAAATAATTAATCCTGGGCGACGGGGCTTCAAAGCGGCAACGCGTGCCCGTTATATCGTCGTCAGTGATTCCACCACGGCAAATCGGTGAACGCCCGTAGATCGAGTTCGTGCGTCCACGCTGACCGATGTTGTTGGGCGATGTGGAAATAAGTCTCCGCCACCTTGGCGGGCATGATAAGCCCGTCATGTTCCATGCCGCGGGTTTCGCGAAGCTCTTTGAACCGCTCCGGTCCAAGCATTTTGCCCAACGTATCAGGGGCGTCGACGGAACCGTCGATCAGGATATGCGCGACATGAATGCCCTTCGGACCGAACTCAGCGTTGAGCGACTGACATAGCATACGGCGGCCCCCCATGGCGGCGGCATGGGAATGTTGGCCCTTGTTACCGCGCATTGCCGCCGTGGCCGAGGTCACCAGAATGGTGCCGCTTCCCCGTTCTTCCATGAGTGGACACACGGCGGATGCCACACGAAACAAGCCAAACGTCGCCATGCGCCAACCCATTTCAAATGTCTTGTAGGTCGTCTCTTTAAGCGACCGGTTACCGACTTGTGCACCGAGATTGAAGACAACAACCTCTATGGGGCCGATATCAGCCTCAACCGCGGCCACCTGCTCTTCAAGCGTATCGGGTTTGACGGCGTTCAGCAGAAAACCCGAAGCGGAACCACCGTCGCGCTCGATATCAGCCACGAGTCTATTCAGGCCGTTTTCATCCGTGCGGCGGCATAGCACTGAATGATAGCCCTCCTGCGCAAAGCGCTTTCCAACAGTGCCGCCAATTCCGGCGCCAGCGCCAATGACCAAGCAGACAGGTTTCATGACTCTAAAGCTCCTCGTTTCGCCTTGGCCGATCAGCCCTTGACGTCGCTACACCGCCACTTTGTACCAGTCCGGACACTATGATTTAAATGTCTTAAAGCGCACGGGATTATGTGCGGCGAAAATTCCGTTTTCGTATTGCTGTCAAAGGACCATGCGCAAACCGATATATACAGGCTGAAAGGAATAAAGGTAGGCGCTAAGAGGTGCCTAGCTCCAACAGTAGCCGCCGCGCCAGCCGGGCGACAACGCGGCGGCGATACCAGGGTGTGGACATGGTGGTCCGCATCGGGCGCGCTTGCTGCTGCACGATTTCGCCAAAGTCGCTTGCGACGGTTTCATTTACCGGTTTGCCTTGAAAATCGTCGAGACCGCTGACCAGGAACGGCTTGGTGTCGCAGGCGGTCAGTGCCGCGCGCAAATCGGTGATTCTACCGTCCTTAACCGCAACTCCGACGGCGACACCGGCGAGCGGAAAGTCGATCGACCCCCGTACGCGGGCCTTGCGGTAGGCCGACTTCAGGTCGCTGTTTGGTATTGTCACACAGGTAACGACCTCGCCAGCCTCCAATGTGAGATAGTCCATGCCATCACCGCGGTAGAGTTCGCGTAGCGGCATCTGCCGCTCGCCTTTCGAACCCGCCACCGAAACGGTTGCATCTTGGATCAACAGCGCTGGCGCCAGGTCGCCGCTGAATACGGCAAAGCAACGTTTGCTCTTGGGAGCGACATGGCAGATCTCGCCACGGTATTTCAGGCAGAAATCGTTGCTTTCGCGCCACCAGCCGCTTTGATTGTAGAAAATGCAACGGGTGTCGAGGCACAAATTACCGCCTACGGTGGCCACGTTGCGATGCGTCGGTCCCGCAACTTCCGATGCTGCTTGGGCGACGGCCGGGAAGGCGTGCGCGACGATTTCGTCGTTCTCAAGCGCATCGAGCGTTACCGCGCCACCGATTGTAAGACCGGTCCCGTCACTGACAATGCCCTGCATCTCCGCGACATTATTCAAATCGATCAGCGCCGGTGTTTCGACCAAGCCACGGCGCATGTTGACGACGAGGTCGGTGCCGCCGCCAACGAAACGGGCATTCGGCTCCGCCTTGATAAGCGCGACGGCCTCATCGAGCGTACCCGGACGATGAAGCTGAAATTCAGGCAGTGCTTCCATCAGGCAGCCCCAGCCGTCTGTATCGCACGCTGCTCTTTCTCATAGCTCTCGATCGCCGCCATCAATCGGTCCGGCGTGATCGGCAGTTCGGTGATACGCACGCCGAGCGCGTCGGCGACGGCGTTGGCGACCGCACCGGGAAAACCGCTGAGCGAGCCTTCGCCCGCTTCCTTGGCGCCGAACGGGCCATTCGGATCGACGCTTTCGACGATTTTCACTTCGATTTCCGGCGACTCCACGATGGTCGGTACGCGGTAGTCGAGCATGTTGGCGGCGATCGGCATGCCGTTATGAAAGCGGGTTTCCTCGGACATCGCTTGGCCCATGCCCATCCAAACCGAGCCCTGCACTTGTCCTTCGACCGTCAGCGGGTTGAGCGCATAGCCGCAATCGTGCGCCACCCAGACTTTTTCGATTTTGACGTCGGCGGTATCGGGGTCGACCGTGACTTCGACGACCTGGGCAGCATAGCTGAAGCCCATTGTGCCGCCGATCGCGGCGCCTCGATATTTCTTACCACCATGCGATTCGGGGATCGTCGAGAAGGTGCCCTTGGTGGTGATCGTGCCGGTGTCCTCGAGCGCCGCCGACACAACCGCTTCGTAATCGAGACCGCGGTCCTGGCTTGACGCGCGATAGACCTCGCCCAGACACTCGACGTCGTTCGGTTGCGCGTCGAGCTTTCTCGCCGCCGCTTCGATCAGGATGCCCCTGAGTTCCTTGGCTGCTTCGATGGCGGCATTGCCGACCATGAAAGTCACGCGCGAGGAATAGGAACCATTGTCCTTTGGAGTCACCCGGCTGTCGCTGGCGACCACCCGGATGCGCGACATATCGAGCCCCATGACTTCCGCAACGCACTGCGCCAACACGGTGGAGGAGCCCTGACCGATCTCTGCCGCGCCCGTCAGTAGAACGATAGCACCGTCGAAGTCGAGCTTGAGATTGACCACCGCATGTGGTTCGCCGGTCCAGTGCACGGGTTTCGACGCGCCGCTGACATAATGCGAGCAGGCCATACCGATCCCGCGTCCCGGCGGCAAGTTGCCCTTGCGTGATTGCCAGCCGCTGGCTTCTTCGACCCAATCGAGGCATTCCGGCAGGCCGTAACTCTTCACCATCAGATCGTTCTCAGTGAATGTCGGCACCTTGAGCAGATTGGCGCGACGGACAGCGAAGGGATCGAGTCCCAACTCACTGGCCATTGCGTCGAGCAGCGCTTCGAACGCGAAGCGGATATTGACCGTACCGTGGCCACGCATCGCGCCGCAGGGCGGTGTGTTGGTCAGCGCGCGCGTGCCGGTGTAGCGGACGGAACGGATGTCGTAGAGCGCATAGAGTAGCGATCCGGAATATAGGTTGGTAACGATACCGTAACCGCTATAGGCGCCGCCGCGCTGCAGGCTTTCGCATTCCACCGCCGTGATGCGGCCGTCTTTCTTGAGACCTATCTTCAGGCGGATATCGGTTTCCGGCCGGCCGCGATGGGTGATGAAGGTCTCTTCGCGGGTCAGCACGATTCGCACCGCGCCGCCTGCCTTGCGCGCGAGCATGCCGCAAATCAGCTCGACATTGAGGGTTTCCGTGCGGCAGCCGAATCCACCCCCGACATGCGGTTTAATCACATGGATGCGACCCTTCGGCATGCCGAGGCAGCGCGACAGCATAAGATGCACATAGAACGGGACCTGGGTGCTGCAATGCACCGTCAACTGATCGCGCTCGACATCATAGTCGGCAAGTGCTGCGTGAGTCTCGATCTGGACTTGGCAGATCTCCGCGCAATGATAAGTGTCTTCGCGCACCAGGTCGGCGTCCGCGAACCCCGCATCGACTTCGCCGAGATCGAACTCCGTCTGCCGTTCGACATTGCCAGGCCGTTTCTCGTGCAGCGCTACAGCATCGGATGCGATCGCTTCCTGCGCCGTGTAATAGGCCGGCAGTTCCTTATAGGTGACCTTGATTTTAGCGAGGGCGGCCAGCGCCGTTGTATCGTCGACGGCCGCCACCGCCGCGACCGGTTCGCCCCGGTAGCGCACCCGCTCACGGGCAAGCGGGTATTCATTCATCGCGACCGGCAGCACGCCGTAGGTCTGGTCGCAATCGTCACCCGACACGATGGCGATGACACCCGGCATGGCTTCCGCCGCGCTGCTGTCGATCGAGACGATCTCGGCATGCCCTTCCGTACTGCGCAGAATTTTGCCGGCGAGCGCACCGATTGCGGGCAAGTCGGCGGTGAAGCGCGCCCGGCCCATGATCTTGTCCGGCCCGTCAATCATGGGGACGCGCTGTCCGATCGGGTGCGCCGGCTGTACGATGTCGCTCATGATGCGGATGCCGCCTGGACGGCTTCGATAATCTTCACGTAACCGGTGCAGCGGCAGATATTCGCGCCGAGACCGTCGCGGATTTCGTCCTCGCTGGGCGATGGGTTGCGCCGCAACAGCCCTTCCGCCGCCATCACCATGCCCGGGGTACAAATGCCGCATTGCGCGCCGAGTTTCTCGTGGAAGGCCGCCTGCAGCCGCGACAGACGGCTGTGATCGGCGAGGGCTTCGATGCTCTCAACATGCCTGCCGCCGCAGGTTTGCGCCAAGGCCAGACAGCTATGCCGTGGTTTGCCGTCGACCAGCACGGTGCATGCCCCGCATTCGCCACCGTCACAGCCCATCTTGGTGCCGGTCAGGCCGACGATGTCGCGCAAATAGTCGATCAGCAGCATGTTGTCCGCGACGGCGTCCTGCCGCTGCGCACCATTCACCGTGATCGAAAGTATCGATTTCATCGTGCGGTTGCCTCGTTTGCCTTGTCGTAATATGGCGCTAACGGGGTTTCCGGGCAATCGATTGCGTATCATCCCGGCCGCGACAAAGTGTAAGAGGCCTTCAGGTCAGGCCCGACGAAGGGGCGATCAATACCGCCGCCTTTTCCAGAGCCGACGCTCCAATGGGCTGGCCGGACCAAACGATCCGGACCCCAGGCGGAGGCACCGTCAAGCGAGTTCCAAGGCGCGTCGTCGGACTCCCGCCACAGCACCCCGCCCGGCCCCATATCGGCATGCAGCGCTACCTGTAACGCGAAAGGCCCGTCGGAACGGACATTTGGGCCGAACCAGGCGTGCGGGCTGCGGCCTGCTGTCGGTGCGATAAGCACGGTGAGACGCTGGCTCGGACCGGTGAGACCGATCCACAAGGGCGCCAGTCCGGCATCGGCAGACCAGGCAGATAAAAGCGTCTGTGCCTGTGCTGCGGTTCGGTCTAACCGTCCCGAAAAGCGCCAGGCGACGGCAGGCTGAGAGTCTCGCTGGGAACCTTGTATGGGTGCAGGCTGTTCGCCCGACGTCAGCGGACTCCACTTCGCGGATGGGGGCAGATGAAACGGCCAGGAGAGCTGCTCGCGCTTCCGTCCCTCGACGTCCAGGACCTGATAGCGAAGTCCCTGGGTGTCGAGCGCTGCTTGAACGCAATGCAAATATTCTTCACCTTCCGGCATGCGGTGTTCGGTGCCCGCACCGGCACTGGTGATCTGTAAGACTCCGTCATGGACCTGTACGTCGAACGCCAGGATATGGCTGCAGAGATAGGCGAAAACGCCGTTCTCAACGAGGAGCCGCCAGAAGTCCGCCGCGTATTCGGGGCCGATTTCGCGCTGATAGGCGCCGGAGAATCCGTTGATCGGAAACACGGGATGATGACCGATGACGAATTTGTAACCAGCATCATGATGTTGTTGCAGCGTCGCGGCCAGCCATTCGGTCTCGACATGACCTTCGCCACCCATGCCGGACCAACTGGTGTGAATGAAAACCATCAAGAGGTCGTCCCGGCGCACGAAATAGGACAGGCCCTGCTGATCGGCGGGGCCATTGCGCGGCAGATAAGGCAGCATTTCGGCGAACACGCGTTCGCTCATCACGTCGTAGGTCGTATGGTTCGAGGTCGAGTGGTAGAGCGGTATCGTTTCGCGATCCAGCCATGCCATTTCCACGTCATGCCAGTGCCGCCATTGCATACGCAGTTCATCCGCGTCGGCGGTAAGGCCGATCACTTCGTCACCGGGAAAGACTATGAATTCGGGCGACGGCGAGAGGCCGTCGACGATGGCGTTAACGCTGGCGAATGTCTTCTCATGCGGTGCGCCGGGCACGCCGGAACAGCTGTCGCCATAGAATACGAACTGGTGCCCGTTTCCGCGCGGTGTCAGTACCGGAAACGGATTCGCTCGAAGAGATTTTCGCGCGGTATCGCTCATTGACGCATCATCGCGACTGCAGTGGCATGGGCAATGTTTAATTTCTCGATTTTGTCCGCGCGGGGCGGGAGGTTAGGATCATGTGTCTTATTGAGAGATCAGGAGGCCGTACCCATGGGAATCGACATCATTCCGACCGACGCGCCGGTCGGTGCTGAAATTCAAGGGGTCGATCTTTCGCAACCGCTGAGCGATCCGGATTTCGCTACCGTCGAGAATGCGTTCAACGAACATGGCGTCGTCTTTTTCCGTGGACAGTCGCTCTCACCGGACGGGTTGCTGTCTTTCACACAGCGCTTTGGGGACATCTCCTTTAACGTCTTTGGCGAAGATCATGGATTAAACGACCATCCGGGCGTGGTTCTGATTTCCAATATCGAGGAAGATGGACGGGATATCGGCGTCAAGCGGGCCGGGTCCCGCTGGCACAGCGACATGTGTTACACCGCGATGCCGCCGCGCGGTACAATTCTCTGCGCGAAGGAGGTCCCGGATCAGGACGGCCTCGTGCTGGGGGATACCTGCTTTGCCGCGACGCATACGGCCTACGACGATTTGCCTGATGCCATGAAACAGCGTCTCGACGGGTGCCGGGCGGTCTTCGATTTCGCGGGCCGCCAACGCGCTCAGATCATCACCCAGGAACAACGAGAGCGCTTCCCCCCCGTGACGCACCCGATGGTACGCACGCATCCCAAAACCGGCCGCAAGTGTCTGTACGTGATGCGCGACGATTGTACCGGTATCGTTGGCAGGGAAGAGGATGAAGCGCAGCGGTTGATCGCCGCCTTGGCGGATCACATAATCCGTCCCGAATATGTTTACCGCCACCGCTGGCAGCCGGGCGATGTCCTTATCTGGGACAATTGCACCGTGCAGCATTTGGCGATCCAGGATTACGACCTGCCGCTGCGCCGCCTGATGCACCGCACGACCTTCGCCGCGGACGCGCCGCCGGCGTAAAGGCCAGCATTCGCCAAATCAGCAGTGTCGCGGGCGTCCAGCCTTCCCTGTGGCGTTGCCATTATTCCGGACCGGTCTCGCCGTCCAGATGCACGGCGTTCGGTTGCGGAAAACGGGTGTGGTCGCCGAGCGCATTACGATAAGATCAAGAAAAATTGCGAGGTTCGCGATGAAGTTAGATTCTCTGAAAACAGGCATGACCGTCGTTTTGGCGTTGTTCGGCGTTGTAGCGACGGCAGGCGCCGGCGGTGCGCCCGACTATGAGGCGGGCGAACGGCTGGCGGAGAAATTCTGCGCGAAATGCCATGCTGTCGGGACCGTTGGCAAAAGCCCTTTCGAACCGGCGCCGCCGTTTCGAACCTTGCATGAGAAATGGCCGCTAGAGAACCTCGAGGAAGCGCTCGCGGAAGGCATTGTCGTCGGGCATAAGGCGATGCCGGCCTTCGAACTCACAACGGACGAGATTTCAAACCTGATCGGTCATATTCGGACGTTGGACAAGTAACTGCGATAGGGTGTCGCATCGCGCGCAATCGATCCGCCAATTGGGTATGCTTCGATAAAGACAGAGCAAGGATTTCAGCCAATGGCCGAGCAGGAATTGGAAATCGCATGGCGCCCGCCGGAGGCGCTGCGGAAAGCAAGCCTGATGCAGGGGTTGCTTGATTACACGGGAGCCAAAGACCGCACGGATTTGAATGCCCGCGCCGACACGGACCCCGCCTGGTTTTGGCAGTCGGTGCTCGAATTTCTCGATATCCGGTTTTATGAGCCCTATGACCAGGTTCTGGACACCTCGAAGGGCGCGCCCTGGCCGGTCTGGTGCGCGGGCGGCAAGACTAATGTGGTGCTCAACTGCATCGACCGGCATCGGGACACACCGGTTTGGGATAGCTGCTGGATCGTTTGGGACGGCGAGGACGGCGCGCGCCGCGAATTGACCTACCGCGAGATGGATGCGGAGATCAGTCGCTTCGCTTCGGCACTGCGCGCACGCGGTTACGGCAAGGGCGACATCATTGGGCTTTACATGCCGATGGTGCCGGAAGGTTTCGCAGCGATGTTCGCGATCCTCAAGATCGGCGCCATCGTGCTGCCGCTGTTTTCCGGCTTCGGCCCGCAGCCGATACAAGTCCGCCTGAACGATGCCGGCGCCCGCGCGGTCGTCACGGTGGACGGCACCTTGCGGCGCGGCGCATCAATCGCGATGAAGGCGGCGCTGGATGAGGCGCTTGGCGGCTGTCCGACAATCGATGATGTCTTCGTCGTCCAGCGGCTCGGCGATCGGGTCGACTGCGCGATGACCGAGGGCCGCGATCACTGGTGGCACGACGTGTTGTCGGGGCAGCCAGACGTGTTGCCGACGGAGATCATGGACGCCGAGGACCCCGCTTTCCTCGTCTATACTTCGGGCACCACGGGCAAGCCAAAGGGCACGATCGGCACGCATTGCGGCAGCGTGGCGAAAGTGGCGCTCGACATAAATGTCTGTTTCGATTTCAAACAAACCGACCGCATGATGTGGGTCAGCGATATGGGCTGGCTTGTCGGCCCGCTCACGGCCATCGCCACGACCTTCATCGGGGGTAGCCAGGTACTGCTGGAAGGCACGCCCGACTATCCCGCCACGACGCGCCACTGGCAAGTGATGCAGGACAATGCGGTGACGTGGCTCGGCATCGCACCGACAACCGTGCGCGGCATGATGCGCTACGGCGACGAGGTCGACGGGTTCGACTTTTCCGCGCTGCGGATCAGCGCCTCGACCGGGGAGCCCTGGACCCTGGATGCCTGGCGCTGGCTGTTCGAACGGGTCGGCGGCGGCCGCGTGCCGATCATGAACTATTGCGGCGGCACCGAATGCTTCGGCGGAATTATCGCGAGCGCCCTGTTGGAGCCGATGACGCCCTGTTCCTTCTCCGGCCCGATTCCTGGGACCGGCGCAAGGGTCGTCGATAGCGACGGCAATCCGGCCAAGCCCGGCGTGCTGGGCGAATTGGTCATGACGACGCCGTCGATCGGAAATACGCGCAGCTTATGGCAGGACGACGAACGCTATCTGGAAAGCTATTGGGAGATGTTCCCCGATATGTGGCGCCAGGGTGACTGGGCCATGGTCGACGATCAGGGTTACTGGTACGTCACCGGCCGCTCGGACGACACGATCAATATTTCCGGCAAGCGGACCGGTCCGTCGGAAATCGAAGGCGCGTTGATGTCGAGCGGCCGCATTTCGGAAGCAGCGGTGATCGGCGTGCCTGATCCAGTTTCCGGGGCGGCCCTGTGCTGCGTCTGCGTGCCGATGCCGGGCGAGACGGCGGGCGAGGCCTTGCGTGGTGCGGTGTCGAAGGCGGTGACCGACGCGCTCGGCCGCTCCTACCGCCCACGCGACATCCTCTTCGTGTCCGACCTGCCGAAAACCCGCAATATGAAGATCATGCGCCGCGTCGTACGCTCGGTAATCCTGGACGAGCCGGCGGGCGACCTGTCGTCCTTGGTCAACCCGGAAGCGGTCGATGAATTGCGGGCGCGGGCGGGGTTGGCGTCGTGAGGGAGCGCGCTGTTACGCGCATTGTGACGGCTCACCAGCAGCGCGAAGGGGCGGGGTTCATGGTCCGCCGGCCGGTGCCGACCACCGGGCTCGACCATGTCGATCCGTTCCTGATGCTCGACGAAGTCGGGCCGGTTACCTATGGCCCCGGCGAAGCGTTGGGGGCGCCGGATCACCCGCATCGCGGCTTCGAGACCATCTCCTACATCATCGAGGGCGAAAAGCTGCACGAAGATTCCGCCGGTGCGACGCAATTGATCGGCGCGGGTGACGTGCAATGGATGACCGCCGGTGCCGGGATCGTGCATTCGGAAATGCCGGGCCCGTCGATGCGGCGCGACGGCGGCCGCGCGCATGGATTTCAGATCTGGGTAAACTTGCCAGCAAGAAGTAAGCTCGCCGCACCCGGCTATCAATATCTGCCCAAGGCGGAAATTCCCGTCGCGAAAAGTCCGGATGGGCTGATCGAGGTTACCGTGATCGCCGGCGAAGTTTTTGGCGTTCGCGCGGTGATTGGCACCCATACGCCGGTTTGGCTGCAGGATTGGCGGGTTCGTCCGGGCGCGGAAGCCGAGATCGACATCGAGCCAAATTTCAATGTGGCGGCCTATGTATTTGACGGCCAAATCTCCTTTAGTGGGGATGAAGTGCAGGTCGCGCGCGGTCAGATGGCGTTGTTTGGTGCAGGTCGCCGACTAAAGGTCTCGGGCGCCAAGGGAAAGGACGGCCGCTTCTTGCTGTTAGCAGGGGAACCGATCAATGAGCCGATAGCCCGTTACGGACCCTTCGTGATGAATACCCGGGACGAACTGCAGGCGGCGTTCGACGATTACCAAACCGGGCGGATGGGCAAAATCGAACGCGTCGAATCAGGCTGACGTCGAAAGCGCTTCCTGCGAGATGGCTTTTTCCGACGAGGATTTGTCGGAAAAGGCAATTCCCTTGTAGTCGTTCGCCGCGACGTCGTTGATGGCGGCCACGTATTTGGGCATGCCGCCATTGTAGACGAGGTAGCGGATGGTGCCTTCCTCATGGCCCTCGACGTTTGAGTTGTAGCCGGTGAACCAGGACTTGGCTTTCCGCATCAACATGACTTCGTACATTTTGGTTACGTGATCGGTCCAGCGTGCCTCGGCCTCGGCCGTGACTTCGGCGCGGGCATAGCCGTGCGCCCAGATATGTTCCAGCAGTGCCGTGCACCAGTTCACGCCGATTTCGATGCCGCGCGGATAGTTGGTTGAGGCGGAACCGCTCTGCGGGCCATTCGGCATCAGCAGGTTTGGGAAACCGTTAATGAAAACGCCGAGGAATGTTGAAATCTCGGTGCGCCATTTGTCTCGCAGCCGCGCGCCGCTGATACCGCGGATATCGATGCGGTCGTGCGCGCCGGTCATGGCGTCGAATCCGGTCGCATAGATGATGACATCGAAGTCGTAATCGCGCTCCGTAGTGCGCAATCCGGTCTCCGTGATACGGTCGAGCGGCGCCTCGCCGAGGTCGACCAGATGAACGTTCGGCCGGTTGTAGGCTTCGTAATAATAGGTTTCGAGGGGCACGCGCTGGACACCGAACCCGTGGTCGCGCGGGATTAGCTTCTCCGCGACGTCTTTGTCTTTCACGCGTTGCCTTATGCGGTCGGCGATATATTCGGAGAATTCCGCGTTCGCTTCTTCGTCGGTGAAGATCTCGCGGAAATTTTGCAGCCAGATCCCGAAGCCGGGCTCGTCATAGAGCCGGTCCCACATCGCTACGCGTTCCTCGCGGGAGACTTCGTAGAAGCCGCGCCGGTCCGGTTCGTGCTCGAAGCCGCCTGGTGTGCGGGCGCAGGTCGCGAAAATCTCGTCATAGCGGGTACGGATCTTGGCCATCTCCGCATCTGAAATCTTGTAATTGTTCAGCGGCGCGGCCCAGTTGGGACGGCGTTGGAATATCGTCAGGTCACCGACCTTGTCCGCGATTTCGCCGATCACCTGAATGGCCGTGGCCCCGGTGCCGATAATCGCGACATTCTTGCCGGCGAGGTCGACCGGTTCGTGCGGCCAGTCGAAAGTATGGAACGCCTCCCCCTCGAAGTCCTCCATGCCCGCTAGGCGGGGCAGGGTCGGAATCGAGAGCAGCCCGAGTGCCATGATCACGAAGCGGCAGGTCAATTCGCGGCCATCACAGACATGCAGCCGCCAAATATTTTCGTTTTCGTCGAAATGTGCGGCTTCGACACGGCTGTTGAACTGCATGTGTTTGCGCAGATCAAATTTGTCCGAGACGAAGTTCAGATATTTTAGGTTCTCCGGCTGCCCGGAAAACGCCTCTTTCCAGTGCCACTCGTCCAGCACCTCTTTTGAGAAGGCGTATCCATAGGTGTAGCTTTCCGAATCGAAGCGGGCGCCGGGGTAGCGGTTATTGTACCAGGTCCCGCCAAGATCGGCTGCAGCCTCCAGCAGAGTTGCCTTCACACCAAGATCGGCCAGGCGTTTAATTTGGTAAATGCCGGCAACACCGGCGCCGATGACGATCACTTCATAATGGTCGGGAGCGTTTTTGTCTGGCATGGCTCATTCCTGCGCTTAACGGATGGCGTATGACTGAGTTTAGTCTGTCTTTCTATCGCGCGGCGTCAAGGGTGGCCATTTGTCGCGATCCGGTTGAATTAACTCGATGAGTGCACCATCAGGATCTTGGCACACGGCGATCTTCGCCATACCGTCTTGCGCGGGTTGCGGGGGAGAGAGGAACGTCACCCCCAGCGACTGCAAACGTTCATAGTCCGATTGTAAATCCTGCGTCGCGAGGCACAGACGGACGATGCCGATATCCGTATTCGCCAGCGGTTTATTGTCAGCGGTGTTTTCGAGTTCGATCAGGTCGAGCTTCGGGTACCCGCGTCCCAATTGCATGATACAGGCGCGCCCTCTTGATTGCGGTTCCAGACCGAGCGCTTTGGCGCTTGCGTCATGCAGGGTTTCGGCCGTCTTGGCCAAATTCAAGTACGGGATGCCGGCCCGATAGGCTTCAAAACCCAACGCCTCATAAAATGCGATCGATTTTTCAAGATCGCTGACATTGACATTGATGTGACCCCAGCGGATATGGGGGTTTTGTTCCTGCATTTCCGTCTCCAACCAACGTGGTCTCTACTTCGCTTTCGCTGTGATCATCGACCACAGCGCTGCCAGCCCAGCCCTCGAATCGCCGCGATCCGTTCGGAAACCTACATGGGAAGCGGGAGCGGCGTCCTGCGCGATTTCGATCGACCAGAGTGGCTTAATGTCATTTGGCAAGAAGGAATACCGAACGTCGATGATCTGGTTCGGTGCGGCGGGGTCGCGCGCGACGTAGCCTTGGCTAAACCATCTGAAACGCTCGATATCGCGGAATTGCTGACTGTCCGGATCGAGCCAAGGAAAGTCACGGCTTGTATCCAGTTTCTTGACGGAGGTTCCGGGAAATATCTTCTGCTCAAAGGCTGGCCGCACTGCGTCGACAAAGTACCGATCCGTCGTCGCGTATAGCGTCTTCCAAATCAGGATATTGCCGAAGCTAGGTTTGACGGTCAGCCGCTCGATCTGATGGCCGCGTGCACGGGCCAACTCTTCCGCCATTTGAAGCGCCGCATGGTGTTGGACGGCTCCCAAGGTCAAGTAAACCGCACCCCATCCCAGTGCCAACCGGGCGAAGAGGGCGGAACGTCGGATGGCGGCGATGATGCACAGCAAAGCGATTGGCACCGAAAAGATGGGATCGATAACGGAAATAATGCTGGCGGCGTATCGTTCGTCGCTGAACGGCCAGAACAGCATGGTGCCGTAGGAGGTGGCGAAATCGAGGAGACCGTGCGTGCCGTAACCGAGCGTGCAAAAGAGAAAAGATTGTAGAAAGGTCAGGCGATAGCGTCGGCCGATCAGCGCGTGCAGCAGGGTTGCGCAGAGCAGGCCGCCGATTGGAATAAAGACAAGGGCATGGGTGAACTGACGATGATATTCGAGAAATAGCAGCGGGTCTTCATCGGAATTGATCAGGACATCCAGGTCCGGCGCCAGGCCCGCCGCGAAACCGAATATGCCAGCCAAGACCACCGCACTTTTCCGGGCCGTGGTCTGTGGCAGGGCTGCGCCGAGCGCACCTTGCGTAAGGGGATCCATCGCTTTTGCGTCTACCTCTAATCTACGCTCAACGCGATCCCAATTCAGTCACGCAATTTCGGTCAGGTCCGGCCGGCGCGCACCAAGCGGCCCGGAAGCGCGCCGGTATGTTCGCCGTTTTCGAAGGTCGTTTCCCCCGCGACAAGCGTCGCCACATAGCCGTCGACCCCTTGTACCAGGCGTTTGCCGCCGGCGGGCAGATCGTGCACCAGATGGGGGGCGTGAATGCGCAACCCGTCATGGTCGATCAGGTTGATATCGGCTCGTTGCCCGGGCGCCAGTCGGCCCCGGTCGCTGAGGCCGAAGAAGTCGGCCGTTTCGGAGGTTTGTGCCTTAACCACCAATTCCAGCGGCAATTTTGGGCCGCGTGTGCGGTCACGAGCCCAATGGGTCAGCAGGTAGGTCGGCATGCTGGCATCGACGACCGACCCGACATGGGCGCCGCCGTCGCTCAAGCCGGATAGAGTTCCCGGATCGAGAAACATTTCCCGTGTCGTTTCCAAATTGCCGTCGACATAGTTCGAGACCGGACAGTAGAGGAAGCGGTCCAGCCCTTCGACGAGATAATCGTAGGCGACCTCTTCGGCGGTACGGTTGCTGTTCGCCGCGATGGTCACGACACAGCGTTCGTCCGCCGGTTCGTAGTCGGCATCGGGTCCGAATGTATACATCCGGTCCCAACGCGTGATTGCGCGCACCCTGGAGGGCGACAGGCGATCCATGGCGTCGTCTGAGTCCGGCGAATTCAGGATGCGTTCGCGCACGGCCGGATCGCGCATTCTGGCAAGACGGTCCTCGCTCGACAGGCCGCGGAGTTCCTGAAATGCTTCGCGGGCCGAAAACGGTGTCAGCGTTGCCCCGATACCCAGCAGGACGCCGACCGGGCGGCACGCGACTTGTCCCGAAACCGGAGCGCCCGACGCCCGCGCCGCGTGAATGCTCGCGATCAGGCGTTTCCAGCGATCCGGATCGCTGATGTTCTGGGTGATCAGGAACCAGGTCGGACGGCCGGTTTGCAGCGCCAGATCCGTAAGCCAGGCCAACTCGCCCGCTTCGTCCTCGAATTCGGTGTTGATGCCGAAAGCGCCGTGATCGAATTGGGTCAAGGCCGAGCCAATGCCCATCATCTCGTCGACTTCGGAATAGCGGCTCGGCACGAACCCGCCTGACAACGTCTTGTGCGAATTGGTCCGCGACGTCGTGAAGCCAAATGCCCCCGCAGCAAGAGCCTCTGCGGTCAGCGTTTTCATTTGGGCGATATCCTCAGCCGTTGCGGGCTCCAGGTTGATCGCCCGTTCGCCCATCACATAGACGCGGAGCGGCAGGTGGCCGAGTTGCGCTCCCACATCGATGGTGCGCGGCTGGCGCTCCAGGGCGTCGAGGAATTCCGGAAAACTTTCCCAATCATAGGTCACCCCCTCTTCGAGCGCGGTGCCGGGAATTTCTTCGATGGCTTCCATCAAATCGATCAGTTCGCGGCGGTGTTCCTGGCGTACCGGCGCGAAGCCGACACCGCAATTGCCGAACAAGGTCGTGGTGACGCCGTGCCAGGACGACGGCGCCAGGATCGGGTCCCAGGTCGCCTGTCCGTCATAATGGGTATGCACATCGACCCAACCGGGGGTGACCAGCAGCCCGTCGGCATCGATCTCCCGGCGACCCGGCCCGGCCTTGCCGCCGACGGCGCTGATGCGCCCCTCATCGATCGTCAGATCGCCCGTATAAGACGCGTCACCGCTGCCGTCGACGATAGTGCCGCCACGTATCACCGTATCATGCATTTCGCGCTCCCCTGCTTCCGCCAATCCGCTAACGCCGGAATCCTAGGATGCGCACGCGCCGGAGTCGAGTGGGAGACCGCGAGGGGCCGTTTTGAGGCCCAAAGGAATTTTGTCGGACACATAATGGTGCGCCACATTCGGGCGGCGGGGTTGTTGTCCAGGCCGAGGCCTTCTTCGGATTGCACGAAATGGCGGCCGGAATAGGGGTTGGGTCATGCTTTTGAATTAGCAATTAACCATCAAGCGGCCGGCGATTTGCTCGGGCGATTAGAAGGTTGGTGTCGGGTCTTGATTTTAAATGACGAATGCCGGGGATCGGATCAATTGCGCACTCTTTCTCAGTTGAATTGTCCACGCGATGCGGTACGAATAATGTTCGGCATGCTCTTGATTCACAATTCAAGATCTGACCCATACATATACAAACCATGACCCGATATTTACCGTCTTCGTCGTTTCCCCTTTTTCTTTGCTCGGCATAGTGGTAGCGTTGCTGTAGTGAGTAACAGTTTGATTGCCTATTTATAGACCTAGCGTGAGAAAAGAAGGCCTATTTTGAGCGGTGGAGTGGATTGTGAGGATAAACTCCATGTGGAATACATCTACGCCAAACATTCAACCCCTTGGAAATATAGAGAATACCTTTCTCCAGGTTTTACTGGATCGGTTTACCTTAAAACGTATTCCTAATGGTGGAACACGTCTTGAGGTGCAAATACGAAGTACCGACAAAGCTATTTGGTCTAATGCCGGAAAAGATGAATTGCGCAACGCACTTAAATCGAAACCGAAATTTGATCAAACCTCTAAATTTTTAAGAAAAAAATTAAAATCATTTTTGCTGAACGGTGAAGAGAATTTTTGGAAATTTTATCAGCCGGACTTTCCCTTTCGCTACGTTAGCGGAGGAACGTTGCCTGTAGTTCGTATCAATAAAACAGACTATTATTGTTTATTCTATCGTGAAATCGACCCTGTGGGATGGAATTTAGCAAATGGTGGTAGCGATAATAGGGCGGAGTTCTTGAACCCCATTGAAATAATAGAGCGTGAACTTCGCGAAGAACTAATCGCTATCGATATCAAAAGGCGTCGACGATACGTGTTTGAATCCAAGACTGGAAAATCCTTTGATCGGCCTGAGTTCAAAGTTTTTCGGTGGATAATCAAACAATACTTTCCTGAGCTAGCTCTCGGTAACTTCGATGAGTGGCCCATACCCATCAAGTGGATCGAGGGACCCGACGAACTGGGTGTACGGCTCGACGACGATATCGCCCCAGACACTACAGGATGTTTCCTGAACATTAACGCTGAGGATCACGGAATCGAAATCGATCGGGTCGCAAAGATTTTTCTTGATGATGACACGGTACTGTTCGACGGAGAGCTCGAAGAGAATTATCTTGTTAATTGTCCAGTAGGTTTATTTGAGACTCGATCCTTTAACGCATCTTTGGGGAACAACGATGAAGAATTTCTACCAGACATCGTCTACTATGGAGCAAAACGTTACACAAACGATGCACCAGGCGGATTGAATATAAGGGAAATTATTGGTGAATTCTTGATCTGGAACAAGAAGCGTGATCCAACGTTGACATTTGAGGAATTAGGTAAAGCAATCGAAAAAGGTGTTGATTTAAATTTATGCCCAGTCACCAAAAATCTTGCACTTCGATTTCTTAATCATAGTTCTAAAATGAATTTGGACAATCAGGGTCAGATTAGTCCGGACGATGCGGCGAAAGAGAATTTTGAAGTATTCGTATGTTTCGGGGAACCGGATGTCGAGCTTGCCCGCAGTGTGGTGAATTATCTGCGAACCAGGTTGAATAAGAGAGTATTCTTTAGTGAAGAGATTGATGTCGGTGCTAATTGGGGAGCAGCGATTGATGACGCACTTGAAAAGGTTGATGTGGTCATAGTCGTCGCGTCCAGCCTTGACAACATTCAGAGGGACAAGGTCCGCTACGAGTGGCGCTCTTTTCATAATATTCGCGACGAGGATACGACGAAACTGATTCCTTTTGTAAAAGGTATTGGAATTCAAGAATTACCGCTACCACTTAGAGTAGATCAGGGAATAGAATTCGCTACTCAAAATCAACTCAACACTGCGCTTGAGAGGTTGAGGCTCTGATTGTTGGGTGAACGGCGAGTAGTTAAATTCCATCTCCCGATTCAACCAACCTCCTTTCAAGAACTTCACAAGTTCCAAAACATGCGCAATTCGCGCTTGGTGACCATATTGTTATGTAACGGTCTCTTCCATCGCCGGATCCGCAACCTGTGTATCGCATCGATCTGTCGCCCCGTTCAGACCGTCCCGGGACGCGCCGACTTCAATTCCTCGATCAATTCCTCAGGAATTAAAGGGACACTATATATAACGGGAATTGGGAATTAAAGGGACACTATATATAACTATGCGCTTGCCGTCGGTGTCCGTGGCTTCGGGCCCGGTTTGCGGCGGGCCAGCGGGCGATTCAGGCGCTTCTCGAGCCGCTTCGTGAACCTGTCAGAGCCCAGCGGCCGGCCCGTGCGTTCCGCCGCACGGATCGCGTCGCGGTCGTCCTCGTCCAAACCCTGACGCAGAAACGCTGCCCAATCCGGTACGAGCGACAGCAGCGGTTCGGCCGCCATCAGCCCGTCGTCGCCCCCCGCCAGATGCGCCCGCGCGCTCGACCATTTCCAGTCCCCCGCCCGCCGCGCCAGGCCCGCTCGAACCGGGTTCAACTCGACATAGCGCGCGCAGGCCAGCAGATACGCCTCGTCCATCGGAAAGGACGCAAACCGCCCCTGCCACAGATAGCCGCGCCAGCCCTCGCGGAAATTCACGTGCCGCGTATAGCGCCGGTGCGCCTCCCCCAGCGCCGCGCGCAGCCCGTCGGTGTCCGAGGGCACGAGGATCAGATGAACGTGGTTCGGCATCAGACAATAGGCCCACACGGCGACCTTGGCCGCCCCGCACCCCGCCGCCAGCAGCTGGAGATAGGTCTCGTAATCACCGTCGCCGAAGAACACCGGTTGCCGCCGGTTGCCCCGCTGCGTCACATGATGCGGCAAGCCCGCCGCGACAACTCTTGCTAATCGTGCCATATAGGCAGGTTAGGCGGCCTTGGCGGCACCGTCAATTAAGTATAGTGTCCCCGTTATTCTCGTGTCCCCGTTATTCCCGTTATTCAGTGTCCCCGTTATTCAGTGTCCCCGTTATTCTAGTGTCCCCGTTATTCGGGACCACTCGAACGGCAACCCAATATCCGGACTGTTGCATGGCATTCCGAACCTTGACTGCCATGTAATAACTTTCCGCGCGCCGAATTTCTTCAGATACCTCGCGCTTTTCGTCCTCGTTTTCGGAAACCGTGCCCGGGCTGAAACTCTTGATGCGTACATCTAAGAGATGATCCTCGGCAATCTCACCCGTGGCGCGCTCTATTGCGACGGTTTTAAAATCTATCTCCCGTTTCGCATAAGTCTGAGTGCACGCAACCGTCAGGCACGCAATGCAAAAGAAACTAAGACTGCTACTAGCTGAACGAAAATACATTTTGCCAACAGCCAAAGTTCAAGAAAATTAGTGAAACAAAGCCTTTAGATAGTTTGAGAGACATAGTAACTAACTCGGTATCCTCCCTGAACTGACGGCTGGTCAATCCGTCGACAATTCTACCCGGCCCTCAAGTAGGCAGGTTATGTTCACATAGGCAAAAATAGACGAATTGTCCCATTTCCAAACAAAATTTCTTCTTTATAGTGCGGATTTGGTCGCACCAACGTTAAGTCCAACAAAATGAATATCTTAGATCGCGCCGCGCAGCGCCCGACTTCCCGGAGCACTATATGACCGCGCCGCCGGACGCTCTGCATGACGTCGATGTGTCGCCCTCGGTCGCGGATTCCGTTGAATACACGACCTGTTATATGTGCGCGTGCCGCTGCGGCATCCGGGTGCATCTCAAGGACGGCGACATCCGCTACATCGATGGCAATCCGGACCACCCTGTGAATGGCGGTGTGCTGTGCGCTAAGGGTTCGGCGGGCATCATGCAGTACCGCTCGCCGGCGCGGCTGAAGAAGCCGTTGCGGCGAGTCGGGCCGCGCGGTAGCGGCGAGTTCAAGGAAATCGAGTGGGAGGAAGCGCTCGACATCGCGACGGCGTGGCTGGCGCGGGCGCGGGCGACGAATCCGCGCAAGCTGGCCTTCTTTACCGGCCGCGATCAAAGCCAGGCGCTAACGTCCTGGTGGGCGCAGCAGTTCGGCACGCCGAATTACGCCGCGCATGGCGGGTTTTGCTCCGTGAACATGGCGGCCGCTGGTCTCTATACGATGGGCAGTGCCTTTTGGGAATTCAGTGAGCCGGACTGGGAGCATACCCGCTACTTCATGATGTTCGGTGTCGCGGAAGATCATGACAGCAACCCGATCAAGATCGGCCTCAGCAAGCTGAAGGGCCGTGGCGCGAAATTCGTGTCGGTCAATCCGGTGAAGACCGGCTATTCCGCCATTGCGGATGAATGGGTCGGAGTGACTCCGGGGACGGATGGATTGTTTGTTCTGGCATTGGTGCACGAATTATTGCGCGCGGGAACCGTCGATATCGAATATTTGGCGCGCTACACCAATGCGCCCTGGCTGGTGATCGACGCGCCGGGCACTGACGAGGATGGTCTGTTCGCGCGCAATGCGGAAGGGCAGGTGTTGTGTTGGGATCGCGAGAAGGAGCGGGCCGTTGCGGCGACGGTCGACGATCCGGCGCCCGCGCTGAAAGGTGTCTTCACGCTGCCGGACGGACGGTCCGCGAAGCCGGTCTTTCAGATTTTGGCCGAACGTTATCTCGACGAGTCCTATGGCCCGGATGCGGTGGCGGACCGGATCGGCATTTCGGCGGCGGCCATCCGGCGGATCGCGGCGGAGATCGCCGAAGCGGCTTTCGCCCATGAAGTTGTCATCGACGAGCCCTGGACCGACTGGACCGGACGGCGGCACGAACAGATCATCGGGCGCCCGGTCAGCATGCATGGGATGCGGGGTATTTCCGCGCATTCGAACGGTTTTCATACCTGCCGCGCGATTCACCTATTGCAGATCCTGCTGGGCAGCATCGACCGGCCCGGCGGGCTTCGTTACAAGCCACCCTATCCGAAATCGCTCGCTTCCTTGCCGAAACCGTCCGGCCGCGCCGAGCAAGTAACGCCGAACAAACCGCTTGGCGGACCGCATCTGGGTTTTCCGCAGGCGCCCGAAGATCTGCTGGTCGATGAAGACGGTGCGCCGCAGCGGATCGATAAGGCGTTTTCCTGGGAAGCGCCGTTCGCCACCCACGGCATGATGCATATGGTCATCAGCAACGCCTGGGCCGGCGATCCCTATCCGATCGAAACGCTGTTCATGTATATGGCGAACATGGCGTGGAACTCCTCCATGAACACGGCGGAGACGATGCGCATGCTGACGGATACGGACCCGGACACCGGCGAATACAAGATCCCACGCATCATTTATTCCGACGCCTTCTATTCGGAGATGGTGGCCTATGCCGAT
>JAJFJB010000242.1 GCA_021774435.1 Alphaproteobacteria bacterium
TTCCGCCTTCCGTCCTCGTCGTCATTCTAGCGACTATCGCCGACCTCGGCGTCGGCGACCTGTTCACGGCCATGATGTTTCCGGGCCTGATCCTGGCCGGGCTCTATATTCTCTATATCCTGACCTACACAACGATCCGGCCGGGCGCCGCGCCGCGCCTCGTGGTGGCGGACGATGGCACGCCCTTCCTGCGCAGGCTGGGGCGAACGGCGTTCTACCTGCTACCGCCGATATCTCTGCTCGTCGTGGTGCTGGGCAGCATCATCTTCGGCATCGCCGTGCCGACGGAGGCCGCCGCCGTTGGCGCCATAGGCGGGACAGTCCTGACCATCATCTACGGCAAATTCACCTATCCCGTCCTCAAGGACGCGCTGATCGTCACCCTGTCGATCACCGCCGTCGTTCTCACCATCGTTCTCGGCGGGCTGATGTTTCTCGGCGTGTTCGCCGGTACGGGCGGCCTCATCCTGTTGCAGGATTTCTTCGCCCATTCCGGCCTCGGTCCGCGGGGAACGGCTGCGATTATCCTCGGCGTCACCTTCGTCGCCGGCTTCGTCCTGGACCCGATTTCGATCATGCTGATCCTGGTTCCCCTCGCGATGCCCATTGTCAAGAGCCTCGGGTTCGACCCGTTGTGGTTTTCGATCATGCTGCTGATCATGATCCAGACCAGCCTGTTGACGCCGCCGATGGCCGGCGCGATCTTCTATTTCCGCACCATCGCGCCGCCGGAAATAACGCTGCGCGACATGTATCGCGGCGTGATTCCGTTTGTCGCGCTGCACTTCGTTGTGCTCGCGCTGCTTATCGCCTTTCCGCAGATCGCGCTGTGGCTGCCGACGGTGCTGCTTGGCTTCGATTGAGACGTCAGTGGTTCTGAGAGGTCCCGGATGCCTGCCTGGTCAATCCGGTGCGCGGTCTCCATCGTCGACGAAACGGCCCTGCAGGGCGCCCTGGGTACAACCACATCGCCGACGCCGTTTATGACGAAGAACCGCTTCCGGCAGACATCCGTTCCGAGGTTTGCCCAACTAACCACGTCGGCTGAGACGATGCCGCCAATCTACGTTGGATAGCCTCCATCATGCAGGAAGTGTCGCGGCGCATGTTCGGTAAATCTACGCTCGACGGTGATACTCTCGATTTGAAGGAAGCCAATGCACGACGACACGAACTTTAAAGGGCGGGTGCTCTATAAATGCTGCAGTGCAAGAGTCCGGTAATGGTGACAAGCGGCTGTCGCCCTCGCACAGATCGGCTTCCGCTATTCCCTCAACAGGCGGCATGCTGGAAATGATGTCGGCTTGCAAATGCGGACGTTAGTGAGGCGGTTCAGGAGTTACAGCAGAAACTCGCCGTCGATCTCAACATCACAAAGGATTTCATGATCCGAACGCTGTGGCGAAATCACAAGTTGGCGCTTGAAGGCGATCTCGTGCTAGATCGGTACGGTACGGGCCGCCCGCGCCTCAGACAATTTCGACACAGCACGTCGATCAGCCCTCCGAGTATGAGGCGCTCCGGGCAGATCGACGCTCGCTGGAGGCCGACCATGGTCTAAACCAACGATTGGTACTATCCGTGGGGGAAGGTCAATTCCTTTCTGTGCCCGAGGCGGTTCCCTTGGCGGTGAAACGGTAGTACGATTTTGTGCGTAATCCGGCAAACGTCACTATGCCGTGACATTTGGCGACCCGTCTTACTATCGAAAGAATGCGATCATGACCGATGTCGCACGCGCCTTAGAAACCGAGACGACCCCCTATCGTTCGCCGAAGGAGATTGCGATTGCCGGTGCTCGTGCGGCGCGGGCGGAAATTCGGGCCGGGCGGCACCGGGACGTAACCTCCGGCATAGCGCCGGCGATCGTACAAGCCAATCTCGCCATACTTCCGGTCGAATATGCGAGCGATTTCCTGCGCTTTTGTCAACTCAACCCGAAGCCCTGTCCGCTGATCGGCATGACCGAGCCCGGCGACCCGATGCTGCCGATGTTGGGAGAGGATATCGACCTGCGTACCGATCTGCCCGCTTACCGGGTGTTCAAGGACGGTGTCGAGACCGACGAGACGACCGAGATCGGCGATTACTGGCGCGACGATCTGGTGGGCTTCGCGATGGGCTGTTCGTTGTCCTTCGAGGCGGCGCTGATGGATGCCGGACTGCCGCTGCGGCGTTATGAATACGGCATGAAGGTCTGCGCCTACCGCTCGGCGATCGAAACCACGCCCGCCGGACCGTTCCACGGTGGCATGGTGGTGTCGATGCGTTCCTTCACGCCGCAAGATGCAATCCGCGCGATCCAGATCACGTCGCGGTTTCCGGACGTGCATGGCGCGCCGGTGCATTTCGGCGATCCGGCGGCAATCGGCATCAAGAATGTCCTGAAGCCGGAATATGGTGGTTGGGCGACCATCCCCGAGGGCGACGTGCCGGTATTCTGGGCCTGCGGCATCACGCCGCAAGTCGCCGTCGAATACGCCAAGCCGTCCTTCTGCATCACCCATAAGCCGGGCCACATGTTGATCACCGACCGGCTGAACGCGGAATTAGCAGCGCTATAGATCGACCGGGTACCCTCGACCTGATCGGGGAAGGTCGCCGGACAGTTGGGGAAATCCGCTACGCTGAACCTAGGGGGTTCATAGCGCTTGTTAGCGACACAGGGATAGAATTCCCCCGGCTTGATGGATAACCAAGCTGACTTCTGCTCGTGGCTGAGGCTGTTGAAAAAGTCGGTTGTCAGGCCGCTCGGAATTTACCTGAATTAATTTTGCAAGGGAGGAACGTCGCCAGAGGCCTTCTTAACGGCTCTACGAGCCATCAGTGCAGGATTTGCGGTGCATCTGCCAATCCCTCCTTCGTATTGATGATGCGTGATACCGCTTGGTGGGCAAGAATTTTCGTACTTCGCGTCTTCGGGTGACTTTTTCAACAGCCTCGGCTACAAAGCGAACTCGCGGCGTTCCGGATCGACTTCCGCAATACCCTCGACAACCGATATGCGGGCGGCGATGTTGGCTTGCCGTCAATTTACGTCCGGGTTTTCTCAGGTTCAGACGTGACTGGCGGTGCCGGTTGACAGGGAAAATTGACCCCCTGCAGACCTCAGCATCGAATGTGCTGCCTTCTGCTATCAAGCTAGGACGGACACCGGTCTCAACCGGGCGCTTCAAAGCGAGTGGCTCGAATCCAGCTAGACCGAATTTGTTGCAAGTTGGCAAAGCTAGGCGGTTCCTCTATCGGCATTTCGCCATGCTACTCTAGCTTGTGCGTCGCCACTTTCCGTGTTCGCACCGGATATTGGCGGCTTCGCGTTCAATGTGACAAAGTCGTTGCAATACGCACAATTGCAAACGTAGCGGGCTGCCGCGCAGGTCACGGCCGATTTCGCCTAGTTCGAATATTTCAATGGGATTTCGGCGAAATCAAACGGAGAAAACAGAATGCGTCCGACATTATACGGCAGCAGACATGCTGTTTCGGCAGGACACTATCTTGCAAGCGCTGCCGCATTCTCAATCCTGGAATCGGGTGGTAATGCGATTGATGCGGGATGTTGTGCGGGCATAGCGCTAGCCGTACTGCATCCCGACGAAGTGAATTTCGCCGGCGTCGCGCCCATTATGATCCGAACGGGAGCCGGTAAGATTGTTACCATTGCCGGGCTGGGCTACTGGCCGAAGACCTTTCCCAAAGATCTGTTCATGCGCGAATACAACGGCACCCAACCGCTGGGCGTTTTGCGCACCGTGGTGCCCGCCGCACCCGATGCCTGGATCACCGCTTTACGTGATTTCGGCACGATGTCCTTCGGCGATGTGGCCGCTGCCGCGATCCGTTTTGCGAAAGAAGGTTTTGGCGTCGGTGAATTTCTTGCCAATGAGTTCGCCAAGCATGAGGAAGATTATCGCCGGTGGCCATCAAACGCGAAACTGTTTCAACCTCAAGGCCGTGCGGTCAAGCTCAACGAGCGTTTCGTTCAGACCGACCTCGCGGCCACGATCCAGTACATGGTCGATGAGGAACGCGCCGCGGCTACGAACGGCCGCGTCGCCGGCCTCGAAGCGGCCCGCGCTGCATTCTACGCCGGTGATATCGCCGTCAAGATTGCGGAACATCAGAAAGAGGAAGGCGGCTATCTTTCCTTCGAAGATATGGCGAACTTTCACGCGCGCTACGAAGAGCCTGTCATCACCCGCTGGCGCGACTTCCAGATCATTACCTGTGGGCCCTGGTGTCAGGGTCCAATGCTGGCGCAAGCCTTGCTGATGGTTGAACGTGCCGGCCTCGATAATCTCAAACACAACGAGCCCGCCTACATTCACCTCATCACGGAAATTCTGAAAGGCGCCTTTGCCGATCGAGAATATCATTATGGTGATCCGCTTTTTGTCGATGTTGGCCTCGAGACCCTGTTATCTGCGGAACATGTCGAGAAACGGGTAAGGGGCATCGACCGCACGGTTGCGATGCCCGATATGCCACCGAACCTTTATCACAATAGTGACATACCACTGGCTGCCACGACGCCCTCGGAGCGCGATCCGGACACTTCTTACCTTTGTGTCGTCGATCGTTGGGGAAATGCCTTCTCCGCGACGCCGTCCGATGCCTCATGGCGTGCGCCGGTCGTGCCGGGTCTCGGAATTGTCCCTTCCGGCCGTGGCACGCAATCGCGGCCCGACCCGAACCACCCATCAGGCGTGGCGCCGGGCAAGCGGCCGCGACTCACGCCAAACCCGGCCATCCTGCTGCGCGACGACGGTTCGGTGATGCCGTTCGGGGCGCCTGGCGGCGACAGCCAGGTGCAAGCAATGCTGCAGGTTGTTCTCAACGCGTTTCACTTTGAAATGGATATTCAAGAGGCGATCGATGCGCCACGCTTCATCAGCATGAGTTTTCCGAATTCCTTTGCGCCCTACAATCACTATCCCGGCCTCTTAGGGTTGGAGGACCGTTTCCCATCGAGCACGACGAATGAACTCGCCGCGCTCGGCCATAAGATCGAAAAATTTCCCGCCTATTCACGCCGTCTCGCATCGGTGGAGGCCGTGCTTTATCAACCAACGACAGGCTTCTTCCGATCAGGTGCGGATCCGCGGCAGCCGGCATACGCGATTACGATCTAGCGCAAATCATAACTCAAGAAACTCGCCGCGAGATATTTTCACGCTAGCGGTCAATTCAATTAGGCGGCCGCGATTGTTGGCTGCCTGTAGGCGTGGAGAACATTGATTCGATTTTTCCAATCATTGTTACAGAATTGCCTAATTTACAGAACCACTAGCTCCGCCAAAAAATAACAGCGCATTGAACGTTTTGCGGTGAAACCCCGGCCAGGAAGCCGGAACCGGCCTCTTCGTAATGGGTTTGCACGGGACCGTTTTCTTAGATTGGCATGGCGGTTTTCTTTTCCCGATGAGGTAAACTGCGTTCGGACAAGTGGTTTCCACCCTGCACGAGTACAATCATGCCTCTCAAATAGGTTTCTTTCGCCGCGACGGCTCCTCATATGGTATCGCTGGTCGCAGCCACGGCAACCGGAACGGAGTTAGCACAATGACAAAGACCTACACGCCGCCGAAAGTCTGGAAATGGGATGGCCAGAAGCAGGGACGGTTTACCAGCACCAACCGCCCGATCTCCGGCGCGACCCACGACAAGGAAT
>JAJFJB010000243.1 GCA_021774435.1 Alphaproteobacteria bacterium
CGTTCCCAAGGTCACCATCGCCTGGCTCAGGTCGCGGATTTCCTCGGCATCGAACCGCTCCAGGATCGGGCCCGCGCGCTCTTCGCCAAGCGCCAGCATCATCACCGCCGCCTTCTCCGGACCACTCAAATTCCTGTTTATATTTCGTGACAATGCACGCCTCTCGCTCGGTTTTTTGCCTATCTCGCTCGAATCGCTCCGATTCTAGCAAAAAAATGTTAACCATGCATATACGTCTTGTTCATTGTATTTTACGACGAACGAATTCGGGAGCACACAAAAATGTCGGCGTTGGGGACTTTGGAAGAACTGCCGTTATCCTATCGGCAGTCACTTACCGATCTGAATTTGTTGCCGCTTTGGCCAAGTCTTCGGAATTTTCTACCCTACGAAAAGCCCATTCGTGAAACGGCGCCTGTTTTGTGGCGTTACGACGATATTCGGCCGCTCTTGTTACAGGCGGGTGAGCTAACCCCGATTGAGAAAGCGGAACGCCGCGTTCTGGTTCTCGCCAATCCCGGGCTGGGACTTGAAAAAGTCCGCGCCACGCCAACGATTTATTTGGGCCTGCAACTAATTTTACCGGGTGAGACCGCGCCCAATCACCGCCATACGCCGAGTGCGATCCGCTTCGCGGTCGAAGGCGCGGGCGCCTACACGGTCGTCGAGGGTGAGAAGCTTCCCATGGAGCGTGGGGATTTGATCCTCACGCCACCGAAACTTTGGCATGAACACGGACATGAAGGAACCGGCCCGGTTATTTGGCTGGATGCGCTGGACCTGCCGCTGATCCATGACATTGAAGCGTCCTATTGTATCGATGGCGCCACCCAGACACTTGCGAATGTTCCGGATTCCTCGCAGACCTCATACCGGCGCGCCGGGCTGTTACCCTACGCGGCCCTGGATCAGCAAAAACGTGACTTTCCGTTGTTGCGGTTTCCGTGGTCGGATGTCCGCGAGGCGCTAATGGCCTATGCACAAGGTTGTGGACCGGTTGAGCCAATTCGTTTGGCCTACATAAACCCGGAAACCGGTGCGGAATGCCTGCCGACGCTGGGATTTTCGGCGCTTATGCTGCGACCGTCGGAAGAAGTGGCGTTAAAGCGCCGCTCCGCCTCTGCGATATTCCATATCATTGAGGGCGGGGGGGATGCCAATGTTGACGGAACCGAATTAACTTGGTCGGAAGCGGATACCTTTGCGGCGCCGACCCATGCGGACATAAGAATTCGGAACGGTTCAAGTAAAGAGCCGGCCTTCCTGTTTACGGTCGATGATGCACCCATGCAGCGCCGACTCGGCATTTATGAGGAGTTCAGTAATGTCCCAGATGGCGTATAAATCGTGGGTAAAAGGTAAACGGTTCGATGTCTAAGGACGGCGACCGTGAAATACTGATTGTTGGTGGCGGAATCGGCGGATTGGCGACGGCGCTGGCGTTGGCGCAGGTGGGAAAGCCGTCTCGTGTTCTGGAGCAGGCGTCGCGGTTCGGTGAAATTGGTGCCGGTATCCAGTTGGGGCCGAATGTTTTTCGCATGTTCGACAGGCTGGGCATTCGGCAGCGGATCGATGAAAACGCGGTGTTTGTCGAACGGCTCATCATGAAAGACAGTCTCTCCGCGGAGACCATTACCGAAGTGCCATTGGGCGAAACCTTTCGAGACAGGTTTCAAAACCCTTATGCGGTCAGCCACCGTGCTGACGTACATGGCGCCATACTGGAGGCCTGTCGTGATTCTTCATTGGTCACGCTTGAGCATTCGCGGCGCGTCGCGGCAATCGAGGATCCGGGAGATGAAGTGATTGCCGTGACCGATGGCGGCAAGACTTTCCGCGGTGAGGCGTTGATCGGGGCAGACGGTCTCTGGTCACGGGTACGAAGTCACCTGTTCGACGATGGAAAACCCCGCGTTTCAGGGCACGTCGCCTATCGCGCCGTTTTGCCGTTCGCGGAGTTTCCTGAGGCGGTGCGCTGGGACGCGGCGACATTGTGGGCAGGCCCGCGAAACCATCTGGTGCATTATCCGCTGCGCCGGCGGGAATTGTTCAATATCGTCGCCGTATTTCATGATGACGCCTATGTCGAGGGTTGGAACGAGCCGGGCGATCGGGACGCGCTCATGCGACGTTTCCAGGGTGTCGGCCCACAGCCAATGAGCGTTCTGGAGAAGGTCGAGAATTGGCGGATGTGGGTTTTGTGCGACCGGGAACCGACGGCGGTTTGGTCGAAAGGACGCATAACTTTGCTGGGCGATGCCGCGCATCCCATGTTGCAATATTTCGCACAAGGGGCGTGCATGGCTGTGGAAGATGCGGTTTGCCTCGCGGATAAGCTGGTCGAAAACGACGGCGACATGGCAGCGGCGTTTCAGGCCTACGAAAAAGAACGGTATATGAGAACGGGCCGGGTGCAGCTCATGGCCAGGTTTCTCGGCGATATCTATCACGCCGAAGGTGTGGCTCGCGAACTTCGCAATCAGATGCTGAGCAAACGAACGCCGCAGCAGTCCCATGAAGGACTTGCGTGGTTGTATGGCGGGCCATGATCGAGAAATTGCTGTTACTCGACAGTTACGGAAACTGTGTATGCGTAAGTCCGATGAAGAAAGGTTAAGAGAATGAGTGCTGAAGAAAGCCCTTACATTTTTCGCGCCAGCCAGGCGGAATTGGTGGCGGAGAGCGATACGCTGAAGGTCAAGGAAGCACACATGCCAGACGGTATGATCGTGCGCTATCAGGAGCGCAGCCCCGGCGACGCCGAGGATGGCGATTGGTGTGAAACGGGCCACAGTGCCTATATCCTATCCGGTCGTCTACGCTACGAGTTTCCGGACCATGAGGTCGAAATCGGGCCTGGCGATATCGTGCACATTCCGGCCGGCCACGCGCACCGGCACAGGCCACATGTGCTCGGCGACGATCCGGTGAAATATTTCATCACTGAATTTTCTTAAGCGCGTCAGTCGTCTTGTGCGGCCTGCATATTATATCCATAAGGACAGGCGAAAAATTCGAGTTTGGAGAATGAATTAGATGTCTAGCGAGGCACGAGGCAGCACCCGCCGGAAGACGGTTCCCGTTAAAGTCGGCAATGTCACGATCGGCGGCAACGCGCCAATTGTCGTGCAGTCGATGACCAATACCGATACCGCGGACGTGGAAGCGACCGTCGCGCAGGTGGCGGCGTTGGCCAATGCCGGTTCAGAGATCGTCCGAATTACCGTCGACCGGCCGGAAGCTGCGAAAGCCGTGCCGCATATTCGCGACGGGCTGGACCGGCTTGGAGTCGCGGCGCCGCTCGTTGGCGATTTCCACTATATTGGACACAAACTGCTGACAGATCATCCGGCTTGCGCGGAAGCTTTGGCGAAGTACCGGATCAACCCCGGCAATGTGGGGTTCCGGGAAAAGCGGGATACACAGTTCTCGACGATGATCGAGGTCGCGCTGAAATACGATCGCCCCGTCCGGATTGGCGTCAATTGGGGCAGCCTTGATCAGGATCTGGCGACCCGGATGATGGACGAGAACGCGAAGCTGGCGAACCCCAAGGAAGCCATCGAGATCACCCACGAAGCGCTCGTCGTCTCAGCGATCGAAAATGCCGCGCGGGCGGAAGAACTCGGCATGGGCCGAGACAAGATAATCCTGTCCTGCAAGGTCAGTGACGTGCAAAGTCTGATCGCGGTCTATCGGATGATGGCGGAGCGGGGCGATTACGCACTGCACCTCGGATTGACCGAAGCCGGCATGGGATCAAAAGGCATCGTTGCCTCGACCGCGGCACTCTCCGTCCTGTTGCAGGAAGGCATTGGAGATACGATCCGGATTTCCCTAACGCCGGAACCTGGTGGCGATCGAACCCGCGAAGTTATCGTTGGCCAGGAGATCCTGCAAACGATGGGCTTCCGTTCATTCGTTCCGTTGGTCACCGCCTGCCCGGGCTGCGGCCGCACGACAAGTACGGTGTTCCAACACCTGGCGGATCGCATTCAAGGCTATGTCCGCGAACAGATGCCGGCGTGGCGCGACAGGTATGTTGGGGTCGAAGAAATGAATCTCGCGGTCATGGGGTGCATCGTGAATGGTCCGGGTGAAAGCAAGCATGCTGATATTGGTATCAGCCTGCCGGGCACGGGCGAGGAACCTGCCGCGCCGGTTTTCGTCGATGGCAAGAAAACCGTGACATTGCGTGGCGCGGACATCGCCGATCAATTCCAGACGATCGTCGACGATTATGTCGAGACACATTACGAGCGCCGATAAGCAGAGGTTTTCGAACACCGCCCGCTCGGATTGGAGGGGCGGGCTCCAGCTTGCTGCGCATTTGGCACTTCTTGTGGCTATGGGGCTGGCGTTAAACGTGTCTATCGATAGCTGGTTCGTGGTTCCGGTGATGACCGGTTACGGCATCGTCTTGGTCGCGCTATTTGCGCCTTTGCACGAGACGGTGCATCGCACGGCGTTCCGTACTCGTGCTCTGAACGATGTGGTCGCTATGGCTATCGGTTTCCTGCATTTTCTTCCTGCCGGCCACTTCCGTCTATTTCATGGCGCGCATCATCGGCATGTCCAAGACCCGAAGCATGATCCTGAACTGGCGATGCCGAAACCATCGACGAGAGCGGAACATCTTTGGGCTCTTTCAACAGCCCCTTATTGGCGAAGTCGTGTGTGTGAGCTGGTGGATCATGCAAGAGGCCAGGCAGGCGCTGCGTTCATTCCTCAACATGCGGAAGGTGATGTTATACGTGAAGCGCGATGGCATTTCGCGGGATGGTCTTTAATCGTGCTCTTATCCATTGCTTTCGGCTGGACTTGGCCTCTTACTTACTGGCTGCTCCCAACACTGTTGGGTCAACCATTCTTGCGGCTCTATTTATTGGCTGAGCATGGCGATTGCCCCTTCGTACCGGATGTTCAGCAGAATACGCGTTCGGTGCGAAGCAATGCCGTTGTCCGCTTCCTTATGTGGAATATGCCCTATCATATCGAACACCACGCGATGCCTGGGGCGCCATTTCATAGGCTACCGTTATTGTGTGAGCGTTTCACGAGAGACAATTCTGCCCGGGAACGCGGGTATTTCGTGTTCCACCAAAAAATGTGGAATCGGCTCGCGCGAATTGATGCGGCAAAGCGCTTGCGTTAACGTCGCGGTTCACGGCGATGGGGCGAAGCGATGAAAAACAAAAAGGCAAAATCCCTCGAAGCGGCGATTGCCAAATTGACGGATGGGGCGACGATCCTGGTCGGCGGATTTGGCATTGCCGGTGTGCCGGAGATCCTCATCGAGGGCGTGTGCGACCGGGGACTCCGCGATCTGACGATTGTCGCGAATAATTCCGGAACGCACCGGACTGGCATTGCCCGCCTACTCGCTGAAGGCTGCGTGGGGAAAATGATCTGCAGCTTTCCCTGGGCCGTTGAATCCTTCGTGTTCAAGGAACTCTATGAAGCGGGCACGGTCGAACTGGAAGTGGTGCCGCAAGGAACGCTGGCCGAACGGATCCGTACGGCGGGTGCGGGGCTGGGTGGGTTTCTGACGCCGACGGCTGTCGGTACCGATCTCGGCGCCGGTAAGCCAGTACATGAAATTGACGGCAAGGAGTATGTTCTTGAGATGCCGTTGAAAGGTGACTTCGCCTTGATCAAGGCGCGCGATGTCGATGCGCGGGGCAATCTCACCTATCGCATGGCTGCCCGCAATTTTAATCCGGTGATGGCGATGGCGGCGGACTACACGATTGTGGAGGCGACAACCGAGGTGCCGGTCGGCACGCTCGACCCGGAATGCATTATTACGCCGGGCGTATTCGTTGACTGCTATTACGTGGCTGGGGCCTACGTGCCAGGTAAAGAGGAAGGACCGAGATCATGAGCGGCGCCAATCGATTGAGCCGTGACCAGATCGCCAATCGGGTCGCGCAGGAATTGGAAGATGGCTGGCTCGTCAATTTGGGCATCGGTATGCCGACACTGACGGTCAATTACATCCCGGAAGGCCGGGATATTCTTTTTCACAGCGAGAACGGCATCATCGGCATGGGGCCGAAACCGGCGCGCGAAGAAGATATCGACCCAGACCTGATGAGTGCGGGCAAGGGACCGGTAACGCTGATCCCCGGCGGCGCGTTTATCCATCATGCGGATTCCTTCGCCGTGGCACGCGGCGGACGGCTCGACGCGGCGGTGCTGGGGGCGTTCCAAGTGGCCGTGAACGGCGACCTTGCGAACTGGCGGCTTCCGAGCGCGAAGTCCGGCAGTGTTGGCGGGGCCATGGATATCGCCGCGGGCGCGAAACGGGTTTTTGCGATGATGACCCACACGGCAAAGGACGGCGAGCCAAAGATCGTCGAGACGTTGACTTATCCGCTCACGGCCAAAACCTGTGTTAGCAAGATCTTCACGGATATGGCGGTCGTTGCCGTTACGCCCGACGGTTATGTTCTCGAGGAGGTCGCCCCCGGAGTCAGTGTGGAAGAGGTCGTCTCGGCAACCGGTGCCACGCTTGCCATCCCGGCCTCCGTCCCAACGATTTCAACCTAGCCGTCAGCCAAGGCCCATCAGTCTTAGTCGCGTTTGGGTCAACCGGTTTCTAGGTGCGGTAGATTCGGTCAAGATCGAGAAATGATTCTGCTCCGGCATCTCGAAATATTCAACGCTCAGGCCCTGTGCCTTTAGCGCCGCCGCATAGGCTTTCGACTGACGCTGGAATTCTTCGCTCTCCGACGTCCCAACCGTAACCGCGACGGGGGGCTTGCTTCCCGCCGATAAGAAAGCAGGGCTGTTCCGTTCGGCGATGTCTGGGGTCAGTTGGACTGCCTCTTGCACGGAGGTATGCATGACGGGTTCAATCTCGAACACGCCACTAATCGGCACGACGCTTTTTAAGGCCTCCGATGGCAGCCCGAGAGCGGCCCAGTCCGTTGCGAGAAGCATCGCCGCAAGGTGACCTCCCGCCGAGTGACCCGTAATGTGAAGGCGTGCCGGATCACCGCCATAGTCCGCTATGTTCTTATGGAGCCAGACGACGCAGTCCTGCATCTGTTTGACAATTTGATCGAGTGTAACCGTTGGACACAAGGCGTAGTCAACGATGGCAGCAATCCCGCCGGCATCGACGATAGGCCCGGCGATATAGCTAAAATCTCCCTTTTCGCGCGACCGCCAGAAGCCCCCGTGAATGTACATTTCGGTGGGCGACCCGTTCGGGTTTTCCGGGAGGAACAGGTCGAGCTTGTCCGTCTCCCCGGGGCCATATGCAACGTCGAAGTGCGGGTTTGATGCGGCATCCCGATAGGCGGCGCTGCGCTCAAACCCGACATTCACGATGTCCTCGAAATTCGGCGTATAGGCGCGTGGGTTGAATTGCCGCTCCAATTCTTTGGCGTCGTAGTCACGAAAGAGTGCCTTGCCCATTAATGTCTCCGGGATCGGGGTCAGGTAGTCGGTTCGCCGTTGACGGTAATCCGGTGCATGACGCGCCGATAGCCGTGATAATCGTTGATCGCGAGATGTTGAACGCATCGGTTATCCCAGACGGCAAGCGATCCTTCTTCCCAGCGAAACCGGCAGGTGAATTCAGGACGTGTTACATGCTGCCTAAGATAGCCAAGCACGGGCTCACTTTCCGCATCGGTCATGCCGGCGAGGCGCTTCGTGATCCCTTCGTAGGACATATAGAGTGCCTTGCGCCCGGTTTCATTGTGCGTTCGGACTAAAGGGTGCTCGAATTCTGCGGGCTCTTCGTTGATGTCGCTGACCTGCATTGCGGCGGCGCGTTGCTTCTTCATGTTGTAGGTGTTGACGGTGCGCAGCTCCGCAAGCATATCCTTCATGCCATCGGACAAGGTTTCATAGGCGAGGTAGGCATTCGCGAAAAGTGTATCGCCACCGCGCGGCGGCACCTGTTTCGCATAAAGCATCGTGGCGCGAACCGGTGTTTCCGTGAACATCTGGTCGGTATGCCAGTTGCCGCCCAAGGTGTGGATATCGTCTTCTTTTTTTACGATTTCGAATACTTCCGGCGTCCCGTCGAGGCCTGGGATGTGCGGGTGCAAATGGATGTCGCCCCAGCGTTTCGCAAAAGCAAGCTGTTCGCTGGGCGTGATGTGCTGGCCGCGAAAAAAAATGACGCAATGATCAAGCAAGGTCTGGTGGATTTGCTGAAAAGTGACGTCGTCCATCGGCTCGGATAGATCGATACCGTGAATTTCCGCGCCGAGCGCGCCAGCGATTGGCTTAATCTCTAAACTGTTGTTGCCCATGATTTGGTCTCCGTTTGTCTCGCCAAACGAGAGATCAGTATCCTCAATAGGCGCGGTCGATGCAAAAATCGATTAGGTCGGTCATGGACGTCTTGATTTCACAGTCTGGGAATATGCCCAATGCATCGCGCGCAATTGCACCAAAATGGCGCGATCTGGAGATCGTATCGGACAAGGCGTCATGGGTGTGCATCAATTCAATGGCGTGTTCGAGATCACCTTCGTTCTGCTCCATATCTTCCAGCGTCCGGCGCCAGAAAACGCGCTCTTTCTCGGAACCGCGTCGCCAGGCGAGCACCACTGGCAAGGTGATTTTTCCTTCGCGGAAGTCGTCGCCAATCGTCTTGCCGAGCTTGGTTTGCTCCGCCGAATAATCCAGAACATCGTCGACAAGTTGGAACGCAATACCAAAATTCATGCCGTAGCTTTCGAGCGCTTCGGCTTCGGTCGCGGGGCGCTCGGAAACGACGGCGCCGATCTCGGCCGCCGCCGCGAATAGCTTGGCGGTTTTGGCGCGGATCACATCCATATAGGCAGCTTCGCTTGTTTCGGTATCATTGGTGGTCATGAGTTGCATGACCTCACCCTCGGCAATCGTCGCAGAGGCGTCCGAAAGGATTTTCAATACCCGCAGCGAGCCATCTCCGACCATCAACTGGAAAGCGCGCGAAAACAGGAAATCTCCAACCAACACCGACGCCTGGTTTCCCCAAACCGCTTTTGCGCTGTCTTGGCCGCGCCGTAAATCGGAGTCGTCGACAACGTCATCGTGCAGCAATGTTGCTGTGTGAATGAATTCGACACAGGCGGCGAGGCTAACATGCCGTTCGCCCTGATAACCGCATAGTGCGGACGATGCGAGGGTCAACATAGGGCGCAACCGTTTTCCGCCTGCGGCGATGATATGGCCGGCAAGCTGCGGGATCAGCGCGACGGGGCTGTCCATCTTGTCGACGATGACCTGATTAACCTTTACAAGGTCGTCAGCGACAAGCGCGTTAATTTGATCGATTGCATGCTTCGCGCCATCGCGGCGCGGTCCTTCGAAGTCGACGACGACGGCCACGTTTCGTTCCCTTTCTGCTCCGCGTGTTGACAGACGCCTTCGGAGCATAGTTCAACACCCAAATCGGTCAAGTGCATCCCGGCTTGGTAGACTGCTGGCGGAGAATCATGAAGGAATTACTGCGAACGACCGACCCGGTCCGGATCTCCTGGCTTACCGCTTTATTGGCGGATCAGAATATCGAGGCCTTCGTACTCGATATTCACACTAGCGTATTGGAAGGGTCGGCGAGTGCGATACCCAGGCGCCTTCTTGTCGCCGATCAGGATTTCGATAACGCGAGCCGTTTGCTCGCGGTAGCCGGTGAGATCGAACCACGCGAGCCGTCTCCCGATAGCCTGCTCGATGGGCGCGTGGAGTTATGGCAGCCGGAAGACGGCTATCGCACTTCCATCGACCCCGTGCTCCTGGCGGCTGCGGTGCCGGCAGTGGCGGGAAGCGTTCTCGATGTCGGCACGGGTGCTGGCGCAGCCGCGCTCTGTTACGCAACACGGGTACTCGGCGCCCAAGTCGTTGGATTGGAGTTGCAGTCCCAATTCGCCGAATTGGCACGAAAAAATGTTGTTCGCAACGACCTTTCAGACCGTATGGAGATGATGGAAGGCGATCTATTGAATCCGCCACCGGCATTGACACCGGAGACATTCGATCACGTGATGGCGAACCCTCCTTATATGCCGCCGGACCGCGGTGGGCCGCCGCCGGACCCGTCGAAAGCAACTGCGATGGTTGAGGGCGAAGCGGATCTGAAGGCATGGATTGATTTTTGCCTGACAATGGTTAAGCCCAAGGGCAGCGTGACGATAGTGCACCGTGCCGATCGGCTGGATGAACTGTTGTCATTGTTTCGTGAACGGGCGGGCGGGCTCGTTGTGATACCGCTTTGGCCGGGTCGTGATCGTCCGGCGAAACGCGTGATTGTGAGAGTGCGCCGCGATGTGCGAACGCCGTTACGGCTGACCGCCGGACTGACATTGCATGGCGAAGACGGTGCCTATACCGCTGAGGCTTTGGCGGTTTTAAGAGACGGTGAAGCGTTATCGCTCTGATATGGCCTTGGAATAGCAGCTCCGGAAGCATAAGTAACGGCAATGACAGATAATGAACGAACAAAATGGATCCGGCGCGTACCTTGGGTCGGTGAAAAGATCGCAGATCGATTGGATCATGCGCCAACCGTGGCGGTGCTCCGTCTCGACGGTGTAATCGGCCGGCACGGCGGAATCCGGCGTGGTGGCCTCACCATGGCGGACTTAGCCGAACCGATCGAGCAGGCATTCAAGATGCCGCGGGTTTCAGCGATCGCGCTTTCGGTGAATTCGCCGGGCGGTTCGCCGGTGCAGTCGGCCTTGATCGCGAAGCGCATTCGGTCGCTGGCGGCAGAAAATGAACTGCCGCTTTATGCGTTCTGCGAAGATGTGGCGGCGTCGGGTGGATACTGGCTTGCCTGTGCGGCAGATGAAATCTATGCGGATGGTGCTTCGATCATCGGTTCGATCGGCGTCGTTTCTGCAGGTTTTGGATTTCCGGCATTGCTCGAAAAAATTGGTATCGACCGTCGAGTTTATACCGCTGGTGAGAAGAAGGCGATTCTGGATCCCTTTCAGACTGAAAATCCGGATGACATCGAGCATCTCAAGGAACTGCAAGCCGACATCCATGAGCAATTCAAAGCACATGTTCGCGCGCGGCGTGGCGATCGCCTGGAAGCGGATGAAGACGTCCTGTTTAGCGGCGAGTTTTGGACTGGGAATCGGTCTCAAGCATTAGGATTGGTAGACGGGATCGGCGATTTGCGAACGGTCATGCGCGAAAAGTTCGGCGAAAAAGTCCGGTTAAAGGTCGTTGGGGGGCGGCGCGGATGGCTTGAACGCCGCCTCGGTATGCGGGCCGCTTGGGCGGATGAACTGCTCGACGCTGTCGAGACTCGTGCACAGTGGGCGCGTTTTGGTCTTTAAGCTTTTTGCGTACTTTTTGACCGCCCGAACCGATCCAGGTTAGGTTTTCGGCCATGGTACAGAAATTTCTGGTCCTCGCCGCTGTCGTTGCGATCGCATGGTATGGCTTCAAGCTTTTTGGCCGGCTTGATCAACAGCGCAAACAGAAGATTGCGCGCGATGAAGAGGCAGACCGAAAAGGCATTGCCGATACCGTACAGTGTTCTGTCTGCGATGCTTATGTAGCCGAGGGCGCGAAAAACAATTGTGGCAAGCCGAATTGCCCCTATTGAGATTTATCAATTAGTTGACCCTGGTTCGGGGCACCGTTAGGTTGCGGCGCATTCCAGCCCATTTATTGGCCGGGTCATGGCCCCAGACAACGCTCAAGACAATAGTTTTCAAGCACTTATCTTAAAATTGCACGCCTATTGGGCGGCGCATGGGTGCGTGATTCTACAGCCCTACGATATGGAAGTCGGCGCGGGGACCTTTCATCCCGCCACGACCTTGCGCGCATTGGGCCCAAAACCCTGGAAAGCGGCCTATGTCCAGCCTTCGCGACGGCCGACAGATGGCCGCTACGGTGAAAATCCCAACCGGCTGCAGCATTACTATCAATATCAGGTGATTCTGAAGCCATCGCCGGCTGAGAGTCAGGAACTTTACCTTGGCAGTTTGCGGGCACTCGGTATTGATCCCCTGGCCCATGACATCCGCTTTGTGGAAGACGACTGGGAAAGCCCGACGCTGGGTGCTTGGGGGCTTGGCTGGGAAGTTTGGTGCGACGGTATGGAAGTCAGCCAGTTTACCTATTTTCAACAGATAGGCGGTATCGATTGCGATCCTGTTTCCGTGGAGTTGACCTACGGCCTGGAGCGGTTGGCGATGTATGTCCAGGGTGTCGAGAACGTGTACGATTTGGCATTCAACGCCGAAGGCATGACCTATGGCGAGGTGTTCCTGCAGGCTGAGCGGGAATTTTCGGCGTACAATTTCGAACATGCCGATGTGGACATGCTCCGCCGCCATTTTGAAGACGCGGAAAAGGAATGCCAGGCGGTTCTCGACGCAGGCTTGGCGCTGCCGGCCTATGACCAATGCCTCAAGGCGAGCCATTTGTTCAACCTTTTGGACGCCCGAGGCGTCATCAGTGTGACGGAACGGCAGGCCTATATCCTCCGCATTCGGACACTGGCCCGAGGCGCAGCGGAGAAATGGATCGAGAGCCAGGGTGGGGGTGACCGTGCCTGAACTCCTCCTTGAAATATTGTCCGAAGAAGTTCCGGCACGCATGCAGAAGCGTGCCTCCGAGGACTTAAAACGCCTCGTTACGGACGGTTTGAAAAAAGCGCGTCTTGAGTTCACTGAAACCGATGTGTTCGCGACGCCACGCCGATTGACGCTGGTTGTCGATGGTCTGCCGCATCGCCAGCCCGACCTGCGCGAAGAGCGTAAAGGACCTAAGGTCGGTGCGCCGGACAAGGCCATAGAAGGGTTCCTGCGCAGCTTGGGGCTCGACTCGCTCGATCAGTGCCAAAAGCGAGATGCCGGCAAAGGCGAAATTTGGTATGCAGTGATCGAAAAAGCCGGGGCCGATACCAAGGATGTGGTTGCGGAAATTCTGAATGAAGTCCTGACGAAATTCCCTTGGCCTAAGTCAATGCGGTGGGGCGCAGAGGCGCTGCGTTGGGTTCGCCCGGTCCAGAACATATTGAGTTTGTTTGACGGTGCAGTCGTCGACGGTGTGCGGATCAACGATGTGGTGTCGACCGGCTCGACTGCGGGGCACCGGTTCGTTGCGCCAAATGATTTTAACGTGACTGATTTTGCGGATTACAAAGTAAAGCTTGCCGACGCCAACGTGATTCTGGCTCCTGACGACCGCCGCTCGACCATCGAGGCGGGATTGGACGCCCTTGCGAAGGCTGAAGGCCTTAGCATTAAGAACGATTCGGCCCTACTAGATGAGGTCACGGGGCTCGTGGAATGGCCGGTTGTCTTGCTTGGCGATATTGACGCGGCCTTCATGGATCTACCGTCGGAAGCCTTGACGTCATCAATGCGGGCGCATCAAAAATACTTCTCTCTGTCCAATCCTGACGGAAGCCTCGCGCCGCGATTTGGCTTTGTCGCCAATATGGCGGCCGCGGATAGCGGGGAGGCGATTATTGCGGGAAATGAGCGGGTGCTGCGCGCGCGGTTGGCGGATGCGAAGTTTTTTTGGGATCAGGATCGAAAGATGCGGCTGGCGGATCGGGCGCCGGCGCTCGAATCGATTACCTTTCACGCAAAGTTGGGGACATTAGCCGCCAAGGTCCAACGCGTTGCGGCGTTGGCGGCCGATCTGACCAACAATATTCCTGGCGCCGACCGGGATGCGTCGCGCAGCGCGGCTCTACTCTGCAAGGCGGATCTCGTGACAGGTATGGTGGGCGAGTTCCCTGATCTCCAGGGCGTGATGGGCCGCTATTATGCACTGGCGGATGGCGAAACCGACGCTGTTTCCAACGCGATCGCCGAGCATTACTCGCCCCTCGGTCCGAATGATCTGTGTCCGACGGCACCAATTTCCGTCACTGTTGCGCTTGCGGACAAGATCGACACGTTGGTCGGGTTTTGGCTGATCGGCGAAAAACCGACGGGATCGAAGGACCCGTACGCGCTGCGCCGTGCTGCGCTTGGTGTTATTCGCTTGATTTTGGAAAACAGGCTTCGCTTCAATCTGCTCTCGGCATTTGCCGTGGCAATGAGGCTTTACCAAGAGGAAAATTTTGCCTTAGAGCATTCCGGTAATGCGGCGGACGCGGCACGGGAGATAGCATTGGATTTGCTTGCCTTCTTTGTGGACCGTCTCAAGGTTCATATGCGCGAAGAAGGGGTCAGACACGATCTCATTAGTGCAATCTTTGCCCTGGGTGACGAAGACGATCTTGTCCGCGTCGTTGCTCGGGTTGAGGCGTTGCGCGAATTCCTCAGTAGCGATGACGGCGAAAACTTACTTGTCGCTTATCGGCGGGCCGCAAACATCGTTCGTATTGAAGAAAAGAAGGATGGGGTGGCGTTTCCCGCTGATCGCTACAACCCATCGGAAGCGGCCGGTGACGAAGCGGCGCTATGGGACGGTTTGGCGGATACCCGTGACGGGGTTGGTTCGCTCTTGGAAAATGAAGATTTCGCTGGCGCCATGGCGGCTATGGCGCGACTGCGTCCGGCCGTGGACCAATTCTTTGACAACGTTACGGTCAACGCAGATGACACCGAACTTCGCCGTAATAGGCTGTGCCTGTTGGCGAATTTAACGTCGGTTATGAGCCAGGGTGCGGATTTCAGTCAGATCGAGGGTTAACCGATGACGAAATGGGTTTACAGCTTTGGCGACGGTTCGGCGGAAGGCGAGGCCGGGATGCGCGAGTTGCTGGGCGGCAAAGGGGCCAATTTGGCGGAGATGTGCAATCTCGGGCTGCCGGTGCCGCCGGGTTTCTCCATCACGACCGAAGTCTGCACCCACTATTATGACAACAACGAAACCTATCCCGATGCGTTGACGGTGCAGGTTGAGGCGGCACTTGAAGCCGTTGAGAATGCGGCCGGTGTGCGTTTTGGCGATCCGGAGAACCCGCTTTTGGTTTCGGTCCGGTCCGGTGCCCGGGTTTCGATGCCGGGCATGATGGATACGGTTCTCAATCTCGGCTTGAACGATGCCACTGTCGAGGGTTTAGCCCGCTCAAGCAGCGATCCGCGCTTCGCATACGACAGCTATCGCCGTTTCATTCAGATGTATGGCGACGTGGTGCTCGGCGTCGATCATTACCATTTTGAGGAATTGCTCGAACTGCATAAGGAAGAACGTGGCGTCACGCTCGATACGGAGCTATCCGCCGATGACCTGAAGGCCTTGGTCGCCGAGTATAAAGAAGTTGTTCAGACGGAACTCGGCGAGGCATTTCCGCAAGATCCAAAAGCGCAACTCTGGGGCGCGATCAGTGCGGTGTTCGGAAGCTGGCGCATTCCACGCGCAATTACCTATCGCCGGCTGAACCATATCCCTGAAGAATGGGGTACCGCCGTCAATGTACAGTCGATGGTCTTCGGCAATATGGGTGAGGATTGTGCGACGGGTGTGGCGTTCACGCGTGACCCGTCGAATGGCGAGAACGCGTTTTATGGAGAATACCTTATAAACGCACAGGGCGAGGATGTCGTCGCGGGCATTCGAACGCCGCAGCGATTGACAATCCGGGGTAAGGAAGCGACAGGCTCGAAACAGCCGGCCATGGAAGAGACCATGCCGGCGCTGTTTGCCGAGCTTGATAAGGTTCGCGGCCAGCTTGAGACGCATTACCGCGATATGCAGGACATTGAGTTTACCGTGCAGCGCGGCAAGCTTTGGATGCTGCAGACTCGCGATGGTAAACGGACGACGGCGGCGGCATTCAAGATTGCCGTCGATATGGCCGAAGAAGGTTTGATCGATCAGCGCACGGCGGTTTCGCGCGTCGACCCGGCAGCTTTGGATCAATTGCTCCATCCGACGCTTGATCCGGAAGCCGAGCGAAATATCGTCTCGCGTGGCTTGCCGGCGTCGCCGGGAGCCGCTTGTGGTAAGGTCGTCTTTACGGCGGAAGAAGCGGAGAAGCTCGCTGGTGCCGGCGAACCGGTCATTCTGGTCCGGGTCGAAACCAGCCCGGAAGACATCCACGGCATGCATGCGGCGCGGGGCATCCTGACCGCACGGGGCGGCATGACCAGCCACGCGGCAGTTGTTGCACGTGGCATGGGCCGGCCTTGTGTTGCCGGGGCGGGTGATCTGCGGATCGATTACCAGGCCAATGTCATGTATGTGCGCGATTCCACGATTAGCGCGGGCGAAGTCATCACGATCGATGGCGCTGCCGGTGAAGTTATTTTGGGGGAAGTGCCGACCATCGAACCGACTTTGTCCGGTGACTTCGCGACCTTGATGAGCTGGGCCGATGAGATTCGTCGCCTGAAGGTGCGGACCAACGCGGAAACGCCAGAGGAGGCGAAAACCGCAATTCGGTTCGGCGCTGAAGGGATTGGCCTGTCGCGGACGGAGCACATGTTCTTTGACGCGGATCGCATTGTCGCGATGCGTGAGATGATTGTCGCCGAGGATGAGGAAGGACGCCGTACTGCGTTGAACAAGATCCTGCCGATGCAGCGCGCCGATTTTATCGAGCTGTTTCGGATCATGAAGGGATTGCCGGTGACGATCCGCCTGTTGGATCCGCCATTGCATGAGTTCTTGCCGAAAGGTGAGTCGGAAATTGCCGATGTGGCAAAATCAGCGGGTGTCCCGATTGAAAAGGTACGACAGCGGGCGCTGCGCCTGGAAGAATCGAACCCGATGCTTGGCCATCGTGGTTGCCGCCTTGCGATTACCTATCCTGAAATTTGTGAGATGCAGGCCCGTGCGATTTTCGAAGCTGCGGTTACCGTTACAAAGGAAACCGGAGAGACGGTTGAGCCGGAGGTCATGGTGCCGCTGATCGTCACCAAACAGGAACTCGATATCCTGAAACGTATTATCGACCGTGTCGCGGCGGAAGTCGGCAAGGAACATGGTGTCGAACCAAAATATATGGTCGGGACGATGATCGAATTGCCACGGGCGGCGCTGCGGGCGGGTGACATTGCGGAAACGGCGGAATTCTTCAGTTTCGGGACCAATGACCTGACGCAGACGGCGTTCGGGATTAGCCGTGATGACGCGGCGACCTTCCTTCCCGATTATGAGAGCGCCGGTATTTTCCCGGGTGATCCCTTTGTCTCGATTGACGAGGAAGGTGTTGGCGAACTTGTGCGTATTGCGGTCGAACGGGGACGCGCCAAGCGATTGGATTTAAAGATGGGAATTTGCGGCGAGCATGGTGGTGACCCGGCTTCGGTTCATTTCTGTCACCGGATCGCGCTCGATTATGTCTCCTGTTCACCCTACCGTGTGCCAATCGCGCGGCTAGCAGCGGCCCAAGCGGCGATTGCCGACGGCGACTGAGCGCTGACCTTTAGAGACAATCGGAGAAGCGGACGACGTCGCCGGTCTGCTGTGCGACCAGCTCACCGTCTTTCATGACGATGTTGCCGCGAATGATCGTCGCAACCGGCCAGCCTATGACGTCCATGCCGGCGAACGGTGTCCAGCCGCATTTGCTTGCGATTCACTCGTCGCTGATCGTACGCTTTGCGGCAAGGCTGACGAGTGTGAGATCGCCATCATAGCCAACCGCAATACGACCCTTCCCTGCTATATTGTAGATTCTTTGCGGGCCATGCGCAGTCAGGCCGACAAATCGCTCCAGTGTTAGCCGGCCTTCATGGACATGATTGAGCATTACGGGCACCAGCGTTTGCACACCGGGCATGCCAGACGGTGGCTTGAGATAGGTCTCTGACTTTTCATCACGGGTGTGCGCGGCATGACCGGAGCCGATGACATCAACGATCCCCGCCTGGATCCCAGCTCAATGGCCTGCGCGATGCTCAGCGCTTCTAATTGGCGGATTCATTTGCGCAAACGTTCCGCGGCGGTCGTAACAGTCAGGCGCCTTCAGCTTCAGATGCTGCGGCGTCGTTTCTACCGTTGCGATATCTTTGTGTTTTGCGAGTAGGGGCATCTCGTCCGCCGTCGTGATATGCAACACATGCGCGCGGCGCTTGGTCTCGCGTGCAATCCGAAGTACCAGCTCGGTCACGAGGCGCGCAGATTCCGCATCGCGCCACTCGGGATGTGTCCTTGGTTGAGCAGCTTCCTCGGCGATATGAATCAGTTCCTTCATTCGCGGTCCGTCTTCCGCGTGGATTGCGACACGGCGAGCGCCACGACCTGCTTAATATTGGCATCGTCCGCGACCAGCAGATTGCCTGTCGACGCACCCATGAACAATTTTACACCACAACATCCGGGGATGCGTTCCAGCGTCGCCAAGTCGTTGGCATTTTCCGCTGCGGCCCCATGAAGAACGCGAGGTCGCACCACGCGTGGCCTTTTGCGGCAATATTTTTACGATGCCGCCAGAACATCGAAGACGTCACCCTCTGGTTGGCGAAGTTCAATGTGGCGCCGATGCCATAAGGCGTAAAACAACAAGACCCAGGCAGCAAGCTGCGCGCGCTTCTTCGGTGATTTATATAACGCGACGACCCGTTCGGGATGGCAGGCCTCGGCAATGGCTGGGCTTGCTGCAACCAGGGGGCCCAGCGCGGTGCCGCGCCTGGAAATCCATTCGCCGACCGGGACGGTAAAGCCCCGTTTGCGTTCGAATGCCTTTGCCGCCGGCATGACCTTGTCGAGCCATTGCCGCAGGACCCATTTTCCTTTTCGCTTATGGATTTTTAGGTTATCGGGCAGACTGAATGCCGTTTTTGCGACTTCCGGATCAAGGAATGGCGTACGCCCTTCCATACCGTGCGCCATGAGGCATCGATCCAGCTTCGTTAACAGATCATTGGGCAACCAATCGGTGATGTCCACGGCCTGTGCGATCTGAAGCCGGGAGCGCTGCGGTTCCGACGCGGTGACCTCTGCCGCAGATATCGAGTCGCGCCAACTTGCGTCGTCTTGCCTTAGAACACCGAGGCCTTCGATGATGCCGCGGGCGCGCATCATACGGCCACCTTGCCACCAAGGCCGTAATGCGCTGCGATAACGCCCATATCCACCGAACAATTCGTCTCCACCTTCACCTGAAATGACGACCTTTAAATCCTTCGCGGCTTCGCGCGCCAGTTTCCAAGTTGGCAGAATGGCATAATCCGCGGCAGGGTCGTCCATGGCAGCGGCGATTTCCGGCAGGGATGTCCAAAAGTCCTTATCGGTGAAGTTGACGTCGTGGAAATCGGCGCCGACGCTTTCTGCGAGAACGCGGGCATGCTCTCTCTCATCTGCGACTGAGGAACCGCTGAAGCCTGCTGTGTACGCGGTAACGGGCCGTTCGTTCAAACGCGACATAAGCGCGAGCATTGCTGAAGAATCAATGCCACCGGACAGGAACAATCCATAGGGCACATCTGAACGCTGGTGCATAAGCACACTGTTTTCGAGAACCGCATCAAGCCGATTTAGGCCTTCTTCAAGGTCAAAGCTTTCAGCGGCGCCCTCCGGCAGTGCGGCGCGTTGTCGGCGCTCGACAATTCGTCCGCTGCGGACAACCAGTGTTTCGCCTGGCAACACCCGATTGATGCCCCTAAAAATCGTCCCACGGCCACAGGTGAATTGCAGTTGCAAAAGCTCGTTGCGGCGATCTTCCGCGAGTTCCGGTTTTACCGCTCCCACGGCGATGAGCGCTTGCGGCTCAGACGCGAATGCGAAGTACTCTTCGGTTTCGACGTAGTAGAGCGGTTTGATACCGAAAGGGTCACGTGCGAGCACCAGTCGGCCGTCTCCCGGATCGTGGATGGCAATCGCGTACATGCCGCGCAGCGAATCGGTGAAAGAGAGACCGTCTCGGCGGTAAAGGTGTAGCGGCGGTTCGCAATCCGACTTCGTCGTTTGCGCGACATTGCTAAATTCCGCTCGGAGCTCGAGATAATTATAAATTTCGGCATTTGCTATAAGTGCCGCTCCACCGGGTTCGTAAATTGGCTGATCACCAGTCTTGAGATCGATAACGGCGAGGCGCGTTTGGACCATGGCAACAGGGCCGGCGAGATATTTTCCTTCGCCATCCGGGCCGCGATGGCCAAGTGCGAGCGCGAGCGGGCCAAGGATCGAAGCATCCGGCCCTTTTCCGTTTCGCGTCATGATGCCGGCTATTCCGCACATCAGCGTGTAATACTCGTGAAAAATTCAAGATAGCGGGAAACAACAGCTGCTTCCGTGAACTCTGCCTGATAGGACACTCGTCCGGCGCTGACAAGCGTTTCAGCCAAATCCGGGTTGACAAGGACGCGATTGATGGCGTCGGCAAGAGCCTCTGCATTGTCGATGGGAACCAAAAGGCCGTTTAAGCCATCTTTGACGAGCCCCGATGGTCCTTGTGAAGATGCGGATACAAGGGGGCGACCTTGCGCCCACGCTTCGATAATAATATTACCGAGCGGTTCATGACGTGATGGGCATACCAACATGTCGCACGCGGCAAAAAGCGCGGCGACATCGTTCCGCCAGCCGAGGAACCGGACCCGGTCCGCAATGCCCAGTTTATCGGCTTGCGATTTCAGTTCATGATCAAGTGGACCGTCGCCGGCCAACCAAAGATAGGCACGCGGCACTTTCACTATGGCTTCCAGCAGGACGTCGAAAGCTTTGTTCGGATGGAGCCGCCCAAGCGCCAGCAGTAGCGGCGCGTCCTCCGGTGTATTCAATTCTGTCCGAGGGATTTGAGGCGCTATCGCTGCATCAACGAAGTTGGGCAGATACCAGGTTCGGTTCGCCGGCCACCCTTCGGCGATCAGGTAATCACAAATATCTTGAGTGTTGCCAATCAGGTGGTCGCAACGCCGATAATTTTCGAGCTTGTAATATCCTCCAAGCCTCGCGGCGAAGACATGGCTACCAACAGGACAGAAGCGTGTCGCCCGGTTCATCCAACTCAGCAAAATTTCCGGCTGATATCTGGCAATGGCCTTGGTCAGGCGATGGCCAGTAATGCAATCGAATATGCCGCCGAAGGCGAGCTCGAGCGGCTGCAACCCATTCGCGCGAAGTTCTGCCGCACGGTCAGGGTGTTTCCGTATGATAATTTCCTGATCAACACCGGCGCGCTTCAGCGCAGGCACCAAACGCATAAAGAATGCCTCTGCGCCTCCAGTGGCGGCACCGGCCATAACTTGCATGACGCGCATTATGTCTGTCCCCGTGCTTCCGGCGCTGCGGCTTTGTTGGCTCGCTGCCACAGATCTCGAGCTGCGGCCTCCGCCATGTCAACGGAAAGGCTGTCCATGACCGTTCCCGTCGTCCGATGGTCATAGTCTGGCGCGCTCACAATTTCATCATAACTCTTCGCTGTCCGCACCCATCCTGTTCTTTCACCCCATGGTGCGTAGTGGGTTGTAATACTTGGACCAAACAACCCGAGCGTGGGTGTTCCCATGGCGGCCGACATATGCATGAGGCCCGAATCGTTGCCGACGAAGAATGCGCAACGACGCAGGACCGCTGCTGCGACGGGCAGTTCCGTTTGTCCAACGAGATCGATAAGACGGGCGGCAGGTATTGATTTCAGTAGCAGTGTCACTTGATCGCGTTCCTGTTCCGCGGCAAGTACCGCAATTCGCGCGTTGGGTAGAATACCCGTGGACCCGGTCAAGCGATCGATCAATGATGCGAAGTACTCGGGCCGCCATTGCTTTCCAGGCCAGTTCGCCGCGGCCGCGACGGCGATGGTTGGTGGGCCGTCGGGTAAAAGTAGTGCGGCGCGGTCGTTGTTTTCCGGGCTGGTCCAACAGATAGGCCCCGGCGGGCTATCCTGTAATCCAAGCGTGGCGGCAAGATGTTCTACGCGGTGCAGTGAAAGATTTGTTGGCGGGGCAATTCGTCGCTCGCGGGTGAACAGGAGCCATGCAATGAGGGATCGGCGAAGGTCAATTACAAGGTCCCATCGGCGACCGATACATCGCGCCCAAAGATTGAACCAATGCAGAGAACCTCGCTTCTTTCTCATTATAATAATTCGGTCCAAACCGGGCATCGGTCCGAATAGCGGCGCCGCGGCGGGGCCTGCGGCAACCGTGATGTGCGCCGTCGGATAGCGTTTGATCAAATACGACAAGAGGCCAGTAGAAAGAATTGCGTCGCCGATCCGCGTTGCCGTTACGAAGAGAATTTGCATTGCGGTTTAGAATATAGTTTCGCAGCGTAGGTGGTTAGCTCAATTCGGGAGTGTTTTCCACCAACGGCCTTGTCAAAAAGCAGTAAAGCGCAATATTCATGGACGCAGCGGAGTGGAAAGGTATGACGGAACGACATTACGAACAACTCGATAGTCGCGGCGTTGTGACGGTTGCCGGCGAGGACCGCAAGGAATTTCTCCAAGGCCTGATTTCCAACGATATCGAACGGGTCAGTGCTGAGCACGTCATCTGGGCAGCGCTGTTGACGCCGCAGGGCAAGTATCTACACGACTTCTTTATAGCTGAAATGGGAGGCGTGTTTCATCTGGACTGCGAAGGGGATCGCTTGATAGATCTCGGTCAGCGTCTCCATCGGTATAAACTCAGGGCCCAAGTTGATCTTGGAATTGGCGAAGATTACGCGATATTTTCGCTTTTTGGCGACGGCGCGTTAAATGCTCTCGGGCTGGCGGAATTCCCCGGCACGGCACGAGCGATAGAAGGCGGGATCATTTATGTCGACCCTAGACTTCCCCAGGTAGGCGCAAGGGCGTTATTACCTGCGGGTAAAGCCAAGGGGACGATGGAGAGGTTAGGTTTTACCCCTGCTCGGCGCGGTACCTATGATGATTTGAGGCTCATGCTAGGTCTTAGCGACGGCAGCCGCGATCTACTGGTCGAAAAATCCACTTTGCTGGAAAGTAATTTCGACGAACTGCATGGCGTCGACTGGGAAAAGGGATGCTACATGGGGCAGGAACTCACCGCCCGTACAAAATATCGAGCGCTGGTTCGAAAGCGCTTGATGCCGGTGCGGATCGAGGGACCAGAGCCCGAAATTGGAACTCCTTTGATGGCTGGCGAGAAGGAAGTCGGTGAAATGCGTTCTGCCGCGGGGCCGCGAGGGCTTGCACTCATCCGCCTTGAACGTTTCGCAGAGCTGGCTGATGACGGCGCGGCGCTCTTAGCGGGAAAAACGCGCATATTTCCGGAGAAACCGGATTGGGCAGATTATTAATCCGCTATTCTTGCGCGAGACTTGGTTCGTAGGTTCGGCCCGTTCTGAATCTAAGAAACTAATTTAAAACAATGATTACGCTGCTCACCGATTTTTTGGATCGTTCGTTACTGAGAAAATTAATGTATTGATTGATTTATAAATAAAAATACAATCTTAAATATAAACTTTAAGCGCCGTACGGTAAAACTTGAGCGCCGTTAAACTAATCGTATCCCGGGATATCATGCATATTAGTAATCTTTTCACTATTAATGATTCGATAAGAAAATTGTCGCATTAATGATAAAATACTCAGGCAAATGGCCGAAATTATTGAAATATTATAATTAAGGCGGTTTGAGTCAGGTTGTTGCGCGATTTTAGAGAATATACGATGTGCGACCCGCAATTCGTGGATTCATGCAAGCGATTCTCTTTGATGGTATATTTCGAAAGCGTTTTGTGGGGCAGGATTAGTTCGTGAGTGCGGATCGTTCCATATCACTTGAGATTTATGGGCTGAAGGGTGGCCGGTGGAATATTCACGCCAACTATACTGTCCATCAGCGCGAACAATGTTTGGATGATGCGAAAGAACTCGATGCCAAAGGACGGTTCGAGGCCGTTTGTGTTGTCCGGGAAACTTATAGCAAAGACAGCAATACTGCGCGCCAAGCCGTTATCTATCATAGTCCGAAACTAACCTCTCCGCCGCCAGTAGACACCGTAACGGAAAATGCGGTAAGCCGTTCAAAGCCGTCGGCGCCGCAGAAAAGCTCAGGCCAGGCGGAGGGCGCGTGGCGAAAAACAGAGGACGGAAAAAATCAGCCCAAGCAGGCCGGGTCAAAGAAGGCCGGTAAAAAGCAGCCCAAAGCCTCACCGGTGTCCAACAATGGACCAACGCTAGCCGATGTGCTGCCTCGCCTTCTCGCTGTTGCCTGCGTAAGTCTTATGGGGGCGCTTACAATTGCCTATATCGCCTATGTCCTTGTCCAATTCCTGCCGTCGTTCGGAATTGTTCCAAGCAAAACAGTGTCTCAGGCAATCATTATTTCTGTATTTCTTTTCAGCTTTATTTTCATTTTTGTGCCGCTTTTGAAGCGTTACGTGCCGACGATTCAATCTTCTGGACGGCGCCAGCCCCAACTTGCGGCCGCGCACCCATCTCCAGCACCGAACTTTGAAGCCACCTCTGCAGGAAGTCCTGACAAGGGACCGGTCTCGGGATCGTCTTTGGAAGAAGATGATGACATTGACGAAATAAATGAGTCTCAACCCGACATTGATGAGTCGGAAGAGAAGCCGGAAGACACTGACGTGGCCGGTAGCGAAGAAGAAAGCGCTGACGAGGAAGAAGCGTCTGATTCCGAAGGTGAGGACGGCAAACCGGCAGTAAAGCCCAAGAAGCCTGATGTCAGCGGAGAAATGTTGAAGTTTATTCGGGATTCGCTGGAACCGCTTGCAAAGGCTGGACGCCCACTTAACGCATTCAATCGATTTGGTCTTACGCTGTTTTTCTCTGGCGCGGGCGAATATATGGCGTCACGACACAGATTGTCCGAGAAGGAAATGACGGATATTTTGTGTTCACACGTCCAGGTCTTGGGCCATACGGAAGAAATGGCGCGCGGATTTTGCGGTAACATCGAAGAATATTTGGTGAATCCGAAATATTTTCAGATGTACGAGAAGGGCCGGAGTGCCCTCGCTGCTCATATGCAAAATCCGGAGGGTGAGCTTGCCGTCACGGAGGCGATCGATGAGTGGAACGACCCGGCCGCTGCCGCATCGACAAACGCCAAGGAATTCGTCGCCGTACTATTTACCGATATCGTTGGGTCGACGGCGCTGACACAAGAACGTGGTGATGACGCGGCACAGCTGGTTGTACATGAGCACAATGCGATAGTGCGCGATGCACTGGCATTGCATGGTGGCAAAGAGATCAAACACACCGGTGACGGTATCATGGCGACGTTTGCTCAAATCACGAACGCCGTCGAAGGAGCGGTCGCAATGCAGGAGGCTTGCCAGCGCTCCAACGGTTCCAACCCCGATCTTGGTCTCGGTCTTTGCATCGGCGTCAATGCGGGTGAGCCGATCCATGAGGACGGCGATATTTTCGGAACGCCGGTGCAAATGGCGGCGCGCGTTCTCAGTAAGGCGGAAGGTGACGAAATCGCGGTGTCGAACCTTGTCCGCGAGATGTGCACCGGGAAGAGCTATAAATTCGCCAAGAAGGGCGAATACGAGCTCAAGGGCTTCCCTGAGCCGGTTCCAATTTTTCTGGTTGAGTGGAAAGGCGGCTCGAAAGGGCCGTAATGCTTGAGCCTTCAAGCCTCCTAGCACCTCTTTGATAGTTCTCAAAGTAGCATAGCTCTAACAGGGCGGTGCTGTTATTGTGTGCGCTGAAAATGCAATTTAGGAGGCAGCGCCGTGACTGCATGTATGGTTGGCTGGACCCATTCGAAATTTGGTAGACTTGACGAAGACGTTGAAGCCCTAATTGTTCGTGTTGCGACCGACGCAATCGCTGACGCTGGGGTCGCGCCGGCAGATATCGACGCCATTTATCTGGGTTTCTACAATGGTGGGTTTTCACAGCAAGATTTTGGCTCATCGCTGGTCCTGCAGGCGAGCGAAGCTTTGCGCTATAAGCCGGCAACACGAGTTGAAAACGCCTGTGCAACAGGGTCGGCGGCTATCCACCAAGGTGTGAATTTCTTAGACGCCAAGCGTGGCCGGCTGGTGTTGGTTGTTGGGGTCGAGAAAATGACGGATACCCAAGGCCCCGAAATCGGCAATATTCTGATGAAGGCCAGCTATCTGAAAGAAGATGCCGAGATTGAAGGCGGTTTCGCAGGCGTCTTCGGGCAGATTACGCAACAATATTTCCAAAAATATGGAGATCAGACCGACGCGCTGGCGCGTATCGCGGCGAAGAATCATAAGAATGGTTGTGACAATCCGTACGCCCAGCTTCGCAAGGATTTGGGCTACGAATTCTGCCGTCATGAATCGGAAAAGAACCCTTATGTTGCCGGGCCGTTAAAACGGACGGACTGCTCGTTGGTTTCCGATGGCGCGGCGGCGGTTGTGCTGGCAGACATGGACACTGCGCTGACAATGCCCAAGGCGGTGGTGTTTCGGGCGACAAACCAAGTCAACGATCTCCTGCCGATGAGCGGACGCGATATGACTTTCCTGAGCGGGGCCGCCCGTGCCTGGGCCGGTGCCTTGGAGAAGGGTGGTCTGACATTGGACGATCTCAGTCTCGTTGAGACCCATGACTGTTTCACCACGGCAGAGCTTATGGAATATGAAGCGATGGGTTTGGCGGAGCCGGGACAGGGCGCACGGGTCATCATGGACGGTATCACCGCAAAAGATGGCCGGCTTCCGGTAAACCCGTCCGGCGGACTCAAATCCAAAGGGCATCCGATTGGCGCGACGGGGGTATCCATGCATGTCCTTTCGGCGATGCAGGTTCGCGGCGAGGCCGGCGACATGCAGGTCAAGGACGCCAAACTTGCCGGCCTCTTCAATATGGGCGGCGCCGGGGTTGCGAACTACATCTCGATTTTGGAAGCACTCCGATAGCCTGAGCGTCAATCGATCAACAGGGAGAAGTATTAGAATGGCCGACCAATTCCCCGCTCTCGTATTGTCCGAAGACGACGGCAAAGTCTCGAGCGCGGTCCGTGCAATGGGTATCGACGAATTGCCTGATGGCGATGTGACTGTCAGGGTCACTTATTCCGGGCTCAACTACAAAGACGGCATGATCGTAAATGGTATCGGGCGGTTGGTCCGCGACTATCCGCATGTGCCGGGTATCGATTTTGCCGGTATCGTCGAGTCGTCCGAGAACGACAGGTACAAGCCTGGAGATGCGGTGATTCTCACGGGATGGCGCGTTGGCGAAGTGCATTGGGGTGGATATGCGGGCATGGCTCGTGTGAAATCTGATTGGCTGGTTCCTTTGCCGAGTGGGTTGACGGACAAGCGTGCCATGGCGATCGGCACAGCAGGCTTTACGTCGATGCTCTGTGTCGCGGCATTGGAAGATCATGGCCTCTCTCCGGAGGCTGGAACTGTTCTGGTTACCGGCGCTGCGGGTGGTGTTGGCTCTGTTGCGGTGTCGATTCTTGCCAAGCGGGGTTACACGGTTGCCGCATCGACCGGCCGGGCGGAGCAGCACGATTATCTTCGTTCGCTGGGGGCATCGGAAATCGTTGAACGTTCGGAGCTGTCGGAACCGTCGAAGCGGCCTCTCGAAGGAGAGCGATTTGCGGGGGCCATCGATACCGTTGGCGGGACGACCTTGGCGCGTGTCTTGACCCAGACAAAATACGGTTGCTCGGTTGCAGCCTGTGGATTGGCCGGAGGCGCAAACCTGGAGACTACCGTGCTGCCGTTTCTGCTGCGAGGCGTAAACCTGCTTGGGATCGATTCGGTAATGCAGTCTTTCGATAACAGGATTCGGATTTGGCAGCGCCTGGTCGATGACCTGCCGATGGAGCGTCTAGATGCGCTAACCGAAGAAATTAGTTTGGATGAAGTCTCAGAAGCTGCAAACGATATTCTGAAAGGCCAGGTACGCGGCCGCTTGGTTGTGAAGCTGTAGGCTTCGTTTCTTTCGCGCAGCTCGTGATGCTTCGGGATTTAATCCCACATAGTTGGCGCTGACGGCGACAGCCATATTGTAACGGTCGGGT
>JAJFJB010000244.1 GCA_021774435.1 Alphaproteobacteria bacterium
GCGTAAAGTCCTCGAACCGATCCAACGTGCCGCTGGCGACACGCCCGCCTTTTTCAATTTCGCCTTCCCATTTCGAATGAATGATCCCACAACACGCGCCGGGCCCTCCAACGACCTCATAATCGGTTTCCAACGCGTCGAGAATGGTCATCGCATTGATCAACAAGTGCGGCGTCCGGATCGGGTTACAGCCCAGATAGAAGACGACGGGCACATCGTGCGCCCGAGGATTCCGCAACAATTTTTGGAACTCATCTGGCATTAGTTGCATCGCCGCCATGATGCGAATGGAGCGTGCCATCTTTCGGAACAGTTGCGGCGTCGCCGTCTCCTGTTCCGACTCCGCTGTGCCCGCCAGCATGATCATGCGCCGCGGATTGATGCTTTCCGGGCACTCCGGGATACAAATCCCGCAGCCATTGCATTGATGCGCCCATGTCGCCGCATCGCCGGCCAGCACGGGACCGCCATCCAGGAGCTTCAATAAACTGCCGACGATCTGCCGTCCCTGCGATGCATCGATCCCGGCAACCGGGGTTACGGGGCAGACTTCAACGCACTTTCCGCAACTGGTACAGGCGTCAATAAATGAGTCGTTCGACTCGCGCAAATAGGCTTCGAGTGATGTCATGGCGTTTCCCTTAGCTCCATGACATCACTCTATACGAGAAACCAAACACTGTCAGTCGCGCGGCTCAGCCGTTAGTCGAGTTCGAAGCCGTCCATGCCGGAGTTCTTACGAACCTTACCGCACATTTCGCGAATTTTCGGACCAAGCGCGACCGGATCTTCCATCGCGTCAACTTCGGCGCCACGACGCCAGCCTTCGCAAACGGCAACCATGCCGGCACCGGCCTGGATGACGCGGCCGGAAATATCACCGGCTTCTTCACTTGCCAGCCAAACAACGGTTGGGGAGACCCAACGCGGGGCGCGCTCTTCAATTTCATCTTCCGTATATTCACGAAGATAGTCGGTCATGCGCGTATAGGCGCTTGGCGAAATGGCATTGACGGTAACGCCCAGACGGCTCAGTTCCCGCGCCGCGATGACCGTAAAGGCCGCGATACCGGCCTTGGCGGCACCATAGTTCGTCTGACCGACATTGCCGTAGATACCCGATGTCGAGCTGGTGTTGATGACACGGCCGTAGACGGGGCCGTCGTTTTGCTTTGACATGGCGCGCCAATAGGACGCCGCGTGACGGGTCGGTGCAAAAGTGCCTTTGAGATGCACATGAACGACGGCATCCCATTCTTCTTCCGTCATATTGACCAGCATCCGGTCGCGCAGGATGCCCGCGTTGTTGACCAGGATATCGAGCTGGCCAAAGGTGTTGATGGCCTGGTCGACCATGTTCTTCGCACCGTCGAAATTGCCGACATCGTCGCCATTGACGACAGCTTCGCCGCCCATCGCCTTGATTTCGTCCGCAACTTCCTGCGCGGGCGACGTATCCGCCCCCGAGCCGTCGACGGCCGCGCCAAGATCGTTCACGACAACCTTGGCGCCGTGTTTCGCCAGCAACAGCGCATGTTCGCGCCCAACACCACGCGCCGCGCCTGTGACTATTGCTACCCTGCCTTCGCATAAAAGCGTCATTCCGGTTCCTCACTCGTTAAGTTTTTTTCCATGAAAGAAACTAATACACCCTAAGGCCGTAGAGACAAATGGGCTGTCAAAACGGCACCCTTCGATTTGTCCGGACCTTTGTCCCGGACTATACTTTCCAAAATCAGTCCACTCATTGGCCGTACCCACCGATTGGGGCGGACGTTAAGGAAAAACCCATGCGCCAAGTCCACTTCGTCGCTTTCCTGCAGGCTCAGAACTGCACAACGCTTCCTGCCTCCTGGCGTCATCCCGATGCGCGGACCGACACCTACTCGCCGGAATATTACCAGCACATCGCGCGTGTTCTCGAAGAGGGGAAATTCGATATCGGATTCTTCGACGACCGGCTGGCCATGCCCGACATGTATGGGGGCGACCATGCCGAAACCGTCAAGAACGGCATCCGCTGCGTGAAAATGGATGCGGTGACATGCCTTATGACAATGGCGGCGGTGACCAAACATCTCGGTCTCGGCGCGACCTATTCCACGACCTATTACGAACCGTTCCACGTCGCCCGCCTGTTCCAGACCATGGATTTGATGACAAAAGGGCGCGCCGCTTGGAACGTCGTTACGTCGGTCAACGACAACGAAGCGAAAAACATGGGCAAAGAGCTCCATATGGAACACGACACCCGCTATGACGAGGGTGACGAGTTCATGGAGATCGTTCTCAGCCATTGGGATAGCTGGGACGACGACGCCATTGCCGTCGACAAGATCAACAATATCTATGCCCACCCCGATAAGGTCCGGCGCATCGACTACAAGGGCAAATACAAATCCTCACGTGGCCCGTTTACCGTGCCGCGCTCACCGCAAGGCCATCCGGTCGTCATCCAGGCCGGCATGAGCGGCCGCGGCCAGGAATTCGCCGCGCGCTGGGGTGAGCTGCTGTTCGTCGTGTATCACGATCTGAAACAGGCCCAGGAGCGCTACAAGAGTCAGAAGGAAATGACCGCCGCCGCGGGCCGTGACCCGGAAGGCATGAAGATTTGCAGCCTGTTCTATCCGATCACCGGAGAAAGCAAGTCAGAGGCGGAAGACAAGGTAGCCGCCTACGAAAAACTTCCCAATGAAATGGACCAATTGCTGCTGCTATCGGAAGCCTTGAATTTCGACTTCGCCACCAAGGGAATCGACGAACCCTTCAGCGATGAGGAAATCCAGGGCATTCAGGGTATGCAGTCCATGCGCGACCGGGTCGTCGTCCAGGCCGGCATCAAGAACCCAACGCCGCGCGACTTCATGCAGGTCACCCAGAGAGGATTGCTCAGCAATGCCTGGATCGGCGGACCCAAAGATATTGCCGACCAGATCGAAGAATGGTGGTCGGAACGCGGGTGCGACGGTTTCGTGATCGGCCCGACGCATCAGCCCGGCTGTTTCGAGGAATTTGTGAAATACGTTATTCCGGAACTGCAGAAACGCGGCATCTACCGCAAGGAGTACTCCGGTTCGACCTTGCGCGATCATCTCGGCCTGTCGCGTCCGGCTATCGATGACTGGCGCGGCAACAGCGACGCGGCGGACTGACACTATGACAAGTCCAAAACCGTTCACGGTCGACGTGCCCGAAGCGGTGTTGGATGATTTGGCACAGCGGCTCGACAACACGCGCTGGCCTGATACGCCCGACGACGCAGGTTGGGCATTCGGCGCCAATCTGGATTATATGACGCGGCTGGCCGCCCACTGGCGGAACGGTTTCGATTGGCAGGCTGCTGAAGCGCGGATCAACCGCTTTCCGCAATACATTGCCCCCATCGACATGCCGAACGGCGATCCGCTCGATATCCACTACATTCATGAGCGAGGCAGCGGCCGTAATTCGTTGCCGCTGCTCCTGCTTCATGGGTGGCCCGGATCTATCGTCGAGTTTCTCGATATTATCGAGCCCCTGGCGCATCCGGAACGGTTCGGCGGCGATGCGGCGGACGGGTTCGATGTCATCGCGCCCTCCCTGCCCGGCTTCGGCTTTTCCGGAATTCCGCCCCTCACAATTGGCCCGCAAGCGGTCGCCGGCATGATGAGCCATCTGATGCGCGAAACGCTCGGCTATGACCGTTACGTCGCCCAGGGCGGCGACTGGGGCAGTATCATCGCCGCGCGGATCGCGCTCGACCACCCCGATGATCTTATCGCCCTGCACGTCAACATGCTGCCGCTGCGGCCGAGCACCGGGCCCGACGACCCGCCGCTCACCGACGATGAAAAGGCCTGGTTCACCTCGGTGAAGCGGAATATGCG
>JAJFJB010000245.1 GCA_021774435.1 Alphaproteobacteria bacterium
CTTGCGCCCTATCGATCCGTAATTTGCGGGCGCGTTGTGTTTCGATGGCGTGAAGCATAGCACCGCACGCCGTCCGGGGAACCGGTTTTACGGAACCAACGCGACTGTTTGGGTCGCTTGTCAGTCGTTGTCTTTAAGCAGGCCGTAGGACCAGTCGAGATCGGAGTCCGACATTGGGTAACCTCCATCGGCCCCGGGCTTCAGAATGCTGTTCTCTGGTAACTCCCAGAGATCGCGCTGTAGTGCGACCGCGAATTCAGGGCCCAATTCGCAATGCCAGGCGATGGCCATTGCGGATTTCGCGCTTTTGGCTTCGAATACGCGTTCTATGCTTATCGCTGGGATATCAGCGGCGAAACTCAAGGCGTAACCAAGGAATGCGGTATCGTGATTTTCCAATGCGTCACGGAGTATGTCTGGCGATAAGGCGCCTTGCTCGAAAAGTTCTTTTGCTCTGAGAAACTCGGGTTCTTCCTCGCTGCCAAAATCTACGCCTTCGGGGACCGCTCGTTCTGTATCGTCTGCCGGGTCGGAGATTTCCAGCCGCTTGGCGACGGAGTCGCGAAGTTGCTCAGCCATGTCATCGTCGACCAACGCGTTATGTTTGATGAGAGGATCCAGAAGACTGGCACCGACAAAACCGGCGACATGTTTGATTACTCTTTCCGACAATCCGCCACGATGCACGAGCGGCTCATGTAAATCTTCACGCGGGGCTGCCAAGTCGACAATTCTCTCCATGGACAATTCGCTGATTGTCGCGGATTTGTTCTCCAGCAGGGCGCCGATCGCCGGAATTTCATCCGTATCGACAACGGCGCCAGAGACCGCCTCGTCCAAATTTCTTCGGCGCGCCAGTTCGACGAGCGTTTCGCCTGTCATGCCTTTGCCGAGAATTTCAAGCAAATCGGCATTTGTCAGCAGGGGCGAATAGCGGAGGATCGGGGCGGCAACCAAAGATTCGACATCCTCTGCAAGCATCCGCGCGATACGTGGCGGGACATTGTCGAGCGTTTTGATTTCGTCCGCGATGACGGCGCGGACGCGCGGTATTTGGTCTTTTGCAAGCGTTTCAAGGATTTGAAAAACCATATCCCGAACCTTTTCCCCTTGGGCTGCGGAGAGGTCGGGAAGTAAAGTACCGATTTTGCGGCCTAATTCGCATCGAACCGCTTCGTCGTTATCCTCGGATAGGATGACATCGGCTTGCAACGGCGTGCTTGGGTTCGCGGCTACGGTACGGCGAACCTCGGGGGCTTTATCCGTCGCGAAGTAATATAGAAATTCCGGTTGCAGATCTTCATGCGCGGCAAGATTACGGCGCGCATTGCTATTTCCCGTCGCGGAAATTTCCTTCGACCGCTCGTAATCGGGGGCTGGGCCGGGTTCTGATTTTCGTTTTCCGCCAAAGACCCACTCCAACACCGCCAGCCACTCCCGTTTATGCGGCCGTCAATGCGTTGCGACCGTCGTCTAATTTCGAGAAATCTCTAAGGAAAATCAATCGTGTCCAGATACGCGAAAATGATTCGTTGGTGCCACCGTTACCATTCAATGCGTTCGATACCGTCGAACACGACTTGACTGCCATCGTCGAATGTTATCGTTCCGGATGCATCGTTGGACAGTTCGATATAGTTGTCCATTTGATCGTCGATCGAACCGCGCCCTAAATCAATGTCCCAACTCTCCTGAACCGGGCTATCGCCATTCTTGTCTTCAAGGCGGATTGTATCGATCCATCCGTCGCGGCCATGAACGATATCGTTTCCTTGAGAGGCACCGAAAACGAAAAGGTCATCACCCGCACCACCTTCAAGAACGTCCCGTCCGGCCCCGCCAATGAGCGTGTCCGCGCCATCGCCACCGATCAGTCGGTCATCGCCTTTGCCACCGTCAAGATAATCTGCGCCGGCGTCCCCGGAAAGTCGATCGTTGCCATCGCCGCCAATGAGGGTATCCGCGCCATCGCCGCCGTAGATCTGATCGTCGCCCTTGCCGCCGTCCAGGCTGTCCGTGCCAGCCTGACCGAATAGGCGGTCATTGCCGTCTCCGCCGTCGATCCGGTCATCGCCTTGGCTGCCGAAGACCTGGTCATTGCCCTTGCCGGCTTCGATCTCGTCGATGTTGCGTAGTTCCGTGTTGCGGAAATCGAGCGTGTTGTTGCCGGACGTCCCCTCGATATCGCTTTCGCTCGTGCCGCCATCGACGACTTCGATGGACGAGGATTGGCTGAAGTTCTGGAATTGAAAGTCGCCGTCGTTCGAGGAAACGATCGTGTCGGTACCCGCTCCGCCGCGCAGAATATCCGTTGAATCGGACCTTCGGTTGTGCGTGAACGTATCGTCGCCCGCGCCGCCGTCCAGCAAATCGCGGCCGGAGCCGCCCGTCAGCGTGTCCGCGCCGTCGCCGCCGTACAACCGATCGTCACCATCCGCGCCGGACAAGGTATCGGTGCCCGCACCGCCGGAAAGCACATCGTTGCCTCTGCCACCGTCGATACTATCCGCGCCGGCTTCTCCGTATAGCCGGTCATTGCCATCGCCCCCATCGATGCGGTCATCGCCTTGGCTGCCGAAAACCTGGTCATTGCCCTTGCCGGCTTCGATCTCGTCGATGTTGCGCAGTTCCGTGTTACGGAAATCGAGTGTGTTATTGCCGGACGTGCCCTCGATATCGCTTTCGCTCGTGCCGCCATCGACGACTTCGATGGACGACGACTGGCTGAAGTTTTGAAACTGGAAGTCGCCGTCGTTCGAGGAAACGACCGTGTCGGTGCCCGCTCCGCCGCGCAAAATATCGGTGGAA
>JAJFJB010000246.1 GCA_021774435.1 Alphaproteobacteria bacterium
AGAGAGCCTTGGCGCTGGTAGATTTTGCATCTGTGGGTACCAACGACCTATTTCAGTTTCTGAATGCCGCCGACCGGAACAACCCGCGTACCGACACTCGCTTCGAGATTTTGAAACCGCCAAATTTGAGGCTCCTGTCCACCATTGCTGAAACAGCATCGCGTTTGGGAAAACCTGTCAGTGTTTGCGGTGAACTCGCGTCCACACCGGCGGGCATGGTGGCGCTGCTGGGTTGCGGGTTTCGAATTTTCTCGATGAGCACGGCGAGAATACCGGAAATAAAGTCGATCATCCGCACGCTGGATATCGGAGATATTCAGACTGTCATTCAATCGCTTGCCGAAAGCACGACCGGCAGTGTCCGGGAAGAGATTCTTGACCTTTTGCACCAAGCCGAGGATTAGTCTTTTTCGGCCTTGCGCGCGGCACGCCCCGCTTCCGATCGCGGTCCCATCGGTTCGGGCTGAAACGGTCCATCCCGCATCTGTAAATACGCTCGCACGCCTTCGGTGCGCTGGGTTTCGAACAGCTTCTCGCGGTAATCGTTATGCGAAGAGTGCGCCATGGCGCCAAGTGCGCCTTCTAGGGCCAGGGCAGCATTTACACCAGAGGCTTGCATGCCCTGCATGGCGATGGCCTTGTTGATCCTCACCGCCGGTTCCGGCACCAAAGCGATCCGTGCCGCCAGTGCGCGTGACCGGTCCATAAGCTCGTCATGCGGAACGACTTCGTTGACCATGCCGATCCTATAGGCTTCTTCGGCGTCAAAGTGGTCGCCGGTGAGGGCCCAACGATTAGCCGCCTTCCAGCCGCATAATGCGGTAAAGAGGAAAGTCGTGTTCGAGATATGGCGGACTTCCGGTTGAGAGAAAACAGCTTGTTCGGAGGCGATCGTGATGTCGGCGGCGAGTTGGTACCAGAAGCCACCCCCCATGGCCCAGCCGTTGACCGCAGCGATAATCGGCTTGCCCAGCTTCCACATATGACCCCATTTTTCAGCGTTCTTGGCGTCGCCGCGCTGCCAGGTCTCGATGTAGTCGGCAATGCTCAGCCCTGTCGGGTCGGTCTTCTTGCGGCCGGACTCGCCCGCGCCCTGATCGTACCCGGCGCTAAAGGCGGCCCCGGCACCGGTCAGGATAATGACCCGGACAGCGCGATCCTCGTCCGCCTTGTCGAACAGGTTGTGCATCTCCGCTTCCATCGTCGGTGTCAAAGCGTTCATCGCTTGCGGGCGATTCAACGTGATGGTGGCGATGCCGTCTTCCACTTTGTAGAGAATGTCATTGTCGCTCATAGCGTGGCCTCCTGCATTGCGTACGTGAATGTTTGACTGCTTTTGATTGCATTCTGTAATTTTAAAGGGTTCCCTGCTAAGGAGCCATTTGAAGTATGGCAGGGTAATCTCTTTTTAGCGATCAACCGGGGACAGTACGAATGAGCGGTTCCGAGGAAAATTCGGAAGCGAGCGCTGAGCCATCATCGGACGCTCGCACTGAACCACTAGAAGTGAAAGTGCTTCCGGATCGTGGATGGCGAGCGAATTTTCTTTCATATGCGGCGTCGGTAGTCGCGTTAGCCGCTTTGATCGTTTCGATTTGGCAAGGTTATCTGGCCTATCAGCAGAATCTGTTCTCAGTGCGGCCTCTTCTCGTGATCGATGCTGATTTTGTGGACAATGCGAAGAAGCCTGGCCTGTTCATTGAGAACAGGGGACTCGGTCCTGCGACAATTGTGTCAACGAGGGTTATCGCGGATACCAAAGATCTTGGCGCTATGACATTGGAAAACTGGAGAACATTTCGGCGTGCCTATGGCCTTCAAGAAACCGTGCGTATGAATGTGGCAATTCTTGATAAAGGGTTTGTAATTGCAACTAAGCAGAAAAAGTTCCTGATCACTTTAAAAGAGGGCGAGGCTCGGACATTGATGCCTGAAATAATCGATGCGTTAATCCATAAGCTGAAAATAGAGATCTGCCATTGCTCTTTGTACGACGAATGTTGGCTCATCACCTACAAAACAGGTCTATCGCATAACCGTCCCGCCAAGTGCAGGGCCTGACTCGGCACGGCGTGGATTGTCCGTGTTGCGCAAAGTATCGCGCTCATCTCTCTTGTTTACCGCTTCGCGCGCCATTTCATCAAAAGCGACACGATTGTCTTTTTCTTGAAATGGTTCGGCCTTCGATTGGCCTTGCTTTACATAGTTGGCTGGCTGGGGCGTTTGTCGAATGCGACCGGCCAGCGAGTCACTAGAAGTCAGCCGGCTCTTGATGTGAGCACCCGCGAAGTCATTGTGAAGCTTTTCGAGATTGGCCTCTTCGCGCTGATCTTGCTGTTGCTCATGATCTGGACGGCGCTGCGGGCGAACGATATCGAAATTCCGTTCCCGCAACGGGAGGTCAAATTGTTAAAGGATACGCAGGTATCCGACGGGGTGGCCTCCTAAACCGGGGAGTGAGAGTGGGTCGGCCGTACCGTCAGCTTATTCGGCGCTGGGGAACCGGTGCCGTGCGAATCTCTCTCGCAGCTGTGAACGCAATCCGCTTGAAAAATTC
>JAJFJB010000247.1 GCA_021774435.1 Alphaproteobacteria bacterium
GGTCGGTATGACACAAGACCAAGGATGGAATGAACGGCTGGACGCCTTATTGACCGGCGTGTTGGCCATATGGCGCGTAGATGGACACGTCGTCAGAAACGATTATCCATCTACAAGTTGCACAATCCTTCATGAATCGGACCGCATTACGGTAGAGCGCGTCACGGATGATGGCGACGCGCCCTATTGGGAAGTTACCGGGCTTGTATCGGGGAACCCCGTCCCATCCCTGCCCTATGCCGGCATACAGGGCATGCTGCGCGCAGTGCGCGATCTTCTGGATCCTGAAGGCTCCGCGGTGCGGCTCGTGATCGGACCACAATCAGGTGTTCGGTAAGATGCCGGGCGAGACTCCCGTTTCCGTCATCACAGGATTTCTAGGCAGCGGGAAAACAACGCTGCTGTCGCACTTGCTGCGCCACCCGGATATGGCCCGGACCGCCGTGGTGATCAACGAATTCGGCGCGGTGGGACTTGATCATCTGCTGGTCGAATCCAGCGACGATGACATCATTCAGCTGAATAGCGGCTGTCTCTGCTGCACGATACGCGGCGACCTTGTGCACACCTTGCTCGACCTGCTCGACCGCCGGCGGCGCGGCGATGTCATGGCATTTGAGCGGATCGTCATCGAAACGACAGGCCTTGCCGACCCCACCCCGATCCTGCAAGCGTTGATGACCGATAACGCACTCGCGTCGGCTATTCGCGTCGACGGCGTGATCACCACTGTCGACGCCGTGAATGGCAAGGAAACGTTGGACCGGCACGTCGAGTCGATCAAGCAGGCGGCGGTCGCCGACCGCATTGTGCTGACCAAGACGGACCTCGCCGAGGCCACGGACACTGTCTTGCGCAGCCGACTGTCCGCACTCAACGCCTTGGCGCCGGTCGCCACGGCAATCCACGGAAAAATCGAACCGGACCGCTTGTTCGATGCGGGCCTTTACGATCCCGCGACGAAATCCGCTGACGCACAAGCCTGGCTTACCACCAACATAACGGCGCACCATCATAAGCACGCACACGATATCAACCGCCACAGCGATGACATTCATGCCCATACAGTCATTCGCGCAAAGCCGATCCATGCGGTAGCACTGACTCTGTTCCTGGAAATTCTGGCGGAGCATTGCGGCGCGGACTTGCTCCGGCTCAAAGGATTGGTCAAGCTTGTCGAAAGTCCGGACAGACCAGCGGTCATTCACGGTGTGCAGAACGTTTTCAATCCGCCTGTCTGGCTGGATCAATGGCCGGATAAAAACCGCGAGAGCCGGCTGGTTTTTATTACGAAGGATTTGCCGGGGGTTTGGTTTGAGACACTTCTCGACGCACTCGACACAGAAGTCGCGGAGGCACAAACTCGGTTGCGGCACACTTAAGGCATAAGCAAAGGGGAGATATACCATGTTCGATCTGATCATCCGCGGCGACCGCGTCGTCACGCCGCACGGTATCGGTGAATGGGACATCGCGGTGAAGGGCGAAAAGATCGCAGCGCTCGCAGCGCCTGGTGCGTTTGGCGATGACGCCGCAGCCCGCGTAATCAACGCCAAAGGCAAGATCGTCATGCCGGGCGGAATTGACCCTCACGTCCATTGTGCATGGCATATTCCGGCCTTGGAGGAAGGCGGCGAACCGTCCTACAGCGCGCCACCATCTCAGGTGAGTCGAGCGGCCCTTTATGGCGGGACGACGACGATCATCGATTTTGCGGCAAGCGAGAAAGGCGACACGGTTCCGCAAATGATCGAACGGCGCGACAAGGATTGGGTCGATCAGTGTTATTGCGATTACGCCTACCACATCATGCTGCGCGGTGCCGTCCCACCTTCGGTCGTCGAGGAACTTGGCGAGGCCGTCCAGGATGGCTACCCGACGGTTAAGGTCTTCACCACCGACATCACGCCAAGCCGCAAAGGCCGGATGGTCCATTTCGGCGATATTTGGGAAATCCTAAAAGTCCTGGCGCGTGAAGGTGGTCTTGGGGTCATTCACTCCGAAGACAATGACATTGTCATGCATATGTATGAAAAACTGTTCCGCGAAGGCCGCGCCGGGTTCGAGAATATGGCGGAAGTCCACAACGCCCTGTCGGAAGATATTTCCTTCCGGCGCATCATCCGCCTGGCCGAAAATATCGAAGGCGCGGCGCTTTATATGATGCATGTCAGTGCTGCATCCGGCGTCTCGGCCATTGCTCAGTCTCGGGCCAAAGGGTTTCCGATCTATGGCGAAACCCTGCACCAATACATGCTCTACACCAGCGATGACTACCGCAAACCAAACGGTCAAATGTATCATACCTACCCGTCGCTGAAATCGCAGGCGGACCAAGACGGGTTATGGGAAGGCACCTTGAATGGCGCCATCAACGCCGTTGCAACCGATGAGGTCTGTTGCACGCTGTCCGTCAAGGTACAGGGCAACCAGATCGATGACACCACCGGCGGCAATTCCGGCGTCGAGCCGCGCCTTGCGGTTATGTTCACCGAAATGGTCGAGAAACGCGGCTATACGATTGAAAAATTCGTCGACCTGACTTCGTCGAACGCCGCCCGCATCATGGGGCTATACCCCCGCAAAGGCGCTCTCGCCGCAGGCAGCGACGCGGACATTACGATTCTCGACCCAAATGAAAAGCGCACCGTCCGCAAGGAAGATCTCCACGAAACCGATTATTCGCCCTGGGAAGGCCGCGAGGTCGCGGCATGGCCGACCGTAACCGTCCTGCGCGGCAAGGTCATGGTTGAAAATGGCGCGTTCCACGGAGACGAAAAGGACGGCCAGTATCTGAAGCGCTACATATCCGATGACATTCGCGGCGGTCCTATGCTGTAAACTACCGAGACTTAAGGAATGCCGTCTTCGGCGTCATTGAGGACAAACCAGAGCCGGCGCGCCAGCACTTCGCGGCGATAGGGCTTCGTTAGAAGCTCGTCACCGGAGGACAGCAGTTCACTATGCGTGGCCGCATTCTCGGTATATCCCGATGTATAGAGGATTCTAATGCCCGGCTGCCGTTCAAGAGCGGCATTCCCAAGTACAACGCCATTCATACCGCCCGGCAAGACAACATCGGTAAAGAGCAAATCCACCGCCGAATCATCTTCGAGGATCTGCAGTGCTGACGCGCCATCTGGCGCTTCAAGCGTGGAATAGCCAAGGCCTTCTATCGTTCGTACCGCTAACCGCCGCAATTCGGGATCGTCTTCGACGATAAGAATTGTCTCACCATTCCCTCGAGGGCCGAACGTCAGAACGGGCTTGTCGCCTTTGACCGAGCCGTCCTTATCCGTAGCCGGGAAGTACATTCTGACCGTCGTCCCGGCACCCTCTTCACTATAGATTGCGACATGGCCACCGGATTGTTTCGCGAAACCATGCACCATGCTGAGCCCCAGCCCGCTCCCTTCCCCAACACCTTTCGTCGTAAAAAACGGTTCGAACACATGCTCAATCTGGTCAGTCGGAATTCCGGTTCCCGTATCGGAGACCGCCAACATTGCGTAAGAACCCGGCTCCAGCTCGTCATGCTGATCGGTATAGTCACGATCAAGATCAACATTTCCGGTTTCGACGGTCAATTGCCCGCCATCCGCCATTGCGTGTTTCGCGTTGACCGCAAGGTTCAACAACGCTGCTTCCAACTGCGCAGGATCGATTAGCGCTTTCCAAAGATTGGAGGCCGCGACAGTCCGTATCGAAATTGTTTCGCCCAATGTCCGCCGTAGCAGATCGGTCATGCCAAGGACCAAAGCGTTGAGGTCGACTACTTCGGGAATTAGGGCTTGTTTTCTCGAAAATGCCAGGAGCCGTCCTGTGAGATCGGCACCGCGAAGTGCCGCACGCAACGCGGATTCAATCAATACGGCGTGTTTCGAACCGTCCTCTAGCGATTCACTAAGTATGTCGAGATTTCCAATAACGACGCCAAGCAAGTTGTTGAAGTCATGCGCCACACCGCCTGTCAGTTGGCCAACCGCCTCCATTTTTTGAGCCTGCTGGAGTTGCGCTTCCATCGCCTTACGATCGCTAATGTCGACCGAGACGGTACCAACCCCCTTTATGTCACCGTTTGTGTCAAAAACGGGGAACTTCGTAATGCTGCGGTCAAAAGAACCAACCGGGTTAATGATTTCCTCTTCTTCCACGACAGCCGCACGCGTCTCTATAACGTGGCGATCCATTTCAGCAATTTTTTCGACATAAGAGCTAGCAATGCCAATATCCTGCGTTTTCTTTCCGACAATCTCTTTTTCAGAAATACCCGTATCGACCTCGAAGCCCTTATTCACCAATAGATAGCGGCCCTCCACGTCTTTTAAGGATACGAGTGCCGGCATATTGTCGACTATCGAACGCAGCAGTGTTTCACTATCTCGCAAAGCCAATTCCGCTCGATTGCGCGCGGTTACGTCAGTGCCGGTAACCCCGACGCCGACAATTTCGCCATCAGAATCAAAGACCGGAAATTTGGTGAGATGAATCACGTGTACCACACCATCCGCGAACGGAACTTTGACTTCCCTTTCATGGCCTCGACGGTTTTTTATAATGCTTTGATCTTGGCTAACAAAAATTTCAGCCAACGCCTTTGGAAACACATCGAAAGCGGTTCTGCCGATGATTTCCTCAGTCGGCATTTCAAACCACTCGGCGAAGCGCTTGCTGGCGAGTTGGTATTTTCCATCCAGCCCCTTTAGGAAAATTGCCGACGGAGAGTTGTCAACAATGCTCCGCAAACGCTCCTCACTAACCTCAAGCGCACGTCGCGCCTTGTAAAGCTCGGAAACATCCGTACTGATGGTCGCCACACCTACCAGTTTCCCGTTCGCATCATTAACGGGAAACTTGGTGACAATATTATGGTACGGCATACCGTCCAATAATGTAGTTCTTCGCTCTCGCGTCACGGCTACTTGGCGCTCGATGGCTTCGCGATCCTGCGCGCGCATCGCAGCGGCATGATCGGGCGGACTGCTTGAATAAGCGGTTTTTCCGATCCAATCGTCCACTGCGCCACCTCGCGCCTTTACGAAGGCTTCGTTGACGAAAACAAACTTGCCGTCCAGGTCCTTTACAACGATTACCGACGGAGAATTGTTGATAATGGAGCGGAGCAGCGCTTCTCTTTCACGCGCCAGCTGCTCAGCCTTCACGCGCGCGGTAACATCCGTACCGGTTCCGCGGTAACCTTGAAACACACCTTGATTAGAAAAAATAGGAACACCACTAATTGAAAAATGTACCCATTCATCATTCGAAAAATGTGTATCGACTCTAAAATTACGAAATGGACGCCGCGCGTTCAGATCACGTAGGTGGCTCTGCCAATGTTCATCATTTAAATCACCGCCATGAAATTCCGCTCTCGACTTACCGATATAGTTATCCGGGTCTATGCCCGTAACGCTCCGAAACCGGTCTGAGATATGCGTAAATCGAAGGCCATCATCCATTTCCCAGTACCAATCGGAAGTGGATTGTGAAATATCCTTAAATTTCTGTTCGCTCCCCTTGAGGGCCACTTCAACTTGACGCCGCTCATCCACCTCAGCGCGCAGTTTTTCATTTGCCTCACGCAAAGCCAACGTCCGCTCATCAATGCGATTGTTTAGGCTCTGTTCAAAATTCTTGCGTTCGGTAATGTCTTCAACATGCCCCTCAAGGTACAGCAACTGTCCTTTGCTGTCGGATACTTTCCAGATGTTCTGCCGAACCCAAAGACGCTCCTTCGATTTATGCCGGTATATTTCGCACTCGAAGCCAATCGCAGCTCCGTCGGCCTCCAATTTCTTCCGCAACAATTCACGGGCATCGGTGTTTACATAGATTTCATCGCCGACATTTTGAACCGCAAGTAACAACTCTCGTTCGTTGTCATACCCGTGCAGTTTAACGGCGGCGGGGTTG
>JAJFJB010000248.1 GCA_021774435.1 Alphaproteobacteria bacterium
ACCATCGCCACCAGAGCCGCGCCGAAGCGCATAGCGTTCGACCCGAACCGGATAGGCATGCTCCAGCGCTTCCACCGGCAGGTTCGCACTACCTGAGGTCAAGGTCCGCACCGCATCGAGCCCGTCGCGATGGCCTTGCGCGCCAATCGCGCCGGCAACCGTTTCATAATTGACGAAATAGCGTCCCGTGCGGGGATCGGTGCCCGACAATAGCAGCAGATGATGCGGGCCCGAGCCCGCGAATCCGCGTCCCGGAATGGCCTGTGACAAAGCCCCCAGCACCACGTCCGACAATACACTGCATGAAATCGACCGTGTCCCCACCGGTGCCGGTGCCACCGGCTGCACGATCGTGCCGGGTGGCGCGCTTATTCCAATGACCCGAAAGGCGCCGCCATTGGCCGGTGCGTCCGGATCGAGTAGCGACTTCACGACACAAAAGACCGTCGCGACCAGCGCCTGATTGGGAATATTGCGCGCGAACCGCAATTGTGGCGCCGTGCCGTCGAAATCGAAGCGCAACCGCCCGTCCGATACTTCCAATGTGCAGGCAAGCCGCGCCACGGTGCCTGGCTCATCGCCGCCGAGAAAATCTTCCGCCGAATATCGCCCATCCGGCAGTTCAGCCACAGCGGCGTGAAAGCGCCGTTCCGTGAAATCGAGATAGGATGCCAAAGCGGTTTCAAAAAGCGCCACGCCATAGCGCTCAATCAGCGCCGTGACCGAACGGATCCCGACATGGTTTGCCGCCAGTTGCGCATTAAGGTCACCCCGCCGTTCCTCCGGTGTGCGAGAATTCAGCAGAACGACTTCGAACATATCGCGGGCGAGCTCGCCTTCGCGCATCAGCCGCACCGGCGGCAACCGTAATCCTTCCTGAAAGATACTTTCGCAGACGGCCGCCTCGCTACCCGGCACCATGCCCCCGACATCCGCGTGGTGCGCGATATTTGCGACATAGGCAACGATGCGCCCCTCATGAAAGACCGGTGCGACGAGGTTCAGGTCGGGCAAATGCGAGCCGCCCCCATTGTAGGGATCATTGGCTAGAAACATATCGCCAGGTCGAATTTCCGCTTCGGGGAAACGCTGTTTCAGGCTTTCAATCGCACCGATCATCGAACCCAGATGGATCGGCACATGTTCCGCCTGCGCCACCACCTCGCCGTTCGCATCGAACACAGCGGTCGAGAAATCGTTACGCTCCTTGATATTCGGTGAAAACGCCGTGCGCATCAGCGTTACGCCCATTTCTTCCGCGGCCGCGAGAACGTGCCGGGCGATGACTTCCGTCGTAACCGGATCCAGTTGCTTGCTCATGCGCCGGCCCCCAGTTCAATAAGTAGATTGCCCCTTGCATCAACCGTCACCAGCGCGTCCGGCGGCACGACAGTCGTGGAATCGGTCTGCTCCACGATGGCCGGACCTGCAAAGCGATGCCCCGACCCGAGGCGGGCACGGTCGTAGATTGGCGTTCTCACAAAGCCGGTCGCGGGAAACCACACGTTGCGGTGTGTCTCGATCGCGATGTCCACCGGTGTCGCCGCCGGTGCCCCTTCTTCCTTTTCCGACGCGGGTCGCACCGCGGACAGGCCCAGCCGAAGCGTCACGATTTCGACAGGGTGATCCGGCATCGTATAGCCATTCAAGCTCTTATGGCGTTGATGAAACTCAGCGATGAGGTCCCGCAAAACCGTCGCATCGAATCTGCCATTTTCAAGTGGCAGGGTGAGTTCGAAGGCCTGTCCGAAATAACGCAGATCCACACCCCACTCCGCCACCAATGTCTTTGCATCGAGCGCCTCGCCTACCCGCCAAGCTTCGCCTCTCTCCGAAAGGACTTCCGAGCCTTCCTGAAGTGCCGGCAGGTTCTCCACCGAAGCCGTGACCAGTCGGGTGACGCTGAAATCGCCGCGCCGATCCGCATCCAGCAAGCCAATCGCGGACAAGAGGCCCGGCCGAGGCGGCACAATGACATGACCGATACCGATTTCCCGTGCGACATCCGCCGCATGCAAAGGGCCCGCACCGCCGAACGCGGCCAGCGCATAATCTCTGGGATCCTCGCCTCGCTCGATCGACACGACCCGGACGGCGCCCATCATGTTGACGTTGACGATTTCAAGGATGCCCGCGGCCGCGGCGACCGGATCAAGGCCCGCCCGCTCGCCCAGCGCCGTCACTGCCGCCGCCGATTTTTCGGGGAAAATCGTCATCGCCCCACCGATCAGCGACGCACCCGACAGCCGCCCTAGGAACACATTGGCATCCGTTACCGTCGCTTTCGTGCCGCCACGCCCATAGAGCGCGGGCCCTGGATCGGCACCGGCGCTTTGCGGGCCGACTTTGAGTAGACCACCAGGATCGACCCAGGCGATACTGCCGCCACCAGCCCCAATCGTGTGGATATCCAGTGCCGATACCCGGACCGGGAAGCCCGCCATTTCCAGCAAATTCCGCTTTGACGCGCCACCCTCTCGGATAAGGCTGACATCCGTCGATGTACCGCCCATATCGAAGGAAATAAGGTTAGGGGCATCTGCCTCGCGCCCCAGATTAGCCGCTGCGATGACACCGCCAGCAGGACCGGAAAAGAACGTATTGATCGGCGCCTTCCGCACCGTAGCAATGGAAACCGCACCACCATTCGACTGCATGACCAGCGGCGGCGCGGCCAGCCCGGACGCTTTCAACTCTGCCTGCAGCCGCTCCAGATAGGCATCGATGACGGGTAACAGACTCGCATTGACCGCCGTGCTGGCGAACCGCTCGAATTCACGAAATTCACGCAACACCTCGACAGAGGTGCAGATATAGGCATCCGGCCATATCTCGCGCACGATCGCTTCGGCGCGCGCTTCATGATTCGGGTTGGCATAGGCATGCATGAAACAGATTGCCACGGAAACGACATCGGCGTTTTTCAGCGCCGCGACCGACTGCCGAACAGCTTCCTCATCCAGCGGCGCGACTTCAGAGCCGGTCTCATCCAGACGACCACCGATTTCGATAATGCAGTCCCGCGTTGCCGGCGGCACGGGTTTCGAAACGTCGAGATTGTAGAAGCTCGGCCGCCGCTGGCGCCCGATTTCCAGGACATCGCGAAAGCCCGTCGTCGTCAGCATGCCCGTCTTGGCATAGCGGCGCTGCAAAATCGCATTCGTCGCCAGGGTCGTCCCATGTACCAGCAGCGTTATGGCTTCCGGCGGCCGTTCCGCATCGCTGAGCAATGCCGCAACGCCATCAAGGATGCCACTCGCCGGGTCGTCCGGAGTCGTCGGCAGTTTGTGAATCGTCCGGCGGCCAGTGGACGGGTCGTGCAGAACGAGATCGGTAAAGGTGCCGCCCGTGTCGACCCCTATTGCCAGATCGTCCACCGCTACTCAGCCTTCAGGCCGTTTTACGCGGCGCATCTGCGGCCTCTTTTGCGCCCGTGCCGAGCGAGCGCAAAAGACCGCCATAGCCATCGAGGCGAGGGTCTATGCCAAGCGTATCAAATGCCTTCCAAAAAGATGCCTGATTCGCGCTGTAGACCGGTTTGCCGAGATCGCGCTCCAGCAGATCGACCACTTCCAGCCCACGAACCTGTGTGCAGGCGATAAAGACGGCATCGGAATCGTCCGATACCGTCTCCTTGACCTTCTGGTACACATCGCTCGGCTGTATCCGGGCATGATCGAACATATCAAGCATGTCGAACGTACCGAGATTGCCGATCCCGATCCCTTCGCTTTCCAGGTAGCGGCGCAAGCGTTCGTTCGTCGTCTCCACATAAGGCGTCACGACATCGACCTTGCGGACGTTGTTCCGCTGCAGGCATTCGGCCATTGCCCCGGTCGTCGAAATCGCCGGCACGCCCGCGATCTCCGACAGTTCTTTCTGGAACCCCGCATTCCATGCCGCACCCTGATAGAAGCTGGCGCTCGTGCAGCCAAAAAGCACGACATGCGGTTCCGCCATGATGACGCGCTCGCAGGCGGCCTTTCCCTCATGCTCCATCTCACGCATCGTATCCGCAGTCCCCTCCCGCTCGCAGGCGATACGCGCTGTCGACACGGTCACCCCATCCGGGACCAGCGACCAGAGCTCACGCTCCATCGTGTTGTTAACCGCAGGTACCAAAAGCCCAATCCGGGCACGCCATCCATGCATGAGAAGTTCCTTCCCGTATTGCTCTCCAATTGCGAACAAGCATAGGGCCCGCGAGCCACAGAGGTAAATCTCCGATATCGCTGAAACTACAAATACCAATTCGGGTTTGATTTCTGGCTTCGCCGTGTGATTATCTTTTGCCTCCCGATTTTATTGTTCCGGACAGCATATCCGCGCTTTTGGTATCGTTACGGCTTAAGAAAAGCGTGGTAATACATTCGTGAATAGGCAAAAATCGGGATTCGTATCAAAACGGTCGTGCATTAGACGCGAACGCACAAAAAGAGACTGGGAGGAAAGCCAATGGCTCCGAAAAGCGATATCGAAATTGCCCGCGCCGCAACCATGCGTCCAATTGGGGAAATCGGCGAGCACCTGGGAATTTCAGATGAAAATTTGTTCCGCTATGGGCCCTACAAGGCAAAGGTTTCCTTCGACCACGTAAATTCCCTGAAAGACAAGCCTGACGGCAAGCTCATCCTGGTGACCGCGATCACGCCGACACCGGCCGGCGAAGGCAAGACGACGACGTCTGTCGGGCTCGGCGACGGGCTGAACCGGATCGGCAAGAATACGATCACCTGCCTGCGCGAACCGAGCCTCGGCCCCTGTTTTGGCATGAAGGGCGGCGCCGCGGGCGGCGGTTACGCCCAGGTCGTACCGATGGAAGACATCAACCTCCATTTTACCGGCGATCTGCACGCCATCGGCACCGCGCATAATCTGCTGTCGGCCCTAATCGACAACCACATCTACTGGGGCAATGCCCTGAATATCGATGCCCGCCGGGTCACTTGGCGCCGCGCCATGGATATGAACGAACGCGCGCTGCGCGACATCGTCTCCTCGCTCGGAGGCGTGGCGAACGGCTTTCCGCGCCAAACCGGCTTCGATATCACGGTCGCGTCCGAAGTCATGGCGATTTTCTGCCTCGCCCTGGATCTCGATGATCTGCAGGAGCGGCTATCCAATATCGTCGTCGGCTATACCCGCGACCGGGAACCGATCCGCGCCCGCGACGTCAAGGCGCACGGCCCCATGACCGTCCTGCTCAAGGACGCGCTGATGCCGAACCTCGTGCAAACCTTGGAAAACAACCCCGCCTTTATCCATGGCGGCCCGTTCGCCAATATCGCGCATGGCTGCAACACCGTTCTGGCGACTACGACCGCGCTCAAGATGGCGGACTACGTGGTGACCGAGGCCGGCTTCGGTGCCGATCTGGGGGCGGAGAAGTTCTTCGACATCAAATGCCGCAAGGCCGGCCTGAAGCCTGCCGCGGCCGTCGTGGTCGCAACCGTCCGCGCGCTCAAAATGCATGGTGGCGTCGCGCGCGGCGATCTCGGCAAGGAGAATGTCGACGCCGTGCGGGCCGGACTGGAAAACCTCGGACGCCATATCGGCAATATCCGCAAATACGACGTACCGCCAGTCGTCGCTATCAACCAGTTCATCGCCGATACTGACGCTGAAATGGCGGTCGTGCGCGAGTATTGCGACGGGCTCGGCGTCAACGCTTATGTCTGCTCGCACTGGGCGAATGGCGGGGCCGGCACCGAAGAACTGGCGACGAAGGTTGCCGAAATCGCCGACGCCGGCGAAGCAGACTTCAAGCCACTTTACGGCGACGATCTAACGTTGTGGGACAAAATCCGCACCGTCGCGAAAGAAATCTACGGTGCCGACGACGCCACGGCCGACGCCAGTGTCATGAACCAGATCGCGCAGTATGAAAAAGAAGGCTACGGCAAGTTCCCGGTCTGCATGGCGAAGACGCAATACAGCTTCTCCACCGACCCCGATCTCAAGGGCGCGCCCTCCGGCTTTACCGTACCGGTCCGCGAAGTACGCCTCTCGGCCGGCGCGGAGTTCCTCGTCGTCATCTGCGGCGCGATCATGACCATGCCTGGTTTGCCGCGGGTCCCGGCGGCGAATGAAATTCACATTAACGAAAAAGGCGACGTCGAAGGGTTATTCTAGACCTTTCGAAGCGCGGAGTACTGTATGACCGAAGGTGAAAAGACGATCCGTAAACGGCGGCATCCGGGTCGGGGACGGGGCAAAGGACGCATCCATCCCAAAGGCCGCCAGTTGGATGTGGCGGCGCAAGACGAAGTATCGGCCCTGCTCGGCGACCGGCCGCGCAATCGGGATTTACTGATCGAGCATCTGCATTTGATCCAGGATTCACAGGGCTGTTTGCCCGCACCGCACATGGTAGCCCTGGCCGACGAAATGCGGCTGCCGCTGGCGGAAGTGTATGAAGTTGCTTCGTTTTACGCCCATTTCGACATCGTCAAGGATGACGGTGAGCGTCCGCCCGCCGTTACCGTTCGAGTTTGCGACAGCCTGACCTGCGAAATGATGGGTGCACAAACCCTCCTGAAAGACCTGGCTGCAAAATATGACGGCGCCGTTCGTGTCGTCCCCGCCCCCTGCATGGGACGCTGCGATTGTGCGCCTGTTGCAGAAGTTGGCCATGCCCATGTGATCGGCGCGACAGTCGCCTCGATCGACGCGGCGGTGAGCGCCGGTAAGACCGCGCCGACCCTTCCCGACTATCGCGATTTCGATACTTACTGCGCCGACGGCGGGTACGCCTTGCTGCGATCCTGTCTCGACGGCAGTAAGAGCGTCGATGACATTCTCGCCGCCTTAGATGATTCCGGGCTGCGCGGCTTCGGCGGTGCCGGGTTTCCCACCGGCCGCAAGTGGCAGCTTGTCCGGGCCGAACCAAAACCTCGTTTGATGACGGTCAACGCCGACGAAGGCGAACCAGGCACTTTCAAGGACCGACACTATCTGGAAACCGATCCACATCGATTCCTGGAAGGTATGTTGATCGGTGCCCGGGCGGTCGAATCAGACAAGGTTTATATTTATCTCCGGGACGAGTATCCGCAGGTCCGTGAATTGCTTCTGGCAGAGATTCCGAAACTCGTTGCAGCTGGTCTTGCCAAAAAGGACTCGATTGAACTTCGGCGCGGAGCGGGCGCGTACATTTGCGGCGAAGAATCTGCGATGATCGAAAGCATCGAGGGCAAGCGCGGCCTCCCCCGGCACCGCCCACCCTATGTCGCACAGGTCGGCCTGTTCAACCGCCCGACCCTTGTCAACAATGTGGAAACGCTATTCTGGATTCGGGATATCGTCGAAAAGGGTGCCGGCTGGTTCGGCGATCAGGGACGCAATGGCGGCAAGGGCCTTAGAAGCTTTTCGGTATCAGGCCGTGTCGCCGAACCCGGCGTCAAGCTCGCACCCGCAGGTATCTCCGTACAGGAGCTCATCAACGAATTCTGCGGTGGCATGGCGGCAGGACATACTTTCAAGGCCTATCTGCCTGGCGGCGCATCGGGTGGAATCCTGCCTGCCGCGAAGGGCAACCTGCCCCTGGAATTCGGCAAATTGGAATCCGAAGGCTGTTTCGTCGGCTCGCATGCCGTCGTTATCCTGTCCGACAAAGACAATATGGGCGACGTCGCGCGCAACCTGATGCGCTTTTTCGAGGACGAGAGTTGCGGCCAGTGCACGCCGTGTCGCGTGGGCACGGAAAAAGCCGTTGCCTTGATGTCGGATAGCGATTGGGACGTACCGCTGCTCGAAGAGCTGGGACGGGCCATGGCGGATGCCTCGATCTGTGGACTGGGTCAGGCGGCAGCCAATCCGTTATTTTCGGTCCTGAAGCATTTCCGTGAGGAGGTCGTATGACCGACACCGTTACCTTCACGCTGAACGGCGACGACGTCGAAGCACAGCCGGGCGAGACGATCTGGCAGGTCGCCACTCGGCTTGGCGTCGAAATTCCCCATCTGTGTCATTCGCCGGATCCGGGATACCGACCGGACGGCAACTGCCGCGCCTGCATGGTGGAAATCGAAGGCGAGCGCGTCCTCGCCGCGTCTTGTATCCGCACACCGAACCCAGGCATGGTCGTGAATTCCGCCTCGGACCGGGCCAAAGGCGCCCGCAAAATGGTCTTCGAGATGCTGGCGGCCGACCAGCCCAAGCGTTCGGCCGCGCACGACCCGCAGTCCAAATTCTGGCACTGGGCCGATCATGTCGAAATCACCGACAGCCGCCTGCCCGCACGCACGCCGCACAAGGCCGACTCCAGCCACACCGCGATGGCGGTCAATCTCGATGCCTGCATCAACTGCAATCTCTGCGTCCGCGCCTGCCGCGAGGTCCAGGTCAACGACGTCATCGGCATGGCCTATCGCGGCCACGGCAGCAAGATTGTCTTCGATTTCGACGACCCGATGGGCAATAGCACCTGCGTCGCCTGCGGCGAATGCGTGCAGGCTTGTCCGACCGGCGCCCTCATGGAAGCCTCGCTGGTCGATGAGAACGGTGTCGGCAAGACCGAGCCGCTGCGCGACGTCGAGAGCGTTTGCCCCTATTGCGGCGTCGGCTGCCAGATCACCTATCAGATCAACGAAGACAACGAAATCGCGGCCGTTCAGGGACGCACCGGTCCGGCGAACGAAAACCGGCTCTGCGTCAAAGGCCGTTTCGGGTTCGACTACGTCAAACACCCGCACCGTCTGACCAAACCGATGATCCGCCGCGACGATGCGCCAAAAAGTGCGGCTATCGATATCGACCCGGCCAACCCGTGGACCCATTTTCGCGAAGCGACCTGGGAAGAAGCTCTGGATCGCGCGGGCGGCGGCCTGAAGACCATTCGCGACCGTGACGGCTCGCAGGCGCTTGCCGGATTCGGCTCCGCCAAGGGATCGAACGAAGAAGCCTATATGTTCCAGAAGCTGGTCCGTGCCGGGTTTGGCACCAACAATGTCGATCACTGTACCCGGCTTTGCCACGCCTCCTCCGTGGCGGCGCTGATGGAAGGCATTGGCTCAGGCGCAGTGACCGCACCCTTCACTGCCTGCCGGGATTCAGAGCTCATCATCGTCATCGGCGCCAACCCGACGGAAAACCACCCTGTCGCGGCGACCTTCTTCAAACAGGCGACAAAACGTGGCGCGACGCTCGTCGTCATGGACCCACGCGGCCAGGCGCTCAAAAAGCACGCCTCGCATATGCTGCAGTTCAAGCCCGGCACCGATGTGGCAATGCTGAACGCGCTGCTGAACGTCATCGTGACCGAGGATTTGTATGACAAACAGTATGTCGAATCTCAGACAGAGGGTTTTGAGAGCCTGAAGGAACATATCGCTGACTTCACCCCGGAAGCGATGGCGGAAATTTGTGGGATCGACGCCGAAACCCTGCGCACCGTGGCGCGCAGCTACGCCCGTGCGGAATCGTCGATCATCTTCTGGGGCATGGGTATCTCCCAAAGCACGCACGGCACCGATAAGGCCCGGTGCCTGATCGCGCTCTCCCTGATTACCGGACAGGTTGGCCGACCGGGCACCGGTCTACATCCCCTGCGCGGCCAGAACAATGTGCAGGGCGCGTCGGACGCCGGTCTGATCCCGATTTTCTACCCGGATTATCAGGCTGTCGGTTCCGAAGACGTCCGCGGCAGTTTCGAGGATGTCTGGGGCACGCCGCTGGACCCCGAACGGGGTTTGACGGTCGTCGAAATCATGGATGCGGTGCATGACGATATTATCAAGGGCATGTACATCATGGGCGAAAACCCGGCGATGTCCGACCCGGACGCCGACCATGCCCGCGAAGCGCTCGCCAAGCTCGAACATCTGGTTGTGCAGGATCTGTTCCTGACGGAAACCGCCTTCCATGCCGATGTCGTCCTGCCCGCCTCCGCTTGGCCGGAAAAAGACGGCACCGTCACCAATACCAACCGTCAGGTCCAGATGGGCCGCCTCGCACTCGACCTGCCAGGCGATGCACGCCAGGACTGGTGGATCATTCAGGAAGTCGCCCGGCGGATCGGCCTCGACTGGACCTATACCCATCCGAGTGATGTATTCGCCGAGATGAAGGGCGTCATGCCGTCCTTGAACAATATCACCTGGGATCGGCTCGAACGGGAAAGCGCCGTCACCTATCCCGTCGATGCGCCCGACAAACCCGGCAACGAGATCGTCTTCGGCGACGGCTTCCCCACCGCCTCGGGACGCGGCAAGCTGGTGCCAGCCGATATCATTCCGCCCGACGAGCAACCCGACGACGAATACCCGATGGTGCTGACGACCGGCCGTCAGCTGGAACATTGGCATACCGGTGCGATGACCCGGCGCAGCCGCGTCCTCGATACCATCGAACCGGAAGCCATCGCGCAAATGTCATCTCGCGATCTGCATAAACTCGGCTTGAAGGCGGGCGACATGATCCGCGTCGAAACCCGGCGTGGGACCATCGAGCTTATGGCGCGCGTCGACGGCGCAATTCCGGAAGGGCTGATCTTCATCCCCTTCTGCTTCGCGGAGGCACCGGCCAACGTCCTGACAAACCCGCAGCTCGACCCCTTCGGCAAGATCCCAGAGTTCAAATTCTGTGCTGCGCGGGTCTCGGGAGCGGAAATTTCGGCATAGACAACGACCATCCAACCGAATACTGCCTAAATACGCCTATTTTGGTGGATATGGTTCGCGGCAAACGTAGTTGGTTTCTAAACCATTTTAGTTCAAGTATAAGCCATCCTGTAATGGATTGCGGAGGAAGTACCTGTGCGAGTTAGTATTTTTGGCCTTGGATATGTCGGCGCGGTATCAAGCGCGTGTTTTGCCGACATGGGGCACAGCGTTATTGGCGTCGACATAAGTCAGGCCAAACTTGACATGATCATGTCGGCGAAATCCCCCGTCGTCGAACCTGGTGTCGAAGAACGTATTGCAACGGCCGTCGCTGAGAAACGACTGACTGTAACCACCGATGTCCGGGCAGCGGTGCTGGAAAGCGACGTTTCACTGGTTTCGGTTGGCACGCCGAGTGCGGCGAATGGAACCCCGGACCTGGGCGCCCTGAAAAAAGTCGTGACCGATATCGGGTCCGCCATAAAGGACAAGGATAGCAGCCACGCCGTTGTCATCCGTTCGACCATCCCGCCGGGCACAATTCGCGATTTGATTGTCCCAACATTAGAAGAGTCCAGCGGACGAAAGTTGGACGACCGCCTCGTCGTTGCCAACAACCCGGAATTCTTGCGCGAAGGTAGCGCGGTTAAAGATTTCTATGCACCGCCATTTACGGTCAGCGGCAGCCCGACGGCAAGCGGCCATGCCGTGTTGAAAGAGCTTTACGCCGGCATCGACGCCCCCATTCACGAGGTCGAATGCGAAGCAGCCGAAGCGATCAAATATTTATCGAATACCTATCACGCGGTGAAGATCTCTTTCGCTAACGAGATGGGCGCCCTTCTCAAGATGCACGGCATGGATTCACGGAATGCCATGCGTTTGTTTTGCGAGGATCGCCAACTCAACATTTCGAGCGCCTATTTGAGGCCTGGATTTGCATTTGGCGGCTCCTGCCTGCCGAAAGAAATCCGCAGCGTCGCCGCCCTCGCAAGATCGGGGAATATACAACTCAGTCTCATCGAAAGCCTGATCACGAGCAACAATCAACACATCGACCGCGCCTTCGAGATGATCAGCAAACACGGCCGCCAACAGATAGCGCTGCTGGGGCTTGCTTTTAAATCAGGCACGGACGATTTGCGGGAATCACCATTTGTCGCGCTGGCTGAGCGCCTCATCGGGCGCGGTTACGACCTGAAAATATTCGATGAAAGCCTTGAGCTCGCGAGGTTGGTTGGCAGCAATCGCGAGTTTATCGAACGTGAGATTCCGCACCTCGACCGAATGCTCCAGCAATCGCCGGAAACGGCATTGCAAGGTGCTAATATTGTGGTCGTGGGTCACGCCAATAAAAATACCCTGCAATTGCTGACATCCGGCTCGAAAAAGCTGAATATCGTCGATCTGCAGGGATACAAGGAACTGGAAGATGCCGATTTCGATAATTACGAAGGCATTTGCTGGTGAGGGGGAAACCAGAGCTCCTTTTCATAGCGCCCTGGTTTCTGTTTCCCGCCGATTCCGGCGGCAAGCTTCGAACCGCTGATATTCTCAAATACCTAAACAAGCTCGAATATTCCGTAACGCTGCTGTCGCCGCGCCCGGAAAATGACCCGCCGCGCGACGCGGAGCTGGCAGAAATTTGCGACCGCTTTATCAGCTGGCCAGAACCCAAACGTGGCCGTTTCTTCGAATATACAAGGTTGCTGAACCTGGCATCACCGTTGCCGATCCCGGTTGCCACGGACCAATCCGCGATTGCCAAGCGCACTATCCAGGAGGCACTTTCGAAGAACCCGGCCGTTGTCGTTGTGGATTTCGTCCATACGCATGTCTTGATGCCCGAAGTAATCGGCCAACCAAGCGTCGTCTTTACGCATAATGTCGAGGCGGAGATTTTTGAACGCCACGCGCGTGTCGCTGAAGATCTGATACGCAGAGCGATTTGGCGAAATCAGCACCAAAAAATGATGCGTTTCGAGAAGCAGGTATTGAACGCCTATGATCGCGTCATTGCCGTCTCTGAACGCGACAGACGCTTTTTCAACGAACAATATGGTCTGGACCCGGCTGTCATACGCGACATTCCGACGGGTCTCGATATGGCGCGTTATGAGTGCCGGATCAACGAGAGAGACGTTCCGCCGGATGCAGGGCACCTCGTTTTCACGGCGGCAATGGGATCGGCAGCGAATATCGATGCCATCGAATGGATGATGGATGCGGTTTGGGAGCCCCTCAGGGCAAAACGGCCAAAGGTAAAATTTACCATTGTCGGCCGAAATCCGCCTAAGGATCTAATTCAAAAAGCCGCGGCGAAGGGTTATGATTTTACATTTACCGGCTCGGTTCCTTCGGTCGAACCGTTCGTCCACGATGCCGACTTGTTCGTCATTCCATTACGTGTCGGCGGCGGAACGCGGCTTAAGGTGATCGAGGCTGTTGCCATGGGGTCGCCGATTGTCTCGACGGATATCGGCGTCGAAGGCATTGCGCTTATGGATGGCGAACATTATGCAAACGCCAACACCGAAAGTGAATTCGCAGAAAAAATTGACGATCTGTTGAACTCACCAAAACAGCGGAAGAGCTGCGCGCAATCGGCATATGATTACATTTCCCGGAACTTCGGCGCGCCAGAAATTGCCCGCCGTTTCCAGGCTATTTGCAACGAAGCCGTCGCAGCGTCTGCACGTTAACGTCCCGGTCTCTAAGACAATCCGGTATCTTCCGGCAGACCCAACATAATGTTCATGTTCTGCACAGCCATGCCAGACGCCCCCTTACCAAGATTGTCGAGCAACCCGACAAGGATGGCCTGTCCTTCCGCTTCATTGCCGAAGACATGCAGGCGCAGCTCGTTAGTACCGTTCAATGCTTCCGGCTCCAAGCGCGCGATTTCCGCGGTATCTGCCTGTGACGCCACCGTGACGAAACGCCGCCCCGCGTAATAATCGGCCAGAACCGCGTGAAGGTCTGCCGGTTTGGGCTGCAATGGCAATGCCCAAAGCTGCAGAGGTACCTGCACGATCATGCCCTGGGCATAGCGCCCAACACTGGGAACGAACAGTGGCCTGTGCTGCAAACCAGTATATTTATGGATTTCCGGCGCATGTTTATGTTCCAACGAAAGGCCATAGACTTGAAAATTGTCATCCGTGCGATTGTCGGCTTTTGGATTCTCGAAAGCCGCGATCAGCCCTTTGCCGCCGCCGGAATACCCGGAAACAGCGTTGACAGTCAGCGGCCAATCCTCGGGAATCAGTCCCGCCTCGACAAGCGGATGCACCAGCGCGATCGTGGCAACAGGATAGCAGCCCGGGTTGCTGACTCTTTTCGCACTGGCGATGCGGGCCGTCTGATCCGTATCATATTCGGCCATGCCATAGACCCAGTCCTCCGCCACACGGTGGGCGGTACTCGCATCAATCACCCGCGCGTTGGGTTCTTCGATCATCGAAACCGCTTCGCGCGCCGCATCATCCGGCAGACACAGGATCGACAGGTCGGCACGGTTCAGCATCGCCTGACGCCGTTGCGGGTCCTTACGCTCGGAGTCGGACAAATGCAGGAGTTCCACATCCTGCCGCTCCGCCAATCTTGCGTGGATTTGCAAGCCTGTCGTGCCGGCTTCGCCATCGATGAATACAGTTGCCGCCATTTCCTGGGTCCTTCTTCACAAAATAAAACGGGCGTCCCTGAATAAGGCACGCCCGATTTTTCGAAGCATCCGTCTTACAGAGACTCTATTACGCGTTACATTTCACCTCGGAAACGTCGTCGCAATTCAAACATGGAACTCTCCCAAAAACGAAGCCCGCGCTATTCGCGCGCGCCGGTATGTACGCCGAACCGCGCGCGAACGCAAGTGCAAGTTATCTAGAAGCGTTTTTTGTATGCAACGATTCCGACAGCAATCGCCACTATCAGGATCAGAGGTTCGAAGCTACCGGACAAATGCAGCGCTTCATGAACGGCACTGGCGCTCTGCTCCATACCGGGATGTGCGAATGCCGGAGTCGCAAATATGCAAACGGCGATAGCAGTGAGGATTTTTTTCATAGTCACTCCTTCAAGGGCCCTCCGCCCTTACGGTTCGAGGTTACAGAATGACGGCCGGTCTCCTGGCTTTGTACAATTCCGCGTCCGCCTTCCCGGCCTAAGGCCAGTGGCAACATGAACGCGGCGCTGTCCATTCACAGTGGCGGGGGCCACGCCGGAATCGCACCGGCTTCCCGTTTCACCA
>JAJFJB010000249.1 GCA_021774435.1 Alphaproteobacteria bacterium
CGTCCTGTCCGGACCCGCCGCCGAAGAAGTTGTAACCGATGAAGGCGCCGAAAATGGCGCCCGCGACCGCTCCGACGGCACGCTGATTATCGGGATCGTCCGTGGTTTTACAGGCGGCAAGCGATAACGCGAGCACCAAGATGATGACTTGTTTCATTTACTTAATCGTCTCAGAATAACGAAGTGTTACGTCGACGCTCGGATGTTTGCGTTGGAAGCTTACTAAACGATTAATTTTACGGATTTCCGATGTGATACAGGCGCCAGGAAGGTTTTTGCTTCTAAGCCTTTGGGTCGGCCAAAGTGTTATATCCGAGCGCTTGGCGCATTTCCTCGACGTCCTCTTGTAAACCGGCACGTTCAAGAATGACGAGTACGCCTGCATCCATGGGTGCAGAGGAGACGGCCCGCCACCCTACCGACAATAAGTCGTTTAGCGCACGTATATCTGTTGCGTTCTGGATTACGACGGCATGCTGGACACGAATTAATGTCTCTTCATCAGCCATGGTGTTATCGGCATTATTAGACATTACCCAAAATCCTCTACTAGTTAACGATTCTGCTTATCACTTCGTCAGATAAATAGCAAGAATAACGGTAATTACAGATGCTTATACTAGTTTTTCTTAATTTTTATTAATCAAATCCGTTGTATCAACTTAAATTCAATTGTTTCGAAAAGATCGATACACGCTGTAGCCTTACAATTTGATATGCGAGGTCACACTTACAGGATAGGGCGCCGCTGTTGCGAAACACATGTACTTCGCAACGCTATCCGTCGTAATTTGGGTAACAATTAAAGGCTGGTTATCGCATTCTGCGCCGCCGCATTGAAAAGGAAGAGGCAAGCGTGTCCGATCTTTCGACGACTGACGAATTATTCTTTAACCGGGCGGGCCTCGACACGGCGCGAACCGAAGGTCTCGTGAATGACGCGTTGCGTGACGCGGATGACGGCGAGCTGTATTTGGAATATTGCCAAGCTGAAAGCGTCACCTTTGACGATGGCCGGGTGCGAAACGCGAGTTTCGATACCATGCAGGGGTTTGGCCTGCGGGCGATTGCTGGTGACGCGACGGGTTATTCTCATTCCGCGGAGTTGACCGAGGCGGCCATCAAACGGGCCGCTGATACGGTCCGCGCCGTTCAGGCCGGCCACAGCGGTACACTGGCGGATGGGCCGTCGGGGACCAATCAAAGCCTCTATGCCGATGAAAACCCGTTGGGGCAGATGGATTTCGGCGCAAAAGTGAAGATGCTTACGGAAATCGACGCTTACGCGCGGGCCCGCGATCCGCGCGTCCGGCAGGTTACGGCGTCGATTGCGGGCGAATGGCAGGCGGTGCAGATTATTCGTCCCGGCGGTTTTCGTGTCGCTGATATCCGACCTCTTGTCCGGCTGAATGTCTCCGTTGTCGTTGGCGAAGGGGACCGCATGGAAAGCGGCGGACATGGCGTCGGCGGGCGCACGTCCTATGAAGCCTTCGTGCAGCCCGATGCCTGGCAGGCGCAAACCGACGAGGCGCTTCGGCAAGCGGTCGTGAACCTTGAGTCGGTCGCCGCACCGGCAGGGGAAACGACCGTGGTTTTGGGGCCGGGATGGCCCGGCGTCCTCTTACATGAGGCGGTCGGCCACGGTTTGGAAGGAGATTTCAACCGCAAGAAGACGTCGGCGTTTGCCGGGCTGATGGGTGAACGCGTTGCATCGCCCGGCGTCACGATCGTCGATGATGGAACGATTTCCGACCGCCGTGGTTCCATTTCGATCGATGATGAGGGGACGGCATCGTCGCGAACGGTGCTGATCGAAGACGGTATTTTAGTCGGGTATATGCAGGATCGCATGAATGCTCGGCTCATGGGTGTCGATGCGACCGGGAACGGGCGGCGACAATCCTTCGGTCACGCGCCAATGCCGCGCATGACCAACACCTACATGCTGAGTGGTGACAAAGAGCCGGCGGAAATTCTCGCGTCGGTAAAGAATGGATTGTATGCGGTTAACTTCGGTGGCGGCCAGGTCGATATCACCAGTGGCAAGTTTGTCTTTAGTTGCACGGAAGCCTATATGGTCGAAAACGGTAAAATTGGCGCGCCAGTTAAGGGCGCGACGCTGATCGGCAATGGCCCGGATGCCATGACCCGGGTTGGCATGATCGGTAATGATTTGGCCTTGGATCCTGGTGTGGGCACGTGCGGTAAGGACGGGCAAAGCGTACCCGTTGGCGTTGGTCAGCCAACGATGCGTATCGACGGACTAACGGTCGGCGGCACGGCTGCGTGATGCGGTCGTCCGGAGCGATTCTGGCGGCAAGCCTGGCACTTTTGACGGCTGCGTGCGACGAGGAGCCCGCGCCGGTGACCGGCAAGGCAAAGGTCGTCCTGGACCTTGTAGATCTATCCTATGCGTTCAAGGATGGCCGGCACACCTATACCCATAATCGCCAGTTCACGGAATCCGGTGGCGTCGGGGCGAATATTTCCCGGGGGAAAGTCTGCGTGCGCAATGGAGAGGAATGCGTCGACGCTCTGGTTGCTTATCGTGTCGATGCGTCGCAAGTGCTGCTGCAAAAAGGTCACCATGTTGCGACACCGGCGGCCAAAGACACGATTACGCTGCACTACTGGGTTAAGGATGATGCCGGGAATGAGTTCGAAATTCACAAGGTATTGAAAACGGATGGCGAAAAGGTAGTGTTCGAATAATCGGAACCGGCCACATTGATCTTTCAGTTTAGAATTTCCGCCGTTTGTGTCTCCAGGCGTACCGATGGCGGGCTGCCAATTTCTCGAATCAGCTTTCGGCGGATTGCGGTCGCGAAGTCGGCAAAATTCTTCGCGCTTTCTACAAATGATCTAGGGCCGCCGATTACCTGATTTTTATAGTAAACAGCCAGATCTGGTTCATCATTGAGAATGGCGAGGCCATTTATCGTGATGCCGGCGGCAATGACCAACTGCCGAACTTCGGTTGGAAATACGCCTTGATTCGAGCTGCCATCGCCGGAAACATCGATCACATGGCGTACGCCTTCGAACCCGTTCTCCTCGAACAGGCCCGCGGAAAAGCTCAGCGCTTCTCCGAGCGCCGTAGCGCCCCATCGCATATACCGTGGTGACTGTTCGATTTCGCTGGCGAAAGCCGCGGCGCTTTTCTTATCGTGAACATGCATCCATGGGACCGCCTGGGTATGCATGCTGGCGCCTGACCATTGAACCAGCGTAACAGCAATGCCGTTCGGGATGGCTGAAGACAGTGCCTGCACAACGGGGGAGGAGCGGAACGCATCGGCGATACCGCGCATCTGCAATTCATACTCGTGCGGTTCCACGCTCGATGAACAGTCGATCGCCAGGATTAATTCCACCGCGACGGTTTCCGCTCGAGCCGGTATGGCGGGCCAAAGAATGATCAACGAAAGGACCAAAATCGATAGCCCTGTTGACGCTGCGGTTGTCATGCGGTTGCAGAACCTCTCCATCATATCGACATACTAGCCTCGTGAAGGTCGCGCGTCAGCAATCGTAGCGTGTTGCATCGAACACAAGTCAGTGTTTAGAACCAATGTCAGGTAAGTTAGTCGAGGGACTGTGTCGTGTTCAAATCACTTAAATATAGCGCAATTTTGACGATGCTCTTGGTTCCCCGCCTGGTGATGGCAGCAGGCGTTCCCGAGGAAGGGATCCTAGATTTTGCGATTTTGCGCGATGGTGCGGAAATTGGCAGCCACGTCATTCGGTTCGAAAAGGTGGGCGAGCCGACGGTCGTTCAGATCGAGGCAAAGGTCGATTATCGGCTCGCCTTTATTCCACTGTATTTATTTGAGCATACGGCGCGCGAGGAATGGCGGAACGGTCGGCTGGTTGGGATGTCCGTGCAGACCAATGACAATGGCGACGATTATCGCGTCGCGGTTACGTCTGCGGGCGATAACCTGACGCTTTCTATCAATGGCGACGGAACGGCAATCGACCCCCGCACGATACCGGCGAGCTTGTGGAATATCGCGGTCGTTGATCAGAAAACGATACTTGATCCTGCGGATGGCGATATGATGAATGTGTCGGTTCGAGAATCCGGGGAAGAGGTGATAGAAGTGCGCGGAAAATCCGTGCGCGCCAAGCTCTATGTCATGACCGGGGATTTCAAACGCAATCTTTGGTACGACGCGCACAAAGTCCTCGTACAGGTACAATTCGAAGGCAGAGATGGTTCGGAAATCCGCTATAAGCTTCGTTGAACGGATTGTATTCTCAAAGTATGAGCGCAGTGATACCGATAACGGTGACGACAGCCAGAGCAGCATAACGGAACAACCCTTCGGACGCGTACGCGAACAGCTTTCCGCCGATCCAGATTGCAATAAGGTAAGGGGGTGCAAGGATTAGAGCGCGCAGCGCGATTTCGGCGGTCAACGCACCATTGATCCAAATCGTTATCAAGGCAGTCATGTTTGCGATGGCGAGATAGCCGATGATATTGGCTCTGACCGCTTCATGTCCGTGCGGACCCGACAACAGAAACAGGACAGCCGGCGGTGCCCCCATGCCGGCACCGCCACTCAGAATGCCGCCGACGGTACCAACCCCAATTATTATTGGTAAATTCGGTGGTTTTTGATAGCGCCAACCCACCATTAGAATAGCCACGAATCCAAGCACGGTTATCGCGATTGCGCGCTGCATGTCAGCGGGATCGATATTGATTAACAACCACGCGCCAAACGGCGTCGTCAAAATTGAAGCGAGCGCCAGTGGCGCCACGATCCGCTTTTCGGATTGTTGCATGGCCGTGCGCAACAATTGAAGAACCGCGCCAATATCCGCCAGCAGAACGATCGACACGGCGCCGAGCGGCCCGTAAATAAGGCTCAATCCGGGGACAGCCCCCATGGAGCCACCAAAGCCTAGAAATCCGCGCAGCAATCCCCCTAGCGCCATGAAGCCGGCCGCGGCAAGGAGATTGGTGTCGAACTCGATCATCGTGAAGGTTTTATTTGGCCGCAATGGGAAAGGTTGAAGGCAGATAGGGGGCAGGCTACCTTGATTACCATGGAAAACCTGTAAGGAAGAGTGCCATGTCGGCAGAAGCAGCGTACGCCCCGGTTACCAAGCCGTTGATAGAGGAACTGCGTGGCGTAATCGGCGACCGTGTGTCGACTGCGGCTGCGGTACGCGAACATCATGGCAATGGCGAGGACTATTACGCCGCGATGCCGCCGGACGCGGTGTGTTTCGCACACACCACCGAAGAAGTCAGTGAATTGGTCAAAATCTGCGCGCGGCACGGCACGCCGATAATTGCCTACGGCACCGGGACCTCGCTTGAAGGTCATGTCGTGGCTTTACATGGCGGCATTTGTATCGATGTTTCAGAGATGGGCGCGGTTCTGGAAGTCAATTCGGAAGATTTGGATTGCCGCGTTCAAGCGGGCGTGACCCGCAAGCAGGTTAATGAGCATTTGCGCGACACAGGCCTGTTTTTCCCGATTGACCCAGGAGCGGATGCGTCGATAGGCGGGATGGCGGCGACTCGGGCGAGCGGTACTAACGCGGTACGCTACGGCACCATGCGCGAAAATGTCTTGGGGTTGACGGTGGTGTTGGCGGATGGCCGGGTCATTCGAACAGGAGGCCGGGCACGCAAATCCGCGGCTGGATATGATCTGACGCGTGTGTTTGTTGGATCCGAAGGAACACTCGGCATCATTACCGAGGTTCAGCTTCGTCTGTACGGCATCCCGGAAGCGATGTCAGCGGCGGTTTGCCAGTATCCGACACTCGCCGATGCGGTGAATACGGTAATTACGACAATTCAATCCGGCATTCCCGTGGCGCGCATTGAACTGCTCGACGATGTACAGATGGGCGCCTGCATTACTTACTCCAAATTGGAGGGCTATGAGAGCAAACCCACCTTGCTTTATGAGTTTCACGGTTCCGAGGCGTCGGTCGCCGAGCAGTCGGAAATGGTCGGGGCAATTTCGGATGAGTTTGGGGGCAGCGAATTCCGCTGGGCGACGAAAACGGAAGACAGAAATTATCTCTGGCAGGCGCGGCATGACGCTTATTTTGCGGCTCTGGCTTTATCTCCTGGCAAGCGCGGCGTCACAACGGATGCCTGCGTGCCGATTTCCAATCTGGCGGAATGCGTTCTGGAAACCCGGCGTGATATCGACGAGTCTGGATTCGTGGGACCAATCGTTGGCCATGCAGGAGACGGAAATTTTCATGTCGTTCTGCTGATCGATCCAGATGATCCGGAGGATTTGAAGCGGGCGAAGGCGCTTACCGGTCGTCTCAATCATCGAGCGATCGCGATGGGTGGCACGTGCACAGGCGAACATGGAATCGGCATGGGCAAGTTGGATTTCCTGACCGCGGAACATGGCGAAGCCGTCAGTGTCATGCGGAGCATTAAAAATGCCCTGGATCCCGAAAACATCATGAATCCGGGAAAAATGCTGCGACCTTAAGAACGCACAACGACAAAAAGTAACAGCATTTGAAATACCCCAACAAAGGTCTTAACTGTATGGGGGTTTCCGCGCTGGGTATTGTTAGATTCGGTCCGCCTGCCCGTGTTCGATTTCTCGGAGCTTTCGCTTGAAAAATGTTCTCATCGCACTTGCCGCGTTGCTGGTGGTGCTCGTCGTCGCAGTCCTTGTCGGGCCCAGCTTTGTCGACTGGAATGCTTACAAAGGTCAGATCGTTGCCGCAGTCCGTGACAACACGGGGCGCGCGGCTGCAATTGATGGCGATATTGCCTTTTCCATATTGCCGGCACCGGCACTCCGTGTCGCTGGCGTGCGCATCGCCAATTTCGAAGGCGCGCGATCGGCCGACATGGTCAATCTTAAGGAGCTCCGGGTCAGCGTCTCCATCGCAGCTTTGCTCGAGCGGCGTATTGTTGTTGAACAGCTTGAATTAATCGAGCCTGTCATTGCCCTCGAAATCGACAAGGACGGCAAGGCAAGTTGGGATATCCAGCAAGCTGCTGCCGAGTCGTCAGATTCGGCGCCGCAAGGCGATACTCAATCCGATGCACCGCTTGATATTTCACTGGCGAACGTTCGAATTCGGGGCGGATCGTTGAGCTTTCGTGACGCTCGGTCCGGTACTCTGGAAACGATCGATGGTCTTGACATAGCAGTGTCGGCGCCATCGCTTTCCGGACCTTTCGAGGTTACTGCTTCCGCCCGCGCACGGAATATCCCAGTTTCGATTGAACTCAAAACCGGGACACTCAAAGGTGCGGAACCGCTGACACTCAGCCTAAAGGCGGTGCTGACAGAAGCAGACGCGGAAATCCGCTTCAATGGCCGAATGTTGGCACCAATTCCAACAGGGTTACTATCCGGAAAACTTGAGATTGAAGGTTCTGACGCGGCACGGATTGCATCCGCTATCGTCAAAGATCCGCTGCCGAGTTCTCTTGCGCGTCCAGTCTCCCTAGACGGCATGCTTATGGTTTCGCCTGACGCGATCGCACTAAACGATACGGCGATTAAACTCGGTGCATTTTCCGGTAACGGCGCGGTTAGCGTGACCCTCGGTGAAACAGTCAATGCGGATATTGCGATTTCCGTGAGCCGGCTGAATTTGGACGATCTACTTGCTGACGCTGCAAACACAGGAACCGCCAAGGCGAAGCCCGCTGATAAGGGTGCCGATACGGTGCCGGATAAATCCGCGCAATCCAAAGCGTCGCCATTTTCGCTGCCACAGAACATCAGCGCGTCATTCGATTTGTCAATCGATGTCGTCCAATATCGGAATGGCGTGATTCGTGAGGTTGGGCTGCGGGCGGCTCTTGCCAATGGCGCTGTGACGCTCGATCGCGCGTCTGCACTGCTGCCGGGCGGATCGGATATCTCTCTCCTTGGGTTCTTGTCTGTTTTGGAGGGGACCCCCCGCTTCGAAGGCGAAGTCGCCGCGGCGTCGGATAATTTACGCGCGCTTCTTGGTTGGGCGGGTGCGGATATTCAAACATTGCCTGCAGATCGGCTGCGTGGCTTTTCCTATGCGAGCAAGATCAAGGTAACCCCGACAGCAGTTGAAGTGCCTGATATCAATATCCGGCTTGACGCCAGTACAATGACGGGCGGGCTTGCCGTTGCGCTGCGAGAGCGTCCGGGTTTTGGGTTACGGCTGGCCATCGATCAACTGAATATGGACGCCTATAAGCCGCGTCCCTCGTCGTCGCGACCGGCGGTCAGTAGCAAAAAGGAGGCAAAGGGTTCGCAATCTACGGAGGCTCCGAATGACGCAAACCCTTTGGCTTTCTTAGATATGTTTGATGCGAACATAGACGCCCAAATTGAACGTTTGACCGTCGAGAAGACGTTAGCGCGCAAAGTTCGTTTCGATGGTTTGCTGGTGGGCGGTGCGCTAACCGTTCGAAAGAGCAGTGTCGCGGATTTTGCGGGAGTTGGGGCTGAAGCGAGCGGCGAAATAAAGGGATTGTCCGGGAAACCGTCGGTTGCGCTTGACTATCGCATCGCCGCGAGCGATCCGGGTAAGCTGTTCCGGTTCTTGGGGACCACATCGCCGATTCCGCATAATAAGCTTGGAAAACCGTCGGCGGCCGGCCGTCTCGAAGGTGACCTAAAGTCGCTGAAGGTCACATCCAAGCTTGCCGGCGCGGGTGCCAAGATTCAACTAGATGGTACGGTAAAGGATGCCCTTGGAACCCGAGTATTGGACATGGGGTTCGTGGTTGATCACCCTGAAACCGTGCAGTTCGTTCGTCTCGTGTCCCCGGAATTCAATCCCGCGGCGAAAACGCTCGGGCCACTGTCCGTAGCCTTTCGGCTCGCAGGAACACCTGTGGATCTGAAGATTTCAGGGTTGGATGCAAATGCTGGTCCCGTTGCGGTAAAAGGAAACCTTGCAATTCAATCGGGCGGAGCACGGCCATTCATCCGCGCCGAACTCGCAACCAGCGAAGTACTTCTCGACCTGTTTCTATCGGCACCGAAGAAAACAGGTGCCGCAACGGCACGCGGGCGGGCTGCGGCTGCGAATGGCGGCGGTACGGGCTCGAAGTCGAATGACCGGTGGTCACGGGACCCAATCGATTTGTCCGCGCTGAGCGGGGTCGATGCGGATTTGAAGCTGCGCATGGCGGGTCTTATCGGCGATCGTATTCGTCTTTCAGAGCCGGTAGTCGAGGCGGATTTAAAGTCCGGAAAGCTCACACTTCGTCAGTTTCGTGCCGGACTCTTCGGCGGTTCCTTATCCGCCACTGCAATTGTTGACGCGGCATCTCGTGTGCCCGCGATGTCGGCAAATGTCGTAGCGTCGAATATCGATTTGGTGACCGCCGCAAAAACACTTGGGCAGGAGCCCCGGGTGTCGGGGCCTGTGTCGATGAACGCGGCGCTCAACACGACGGGAAGCTCAGTGGCCGCCATCGTATCGGCGCTTGGCGGCACCGGCGATCTTGCTGGCAAAATTCAAATACTAACGACGAAACAGGAAGACCGTGCGATCGGCGCGATCGGTCTCGCGACCGCGCTTTTTGGCAAGAAGGTAAAGGAACTGAAACAAGTTGGCGGGTTGACCAATGAACTGGTCCAAGCCTTTGGCCGGGCGCCGGCGGACTTATCTGGAAACTTCGTTGTCGAGCGCGGTGTCGTTGGAACGCGCGATACTATTCTTAGGGGCGCCGGGGCGCAGGCTCTAACAGTCGGCGCGGCGGATTTACCACGCTGGCTTGTCGACGCCAAAACATCCGTATCGCGGGGCAGTCAGGATTCCCAATCACCTTATATCTCCGTCACGCTTAAGGGCGCGCTGGATTCACCGAATATAAAGACCGGGGGTTCGTTTCTCAGTTCGAACAACAACAAGCCCGCTGCTTCGGACCCGGTGCAACAAATTCTCCCGGGCATTCTGGGTTCAAAACCTGATGCGAACAGTGAAAAATCCGAGAAGGTGCAGCCGCAGGATATAATACGCGGCCTATTGAAAGGGTTGGGACGCTAGATAGCTGGATGTGCAATGCGGTGTATTGTATGCGTCTACGCGACGCGGCCGGAACCTTGGCGCCGATAGGAATCCAGGACGAATAAACGAATAGCGCTCGACAGGTTTCCGGATCGCCGACTATCAATTTCGGTTACCATCTGGTTGACAGTCAATCCGCGTGAATTCGCGATCGCTTTGAGCGCATTCCAGAATGCATTTTCTAGGGAAACACTCGTGCGATGTCCGGCGATTACAACAGATCGTTTGCGCATCTCGCCCGGGTTAATCGCGTGGTCTTCTTCCATCTTCGGCATATCGGGCGCCACCCTCCTCGCCCCATAATTGCCAATAGCTTGATTCATTTACCGAACCCTTCCTGTAAAAACTATATCGGAGGGGCAAAACTTCGACAAACGAGACGCGGTAATTCTGTAGGTTTCTCACAATATGTTGAACGCTCGTGACAGTAGGCCTTCTTGAAGCCGGTTAAGTCTTTGATTTTTCGGATTGTCCGCGGCCTGCGGCGGCAATCGCATGATAGGTCCATGTCGCAAGCTCGACGGGATCCTCGAGAACGTCCAGTGGGACTTGCCAATATGACATCTCACGGACCTTGTCGCCTCTTGTATAGCGAAACGGCGGCATACCTGCACCTTCGTGAGCCGTTCGGTTTATGTCATCGGCTTTGAAGTAGAGCGTGCCTTGCGCTATGAGGCCGAACATGACGCCGTCGCGAAAAATACCAAAACCACCGAACATCGCGCGCGCGGTAACACCTTCGACCTCTTCAAGTTGGTCGAGTACAAAATTCCGGAATTCTTTCGAGCTGCTCAACGTTTACCCATGAGCGCCGATGCTATCATGTCTTGGTACTTATAAAGGTCAGCAGGGTAAATCTGCGTCCGGAAGTGACTGGCACGACCTCATGCAGAAGTCCGCAGGAAAACACCAATACACCGCCTTTGGGTGGCGCGTAATGATCGGGTCCATATTCTGGAAAACGCAAATAACCACCTTCATAGCCCTCATTAAGGTTGAGCGAGGCCGCGAAATGACGATGACTCAACGCCTCGGAGGGGTTATCGCGATGCGGTCGAAAAAATCCGGCATCTTCGGCTTCATAACAGCCGACCCTGAACTTCTCGAACCCCCATTCCTTATCGAACGAAAACACTCTTTCGATTTCTGGTGCGAATCGAGGCATCAGGGTGATCAACAGGTGGCGTTCCATTGCGCCCTCGATTATGACATCGCTGCGGCGTTTTACTTCGGAACGGCCAGCTTTCGAAGTTGCGGCACCGGATGCAACGTTGACGACATTTTTTTGTTTGCCGCCCTTATCCCAAGCCTCAATCAGCCTGTCGCAATCGATGCCGCTGAGAGCGTCGGGGATAAACAGTACCGGCGCTTGGACTGATATCAGTTTGGGTGGTTCCCGCGGCGCTATCCGTTCGAAGGCCTTACGGGCAATATCGCTGAATGCGTCAGCTTCGCCCGCGTCAGCGATCGCGACGATTCGCTGGTTTGGATCCAACGCGAACAATGCCGGCGCTGAAAGTCCCGAAGCCTCCAAATATCCGCGACGAACTGCATTGTCCGGGTCCTCTAGCAGAATGAATTCACTGCCTCGCGATGCAGCAGGACCATTTCCGTCATTGGGTGCGATGATGGCGTATCGATGAGCGCCGAATGCGGAAAATTTCTCGGCCTGCTTGGTGAATTTTCCCAGAATATCGCTGCCATTGGTTCCCGGGATTAATACGATTATCGGGCCACCGGTTATATCAGTATTATAAAGCTCGTGTTTTGAACCATCGAAGTCTTTGAGCAGGAAGTTTGGCGCACGGTCGCCGACGGTCATTCTTCGGATTGGTGCATTCATTGCGATCAGTCTCCTTCGCGCCGCCAGGCCAGGGCCGTCGCGCTGAGTGCCAAGAGAAGAACGACGAGTGCGGGAAACAGGGGCACCACATTAACGCCGGTGACGATATAGTCGCCGTTTGCCGTGAGTCCGATCCAGTCGCGCCCGGCTGTATTTCGGCCCGGTGCAGTTCGCCGCAGACGAGGCGTGCCGCCATCGAGCCACCTGATCGCACCGCCGGTGGCCTCGCTAAGAGGAGTCAATAAATCAGCCGTCGCACGAACATTCTGGAATTCGATCGGATTGAGTGTTCCCGCAGCGGCCATAAAAACACGGTCACCATCGCTTACGCGATATAGCCCCGGCTGCGTAATCGGCATCTTTCCGGCGTACAGGCCTTCGCGTTGTTCTTCCAGTGCAAGCTCGGTAACTTTTCCATCCGGCCCGGTGACGTTTATAGGCCGCGCCTCCGCATCGATATCGCGTCGGGTGATCTCCAACTGATCGCCTTTGGCAATGGCGCGCAGATCTGTTTCCTCCAGTTCGGGTTCCTTCATGAGCCAGTGTGCGAGCCGACGTAGCAGTTCCGCCTGCGGGCCGCCCCCTTCGTAACCGCGCGCCCACAACCAAATATGGTCGCTATTGAGCTGCGCAATTCGGCCTTCACCGAAACGGTCTAGGATCAGTAGTGGCTTCTCATCCACGCCGTTCATGAGGACTCGGCCCTGCTTGACGGATACGTCGATCTGCCGGAACCAACGACCCCAGTTCTTATTCGATCCACCCGCAGCGAGGTCCGCCGTAACCGGATGCCGTTCGCCCATTTTCGTTACTGTTGGCCGGAAGCCCCGCTCCACGACTTTTCCTGTTGGTTCGCCAGGCAACGCCTTGCCCAGCGGCGTGCGATAAATACTGAACGGGCCGGCGAAGGTCGGCCCAACGGCTTCAAGCAATGCGCCACCGTTGGCGACGTATTCGACAATATTGCGCAGATAGCTGGGCGGTAGTACGCCGCGGCGGCGGTAACGATCGAAAATGACGAGATCGAAATCCGCAATCTTTACCTCGAAAAGTTCGCGGGTCGGGAAGGAGATCAGCGAGAGCTCGTTTATGGGCGTGCCGTCCTGCTTCTCTGGCGGGCGTAAAATCGTGAAGTGAATGAGGTCGACCGAAGGGTCCGACTTGAGCAGATTGCGCCAAGTTCGTTCGCCGGCATGGGGTTCGCCGGAAACGAGAAGAACACGGAGCCGGTCGCGGACGCCGTTGACCGATACCACGGCGCGATTATTGGTTTGCGTCAATTCATCGAGGCGCGCTTCGACTTCGATTTCAAACACCGTCGATCCGCCATGGTTCAACGTGAAGGGGAGCGGGAAGTCGGCACCGATAGGCGCGCCGATACTGGAGGTTTCGCCGCCATCCCGTCGGAATGTAAGTGTTGTCGTATCGCCCTGCGTTGCCAACTCGTCCTCGATCCGGACGGTCATCTCCATTTCCTTGCCGACGATACCAAATGCCGGCGCTTTGACGATCACGAGTCGCCTGTCCGTCTCATTAGGGCGGCCGTTGAGCAAGACGTGCAGCGGCGCTGGCAGCCCGTCGATACTGCTTTCCGAGCTCGTGTCGTGGACTTGGCCATCGCTCAAGAGAATCGCGCCCGCGATGCGGCGCGCCGGGACATCGCTTAACGCGCGCGACAAGGGCGCCAACAGCCGGGTTCCCTGGTCGGCAGCGGAAAGTCCATTCTCGCCAACCGTCACGATGCGAAGTTCGAGCGTTTCGCTATGTTTCTTGGCGTCAGCTCGAAGTTGCTCGAGCGCTGCTGCAGCCTGGCTGCGGCGGTCGCCAAGCCCCATGCTTGGTGTGTCGTCCACGATGATGACGGCAACGTCCTTGAGGGGTTCACGCAATTCGTTCACGAGCGATGGATTCAAGAGCGTCAAAATCAAAACCGAAAATGCCAATGTCCGCCATAGGGCACCGTTCGCACGGACATATAATCCTAATCCGGCCAGCACTGCTGCGAGTACTGCAAGAACCGCCACGGCGATCCACGGAAGCAATGGTGCGAACTCGATTGTTGTCCCTGCCATGCTGTTAATTCCCCAGCCGTTCAAGGATCGAAGGAACGTGTACCTGGTCGGATTTGTAATTTCCGGTCAATGTGTACATGACGAGATTGACACCGAATCGATAGGCCATTTCGCGTTGGCGCTCTCCACCGGGAACAGCGGCAAACAAATGGCGTCCCTGACCGTCGATGGCCCATGCCGCAGCCCAATTATTTGAACCGACGATGATACTGGAGACACCATCGTTTGCCCGTTCCCCGGGACGCTGGACCCAAACCCGCCCATCGGCCCATCGGCCTGGAAAGGCCTGCATAAGGTAGAATGCCTTCGTCAGAACATGATCGGGCGGGACCGGTGCCAATGGTGGGATGTCGAGCCCGCTTGTCAGTCTGCGCAGTAGCCCCGTATTGTCGCTCGCGCCGCCATCCAGCATATCGAATAGGATCGTGCCGCCCGTCGCCATGAATCTGTTTAACCGGCCTATTGTAGCTTCGGAGACCGGTGTTTGCGTTTCCGTGACGGGCCAGTAAAGCAACGGAAAGAGTGTAAGCGGATCGCGCTCGACATCGATACCGATGGGCGCGGCCGCTTCGATAGCGGTGCGTTTGTTCAACATGCGACTGAGGCCGGTAAGGCCCTGCAAACTGGTATCGTCTACGGACGGGTCCCCGGTAACCACGTATGCCAGGCGGGTGTCCAGTGCCGCGTCCAAGGCGAAGTTATCGTCCGCGTTTTGCGAATGGCCGGGCGTTGCTTGCAAGAAGACAATGGCGAAGACCAGTAAAGTCGCCGTAATCCCGGGACGAAGGCCCGGCATCAGCCCGCGGAGGATGAGCGTTGCCAAAGCATCGATCATGAAGAGGATAAGCGCCCCAACAAGTAACCACGGCTTCAAATCGACTTCCGCTGTCGGCGTATAGCTTCTTACTTCAATCCCGTCCGCGAGAGCGCCCAACGCGCGGAAATTGCCGATTTGCGGACCTAAATTCAGGGCACGCCGATCGCTGCTGTCGCCATAGATGCCGGGTGGTGTCGCGGGCGTTACCGTCGCCGCCGGGAACTCGCTTGCCGTGATCGCGCGTGTCGACGGTCCGGGGGTTATGGGATGACCAAAGGCATTCAGCAATGAAATTGGCGGTAAGGGCCGATCGCCTTGGCCTGCACCGGCGACGCCACGACTCGTCGCGACGATGCGTTCCAGCATTTCCACGAAAAGTCCGGACAACGCGAGGTTGGACCATGCCGCGTTCGACGTCGTGTGGATCAAAACAATCCAGCCATCCCCAACTTGGTTCGCCGTGACAAGTGGTGTGCCGTCGGTAAGGCGTGCCCAGGATTTTTCACCGAGGTCGGGAGAAGGTTCGGCCAGGACCTGGCGGGAAATGGTCACGTCATCGGGTAATTTGAGATCGAAAAAGGGGCTCTTCCGGCTGAACGGCGCAAGGCGGGCCGGTTGCGACCAAAGCATAGCGCCACCCAACGTTCTGCCACCTCGTCTTAGCGGCACGGGAACCAGCTGATCCTCGGCATTTTGTGCGAGCCGCGGCCCGGCAAAGCGAAGAATGAGGCCTCCTTTTTCTGCCCAAGCCGATAGCTGACGCCGCTCGGTCGCCTCAAGTGGCGTACTATCCGGTATCGCGATTACCGCGAGGGGATCGGCTATTAGTTTTTCGACCGGGCCGCGCCGCAAGTCGCTGAAGGGGCGCAGGGCGCGTTCGATGTAATAAAGTTCCGACAGAAGCGATGGGCCCATGTCGAGCGGTGTTTCGGAAACCAAACCTACGGGCCGCCGTCGCCAGCGAGTGTCCAACAGCGCTACCGAGGCTGCTGTCGTGTCGCCTTCGATTTCAAGGCGCGAAATTTCATTGCGCAGCTCAAGAGGGACTTCGATCGTTACGGTGGCCGTAGTCGATTCCGGTCCGAATTTCGCCGTTTCTTGGGCGATCAAACGGCCATCGCTACCCTTTACCCGCAGCATTTCCGACGCTTCGAGGCCGGAAGTTGCGCGGCGCATCGCAACAGTAAACTGATTTCGACCAATTTCAGGCGGGGAGACGATCACCGGCAATGTATCGGGCAATATCACCGATGTTTCCCCGAGTTTGCGCAGTCTGTCCGCGAACAACTCGCTGTCGCCATCGGCAAGGCCATCGCTCAGCCAAAGGACAAAGGGGGTCCCTTCGAGCTTAACGTCGCCCAGAATGTCGAGTGCGGTGGATCGGTTTGTCGGCCAAGGCTTCGGCTCAATGGCGGCGATGATACTGCGCGCTTGTGCAGGGCGCAGCAGACCGGAATAAGGCGCAGTATTGCCTCGGGAATCCGGTGCGGTCGTCAGAACGATTATCGGACGCTCATCGCGGTCCGCCTGGTCGATAGCGCGTGCCATCGCGTCCTGGCGCGCTGGCCAATCCGAGGCTGCGGCCCACCCGTCATCAATGACGAGCACAAGCGCACCATTCCCCGGCAACGGTGCAGCGGGGCTGAACAAAGGATGGGCCAGCGCAAATATTAGGAGAGTCGCTGCGACGAGCCGGAGGATTATCAACCAAAGCGGCGACGCGTCCGGTGTCTCTTCCTTGCTCAGAAGGCCGAACAGCAACCGAACTGCTGGAAATCGCAGCCGCTGCGGTGCCGGCGGCGTGATACGTAGAAGCCACCATAGAACCGGCAGCGACAAGAGCGCTGTCAGGACCCAGGGAGAGGCAAAAACGAAGGATTCCAATCCCATCAGCGCCCCCATTGCTGCGGCGTTAGCGCCGAATAGAGCGTGAGAAGAGCGGCTTCAGCCGAATGATCGGTACGGTGTTGCAAGTACATCCAACCTGTTCGGCGTGCAATATCGCGGAGAGCATCGCAATGGCGTGCAAATTTGGATTTGTAATCTTCGCGCGCGGATTGAACGCGGCCCAATATCGTCTCTCCTTCATTCTCAAAGCCTTCGAACCTAATACGCCCTCGAAAAGGCAACTCTTGTTCGGCCGGATCGAGAATTTGCAGAAACAGCCCGGTTACGCCGCGCGCGGCGAACATCGACATTCGATCCCGAATCTCTTCGGGTGGCGATAGGAAATCTCCAATTAGGACCATTTGTGCGTGGCGCGGTAGCGGTTGGAAGGGTGGCAGGCTTCCATTGGCTTGTGTTTCGCGGATCATGACATCTGCCAATCTGTCGTAGGCCGCCCGTCCTGTTGCGGATCGAAGACCGCTACCTAGAAGGCTGAAACGCTCGCCGGCACGCATCAACAAAAGTGCGGTGGCGAGTAATAGGATGTCGGTTCTTTCCGATTTCGTTGGGAGATTTTTTTCGGAGCGGTATTGCATCGACGGCGAGTTGTCGCGCCAAAGCCAGCAGGATTGCGCAGCCTCCCATTCCGTTTCGCGTACGAATAGATGCCGCGATTTTGCGGATTGCCGCCAATCGATCGCGCTCGCCGAGTCGCCGCTTTCGTAACGCCGGAATTGCCAAAATGTTTCACCTTGACCGACACGGCGGCGCCCATGAACGCCCTGGGCAACCGTTGCCGCGACTCGCTCTGCGGCAAGCAGCAATGGTGGCAGGCTGCTGGAGGCGCGTGCCGCCTGGGTCTGAAGGTCAAGCCGTCGCTCCGTGGCCGTCATCCGTCTCCCATTCTAGAGGGTCGCATCCTCTAAAGATTAGCGAAGGGGCTCGCAGAGCCTGTCGATCACGGTGTCGATTGTAACGCCTTCCGCGCGCGCGGCGAAGTTCAAAGCCATACGATGCCGCAGGACAGGATTGGCTAAGGCAAGGACGTCGTCGACCGATGGCGCGAGCCGCCCGTCGATCAAAGCGCGGGCGCGGCATGCCAACATCAGCGCCTGGCTGGCGCGCGGCCCCGGACCCCAGGAAACATGATTGATGACATCCGGGATATCGCTGGTTTCTGGCCGTCCCGCACGCACGATGCGCAGGACGGCATCGACGATCCGTTCGCCGACCGGAATGCTGCGAACGAGCCGTTGCGCATTGATCAATTCGTCCGAGGTGAAGATCGCCTCCGCTTTGGCGTCCGAGACGCCGGTCGTTGCGAGCATGATTTCCCGTTCGGCTGATTCTTCGGGGTACCCGACATCGATTTCCATTAGAAATCGATCCAATTGTGCTTCAGGAAGCGGATAGGTGCCTTCTAACTCAAGTGGGTTTTGGGTTGCCAAGACATGAAAAGGTTTCGGCAGTGGATGATACTGTCCGGCAACGGAAACGCGGTGCTCCTGCATCGCCTGGAGCAAAGCGGATTGCGTGCGGGGGCTGGCCCGGTTGATTTCGTCTGCGAGGAGGACCTGACAGAAAACGGGGCCTTGTACGAAACGGAATGAACGCCGGCCTGATTCCGATTCCTCCAATACTTCCGAGCCGAGGATATCCGCGGGCATAAGGTCCGGTGTGAATTGAATTCGGCTATCCTCGAGACCAAGTACGGTACCCATGGTTTCGACCAGCCTCGTTTTTCCAAGACCCGGTACGCCGATCAGTAACGCGTGGCCGCCGGAGAGTAATGTCGTAAGATTGAGATCAATGACTTGGGACTGGCCAAAAATGACGCGACCGATACTCTCGCGCGCGGCAGCCAGCCGCACGCCAAGACGTTCAATTTCGACGGCGAGATCTTCATGTTCGGCGGCACTGGCGTCGGACTGGCTCAAGACCTAATCTCCTCTGATGAAACGTCGTTATGATAGCATGGGTGGCGTTCGATGAGCGCGCAACCCCCGAAGCCGGGCCATCTCGAAAAAATGATCGAAAACGAGCCCGTTACGGTCGACCCGGAAGATCCGGATCGGTTCCAAATGCGAATTGCCCGTGACGGCACCTGGTACCATGAGGGATCGCCCATTCGGCGGATGGGCCTGATAAAACTGTTTTCGACTGTATTGCAGCGCGATGATGATGGTGATTTCTGGCTCGTGACCCCTGTTGAGCGTGGCCGAATCGAAGTCGAAGACGCCCCGTTTACGGCCGTCGAGTTGATTGTCGAGGGTGAGGGGGAAAATCAAGAACTGAGCTTTCGCACCAATTTGGACGAAATTGTTCGTGTTGACGCCGATCACCCGATCAGAATTGCGAACGACCCGATGACAGGAGAACCATCACCTTATGTTGTCGTGCGTAAAAACCTCGAAGCCTTGATCACGCGTTCTATATTCTATGATCTGATCGACCTTGCGGATGATCAATGGGATGGTGACGAGACGACGTTGGGTATTTGGAGCGCTGGAACGCTCTTCAACCTAGGTGCGACCGTGGAGTAACAAATGCAGCGTGAAGAAATACACCGGCGGTTCGAAACGATAGAGGGCCGTTCTTCGGCCGTTCGATGGTCGGGATCACGGGGCGATCACGATCTGAATCCGGGCATGACGCACGGCGATGAATTGACCCCTGCCGCGGTTCTGGTTCCGCTGGTCGACCGTCCAGGCGGATTAACTGTCATGTTGACGCAAAGAACCGCGCATTTGAACGATCATGCCGGTCAAATCAGTTTTCCAGGAGGGCGTGTCGAACCCGAAGATCCCAGTCATCGGGACGCGGCTTTACGCGAGGCGCAGGAGGAGGTCGGCTTGCCGCCGGAGAATGTGGACGTCATCGGTGTGCTGGACCCGTATATCGTGCGCTCTGGCTACCGCGTCACGCCGATTGTCGGTTTCGTAAACCCTCCTTTCGACGTAAAGCCGGATCCGTTCGAGGTTGCAGAGGTATTCGAAGTACCTTTGTCCTTCATTCTCGACTCGGATAATCATGAAACCGATTCCCGTACCCATGAGGGTATCGAAAGGACTTTCTACGTTTTGCCCTACGAAAACCGTTACATCTGGGGAGCGACGGCAGGAATGTTGGTCAATCTTTACGACGTCTTGGTCGGCGAATGATTCGCAAACTACTCACAATTGGTTTGCCTTTGCTGGCGCCCTTTATCGTTTATTTCATCTGGTGGTGGACAATGCGCCGCCGGGCTTTGGCGGAGGCGGAAGGACGAGATGTCGGACCATGGGAGAATTTGCCTTGGATTTGGCTGATTTCAACTGGTGTTAGTTTGGCTGCGATTTCGCTCGTCGTCACGGCGCTGCTAACTGGTGGCGACCCCTTTGCAGACTACCAGACGCCACGTTTTGAAGACGGAAAGATCGTGCCTGGCCGCGTTGGACAGTAACCCCTTGAGCGTCGAGAAAATCGCGCCGCAAGACTGGATGACGAATGCGCAGACGAGCGCGGTCATCGCTGCATTGCAGGCGGGCGGGTTTTCGGCGCGGTTTGTCGGCGGTTGCGTTCGTGACACATTGCTTGGCCGCCCCATCCGGGACATCGATATTGCAACCGATGCGGCCCCGGACAGCATCGTAAATTGCCTTGAAAGCAGCAATTTGCGCGCTATTCCAACTGGAATTGACCATGGTACGGTTACGGCTGTTTCCGGCGGATCCTCCTTCGAGATCACCACGCTGCGGCGGGACGTTGAGACCGACGGCCGACACGCCAAGGTTGAATTTACCGATGACTGGGACGACGATGCGGCACGGCGCGATCTGACGATCAATGCGATCTCGCTGGAAATCGACGGGACATTGCACGATCCGTTCGGGGGACAGGCGGATTTGGTGGCGGGCCGAATTCGCTTTGTCGGCAATGCCGGGGACCGAATCGCCGAGGACGTGCTGCGGCTTTTACGATACTTCAGATTCTACGCCCATTATGGGTATCCGCCACCGGATGAAGAGGCGCTAGCGGCTTGCCGCTCGATGGCATCGTACTTACCGAGCCTTTCGGGAGAGCGTGTCAGGACAGAACTCGTGAAACTTCTTGAAGCCCCGGACCCTCTACCGACACTGAAGCTCATGCTGGGGACTCATGTCCTTGAACGAATTTTGCCGGAAGCAAGGGAACTTGAGTGTCTGTCGCGCTTGGTTGGTATTGAAGCGGCAAATAACATCGACATAGATCCGATACGCCGGCTGGGTGCGCTACTCAACGCTGACAAACGTGGGTCTGAGGATGTTTCCGGTCGACTGCGACTGTCCAATGCGGAACGAAATTTTCTTTCGATGTTGGCGAAAGATGTGGATTCGATCCCGCAGAACGTGGTTGAACGCCGGCGTCTTGTCTATCGCCTCGGCGCGCCATCCGTCCGCGAACTCGTGCTCATTGGTTGGGCGCGTGACTCTCGAACAACACGAGATGATGGTTGGCGCGATTTCCTTCATGAAATAGACGCGTGGTCGCCGAAAAAATTTCCCGTGACAGGAAGCGACGTTTTGGAACGTGGCGTTGACGCTGGGCCTGGTGTGGGTGACTTTCTGCGCATCGTCGAAATTTGGTGGGTGGATGGGAATTTTACCGCTAGCCGCAAGGAATGCTTGTCTCGTTTGGATCAAGAAATCGGCAAATATCGTTAAGCGTGTCTATTGCTGTTGTTGTTCTTGTTGTTGGAACGGTTCCAGTTCGGGCTCAGGCGCGGGCGGCATTGGGCGCACAATACGAAGAAAATCTTCGTGATGCGCCGGTGCTTCTGTCGGCAAAACCGTTACGGCTACGGCAAGTTCGCTGGCCGACCCTCCTTTAAAGGCGCCCCGTGTCGGCGAGACATCGGCGTAGTCACGGCCGACGGCGACGCGAATATGCCGTTCTTCGGCTATTGCATCGTTGGTTGGATCAAATCCTACCCAGCCGATATCCGGCAGGAAGGCTTCGGCCCAGGCGTGACTCGCGCCTTCCATGGACCGGTCGTGACTGTCCAGGCTGCGAAATACGTAACCGGACACGTAACGGCACGGGATGCCGCGGCGGCGGACAAGGGCAATCATGATATGGGCGAAATCTTGACAAACACCTTTCCCGTTGCGCAGCGCATCCGAAATGGGTGAGTCTACTTGCGTGGCTGCCGGGACATAGTCGAAATGCGAATATAGTGACGTATTCAAGGCCTTAAGCCAAGTTAGTGGATCCGCATTGGCCGGAAAGTTCAGCGATTCCTCGAATTCGGACAACAACTCGCTGAATTGGATATAGTGGCTATCATGCAGCATATCCCAATGCTCGCCGCGTGTGGCGATGGCGTTCAGTGCATTCCAGGACTCGGTCAACATGGCGTCCGGTAGGGGCTCCGGATCAGCCATTTCGACCGTCGATTCCGCCGTAATTGTCAGTGCGTCATGTGCGCCGGGTACGTCGAAATGATATACGGCGTTGCCGAGATAGTCGGAATAGGCGAAGAGTTGCGCGTGCGGTTGTACCTGTACCTGGAACGTCTGCAGCCGCTGCCGCGCCTCCGTGCGGGGCTGCATGTATAGCGACATCACGCTCTCACGAACCGGCGCTGAATAGCGGAAGCGAGTGACATGGCGGATGGAATAGAACATGGCGCGGCAGTCCGTTGTGCGGGTTATGCAATGTGGGCGTCGACGGGATAGGCGATGTAGGTCTCAAACACCGCATCGTGAATCTCGGCGCATTGCCTTTGGATGTCGGCAAAGTGCGCTTGGATGGAATCGGTCATTATTTCCTCGACTTGCCCGTAATCGAGGTAGGCGCGCAACCGCCCCGCGATCCGTTCAGCCTTACCATTTCGATGGACGTTGCTTTCAGGAGCGACCTTTTGCAGTTCCGTCTGTACCATATCCACGGCGAAGCGGATCGAGCGTGGAAATTCGGAATCAAAAACCAAAAATTCCGCGACACGGCTCGGTCGGATGTCGGCGGTGTAAACTTTGCAGTATGCTTCGAATGCCGTGCACATCTTTAGCAGATTGTACCATTCGAACGGCGTATCAGCAGCTTTTGTCGTCGTTCCGGGGACACCGCCGAAATGGAATGCCAGCAGCGACGCGACGAGTTGCGCCCGTTCCATATACCGGCCAAGCTGGATGAAATGCCACCCCTCGCCATTGCTCATGGTCGAATCGGTGATCCCGTGAAACTGGTGCAGACCGTTGATGAGATCGACATAAAAGTCAGTCGACTGCGTGCGCCAAATCGATTCAAGAGATGTGGACCGGAGAGCCAGGTAAAGCCGATTCAGTTGTTCCCACATTTCCGTACTTGTCTGTTCGCGAACCTGTCGGGCATTTTCGCGCGCGGAATAAAGTGAATTGGCGATAGAGGGCGGTCGCTGCATTTCGAACGTCAGCGCGCCGGTGATACGGTAGGGCAGACTGCGACCGACCCGATAGGCGGAATGTTTGCTGCCTGGCGGCGATGCGCGCAGGCTGGCCAAAACCCGTGCCCAGGATGGGTCGTTATCCTGTGGTTCGTGATCCAGGAGCGCGCTGTATTGCACGCTCATCAGGCGTGCTATGTGCTCGGCACGTTCAAGATAACGGCTCATCCAATACAAGCTGTCCGCAACGCGGGAGAGCATCATGACCGCGATCCTTTCACTCGTTAAGGACCCAGGTGTCTTTTGAGCCGCCGCCTTGCGAAGAATTCACCACAAGGCTTCCCCGTTTCAAGGCAACCCTTGTGAGACCGCCAGGGACAATCGTCGTCTTTTCACCTTGCAGAATAAAGGGACGAAGATCGACATGGCGGCCTTCAATCTGGCGCTCGACGAAACAGGGCGCCCGCGATAGGGCCAATGTTGGTTGGGCAATATAGTTGTCCGGATCCGCAATAAGGCGTTCACGGAACGCCGCGATTTCATCCTTCGCCGCATGCGGACCGACTAGCATGCCATAACCGCCGGACTCGCCAACCGCTTTCACGACAAGTTTTTCCAGATTATCGAGAGCGAATTTCAGGCTGTCAGGTTCTCGGCAAAGATAGGTTTCGACATTGGGCAGGATCGGCTCTGCGTCGAGGTAGTATTTGATGATCCGAGGGACATAGGCATAGACGGCCTTATCGTCCGCAATCCCTGTCCCGAGCGCATTGGCGATTGCCACATTTCCGGCGCGGAACGCGTTGAAGAGGCCTGAAACACCAAGCGTGGAATCCGGACGAAAGGTGATCGGATCGATAAAATCGTCATCCAGGCGTCGGTAAATTACATCCACGCGCCGCAAGCCACTGGTCGTGCGCATAAAAACCGTGTTGTTGTGCACGACGAGATCGCGGCCTTCGACGAGTTCAATACCCATTCGCCGGGCAAGGAACGTGTGCTCGAAATACGCGGAATTGAAGACCCCAGGTGTCAGCAGAACGATACGCGGGTCGGACTGATGTCCGGGTGCCAGGGACCGCAACGTTGACAACAGGGATTCGCAATAATCCTCGATGCGACGCACATTGTAACCGCGGTAAAGTGTCGGAAAGGCGCGCCGGATGATCTCTCTGTTGGTCAGCATATAGGACACGCCCGACGGAACTCGGAGGTTGTCCTCTAAAACCGCGAATTCTCCATTTTCCGTTCGGACCAGATCGCTTCCACAAATCGAAACGTAGGCATCACGGGGTACCTGGACGCCGCGCATCTCGCGGCGGTATTGCCGGCAGCTATAGACCAAATCGCGTGGTACGACCCCGTCGGACAGGATCGCTCCGTCGTTATAGATATCCTTGAGGAACAGGTTGAGCGCATCGACACGCTGTTTCAGTCCCGCTTCGATCGTTGCCCATTCCGAGGCAGTCAGAATTCGCGGTAGGCAATCCGTCGGAAAGATTTGCTCCGTTGAATCCGAAGCGCCGTAGACCGTAAAGGTGATGCCCTGATGCAGGAAAGCGCGGTCAACCGCCTGTTGCCGCCGGATCATCTCCTCGGAGCCTAACGCCTCAAGCCTTGCCTGCAATGCGCGATAGTGCAGCCGTGATACCCCGCCCGCGTTGAACATTTCGTCATACGCGTTATCGAGAACGTAGTTTTTGTATGACTCGCCGCTGGGTCGTTGTAGGTCGGGGCCCGATCCTGAGTTCCGATTATCCATGGGACCGACTCAAGGGAGCCGGTCGATGCTTGTCAAGAGCTACATGCGCGGTCAGGCGGTGTTTACTTTTTGCACGCTTCAGGTAATGCCGGGTATTTCTTCAGTCCCGCGACATGACGTCTATGCGAATATTCGTTGTTCTCTTTAAAATCGAGACTGCCGGGACCAATGAATTTATTCCCATTGACCTTGAGAATTGTATTCTCCCGGTTGCGGGTAACGATAAAGCGCCCGGCTGAATGGTCGTTAATTACCGTATTACCCTTGAAAATAAGCGTTTGTTCGGGGTTGCGATTTGGCGCTTTCCATGTCTCCATCGCAAACGCGACTATCCCGCGGTTCGCACTTTTGGGACCCTGTTGGATGACATTATTCAAAACTTCTGCGCGTCCGCCATTGGGTAAATCGAGTTCCCAGGAGCTGTCGCCTTCCATGCTTGCAATGACGTTGCATGAAATCACGTTGTGCTTCGCACGGCTCTTAACGCAATTGCCCTGATCGACACAGTGACTCACGTGGCTTCGACGCAATGTAAATTTATCGGCGGGACCGATATATACGGAATGTGCCTTGCCGGCACGCCCTATTCGCCTAAATTCACTGTCTTCGACAAGAATGACATCGCCGGGATGGCGCCCGCCGCCAAGGATACCTTCCTCGCCGTCGTGGAAATAGCTATTTCTGACTGTTAATCCTTTGCCTTGATGGCGAATACCCGCGCCATTCTTGTCCCTCACCTTCATACCGGAAAATTCAATATTCTCGATCGTCGTGTTTTCGCCATTGATAATCCAAAGCGCTTTGCCACCGCATGTTTCGTCCCGAATATGAGCACGGCCGCCAACACCTCGTATGGTCAGGTTGTTGGCTGTCCAGAGGGTACAATCGACATATTCGCCGGCGGCGATCTCAATGGTGTCACCATCTTGCGCTTCTTTTGCCGCCATGCTTGGCCATTTCAATCGTTCTTTCGGGCCAACTCGTAGCGTTGTCGGCGGCCTTGCTATTTTTTGATTTCTTCGAGATTTCCGTTTTGATTGCTTTCGATTTTTTCGGGGAGGCTTTGCCCGCCCTTCAGGTAGGATTCTTAATCCCTTCAAATCCCCCTTTAAGATGACTTTCTGCTTATCCGTCCAAACCTCGACATCGGCGTTTACCGGAAATGTGAGCAAAAGACCGACTAGCGCGAAGCAAGTGTATTCGAGACATTTCTTAACACAGGATCGGGTGATAGGGGTCAAGTGTCCGGACATACGCATTGGCATTTGCCGCTTCCCTTAAAAATCGGTTCGACTTCAATAAGTTCGTATTGTTAAACCGCGCAGGTTCAGTAGTCTATATGGTGTTGTTCCTACGCTATAAAAGGCGTCCATACTCTTCTTTAATGGCGTGTCCGGAACCGCGCGGTCCACACCGATCAGGAATTTCTATTCGGAGACATCCGCCAACGATGGTCGGGTGTGGGGTGTCGATTTTTCGAGGGCGCCGATGAAGAGCGCCAGCAGTGGTGGCACTACAGCGAGCGTCAGGATTGCGGATAGCGACAAACCTCCAACGACGACAGACCCTAATCCCCGGTAAAGCTCCGACCCGGCACCGGGAAACAAGACCAATGGCAGCATTCCGCCAACACTTGTTAGCGTCGACATAAAAATAGGCCGAATGCGGTTTCGGGTTGCTTCGACCACGGCGTCCGTGTGCGCCATGCCTTCGATGCGAATGTGGTGCAGCGTTTGATGCACGATCAGGATGGCATTGTTGACGACGATTCCGATCAAAATGACGAAGCCAAGCAAGGTCAGCATGTCGAGCTGCTGAAGCTGGAAATAATTCAGCAATTTTAATCCGAGCACGCCCCCGGCAGCGGCAATCGGCACAGATAGAATAATGATCAGAGGATAGAAAAAACTTTCGAAGAGGACAGCCAATACCAAGAATACGATGGCAAATGCGAGAATGAGATCTAGTTGAAGTTCTTTGGCCGTCGCGGATAACGCATCTGCCGTGCCACCCAATTGCAATCGAACGCCTTCCGGTAGTCCTTCGTTTTCCAGTTTGGCAATGACATCGTTACGCAGAATATTTAGCGCTGATTCGAGCGCCATGTCGGGTGGCGGCCGAATACGCAAGGCGACGGCCCGGCTGCCGTCTTCGTGCATAATTTGGGTTGGGCCGGCTATGAGCCTGACATCTGCTAGCGAAGAAACGGGGACGCTTTTGCCATCGCTGGTGATTACGGGAAGATTGGAAATATCCTGGGTTTCGCCGGTCTCTAACTTCTTTCCCGCGAGAATCAGGTCAATAAAACGCCCGTCGACCAGAATTTCGTCGACCCGGATGCCGTCATTATATGCATCGATTGTCAGTCCCAGGTCTCGGGCACTAAGACCGTTATCCGCAAGGCGCGCGGGATTTGGTTGAATGCGAACTTCCGGCGATCCAAATTCGAGGCGTGGTGTCGCGCTCACCTGCGCGCCATTTTTGCGCGGCAAAACGACTCGAACGCGATCCAAAGCGCGATGGACGACCTCGAAAATCGTTTTCAACTCACCGCCATTGACGGTAAGCCGGATGGTTCTTGTTCCGCCATCGACGCGGAAAATCGCTGGCCGATAAGCCGTTGGGCGTACGCCGGGATAACCACGCGTCGCTTTCAGAATGAGCGGTATCAATTCTTTCGCCCGTACCGATTGGGCGCCGCGCGAAACGACAAGTATTCTGTCGGGCCTAATAATAAAGGTGAAATATTTAGTCATTAACGGGTCGCTTGGTTTTGAGGATTCTGTTTTGCGGGACTCCAAGTGTGGCAGTAGTTGTTTTTCCATAGCCAGGGACAATTCGTTGGCGGCGCTGAGATTATACCCGGGCGGCATCCGGGCGATGCCGACTACGAGGTTCCGGTCGCCCTCTGGCAGATATTCGAGCGGCGGTAGAAAAAACCACACAATGAATCCCGCCCCTGCAACGATCATGGTTATAAAGCTCAGTGCGCGGGGCCGGCTGCGCACGACAAATGCGGTGAAACTCACCGTAAAGCGGACAAACGACTGGGCTAATTCATCGATTATGGGCAGATAAATACGAGACGATACCTTGCTGTTACCGAGTAGTTTGTTTGCAAGCGCCGGGATTACCGTCACTGATACGAATAGCGAGAGGGTAACCGCAACGGAAATGGCGACGGCGATATCGCGGAAAATCTGGCCCACATCGAGGTCTGTAAACAGGATCGGTATAAAAACAAGAATTGTCGTCAGGGATGACACGAGGATCGCTCCCCAAACCTGCTGCGCCCCGAGATATGCTGCGCGCGGCGCTGAATATCCCTGTTGTCGGAGGCGATAAATATTCTCAAGGACGATAATGGCTGCATCGACGACCATGCCCACGGCGAAGGCAATGCCGGCCAAAGAAACGACATTGATGGATTGCCCGAAGGCGGCCATGGCGACAAATGACGCGATGACCGAAGTTGGAATAGCCAAGGCGACAATTAAAGTTGCGCGGCCCGAACGCAGAAAAAGCAAGAGAATGAAAACGGCAACGGCACCGCCGACCCAAATATTCTTGAGGACGAGATCAATCGCCGATTCGATGTAGAGGGTTTCGTCGTACATTTGTTCCAGGACGAGGCCCTGCTCTTTGATCGGGCCTTCTTGAAGCTCCGAAATTGCCCTTTTTACCTCGCGCATCGTCTCAATGACGTTTACGCCAACTTCATTGCGAACACCGAAGTTGATAATGCGCCGACCGTTCATGCGCGCCCGAGAGTCGCGTTTGCGGTATTGGAAATCGACATCGGCGATATCATCGACCGTGACTCGAGCAAGCCGTCCCGTAACGCTGTCGTGGGTGCTGCGGAGGACTATTTTTCGAACGTTTTCCGGTGTCGACAAACGCCAGTCGGTGCGAACGATATAACGTCTCTTACCCTCCGCGATATCCCCAGTTGTCGCAGCGACATGGGCTGCCCTCAAACGGGTGAGTACGTCGGGTATCGTGAGTCCGAAGCGGGCCAGTCGATTGGGATCAAACGATATGCGCAGCTCCCGTATCCGCCCGCCACGCATCGAGACCGATTCGACACCGGTGATCCGTTCCAGCCTCTCCCGGACCACGTCGTTGGCAAAATCGCCATATTGTTCGATTGGTTGTGTGTTGCCTTCTCGTGGCCACATATAAATCCACGCGATACGATTCCCGCGCGGGTCGGCGGACCGATAGGTTGGTGCGTCAGCCTCTTCCGGATATCCATTGACCCGGTCGAGCCGGTTGGCCACCAGGAGAAGGGCGTTGTTCATATTATGACCGACCGGGAACTGCAGCTTTATACGGCCAACGCCCGGCAAAGAGTTGCTGACAATGCTTCTTAGCCCCGGTAGGCCTCGTAAAACCTCTTCTTGTTTGTTGATGATCTCGCGCTCTATTTCTTCGGGGGCGGCGCCACGCCATACCGTCCGAAGATTGATCGCCGGCTGTGCGATGCTGGGGGATAGCTGTATGGGAATTGTGGTCAGCGCGATTCCGCCGAACAACAAGACCAAAATCACGGCGGCAACGATGGCGATGGGTCGGTTGATCGAGTAGCGAATCAAGTCCATCGGGGCATTCTACCGCAGCAATGTCGACCTGTCGCTTGGTGTTGCGTCGACCCAGCCTTTAGAGCCCCTGACGGACCCGCGGAAACACTTCTTCGGCGATGATTTGCATCGTCTCCATGGAGCGGGAAACTTCGAGTCCCGGCCAATGCATACTCATGACGACATGGTTCATGCCGACCCGCTTGCTGAATTTTATCATCTGTTCGGCGACGTCGTCGGGGGATCCGATAAAAAACCGGTCCTTGAGCAACTCCTCGAAGGGTTGCCCCAGCTCATCTTTCGCATCCGGACGCGACCGTCCGAGGCCCCAGGCGTGGTAGGCCCGGTACTTCGTCATGATCGGTTCCTTGGCGACCCGATAGGCTTCCTCGCGGGTCGGCGCGACGAAGACTTCGCGACGGAACGGAAATTCTGCCGGGAATGGTTTCCCGGCGCTGTCCAAAGCGCGTTTGTAGGTTTCCACCTGACTGGCAACTTCATCTAGCCGGTCATTGGGCCCGACATAGAAGCAATCGCCCATGCGGGCCGCACGCTCAATCACCGCATCGGCACTGCCGCCGATCCAGATTGGCGGATGCGGTTTCTGCACGGGTTTCGCTGAGCATGCGGCGTCATCAAGCTCAAAATGTGAGCCTTTCATCGTCACTGTATCTTCGGTCCACAGCCGCTTGATCGCAGTCAGGTTTTCTTCAAAGCGGCGTGCGCGGGCGCGTCTGGAAGTACCGAATGCCTTGAATTCCACGTCCCGATAACCGACGCCACATCCGAAGATGAGCTTGCCGTTCGTCATGATATCCAAGGTGCCGAGCTGTTCTGCCACGTCGAGCGGTTTGTGCAGCGGCAGCAGAAGAACGCCAGTATTAAGGCGCAGACTCGGGGCTTCTGCGGCGATTCGGGCAAGAAACGGCACTTGTTGCAGATCCTGCAATGGATGCGTGCTGTAATGAGACCCCTTAGTGATTGAATCATACCCAAGTTTCTCCGCGAGGCGGGCTTGTTCCAGCATTTCGCCGAACCGATCGGCAACCGCGTCGTCTTGGGGAAACTGTCCCCGCATCATGATCCCAAACTGCATATCGACCCCCTAAATCCGGCTATGACCGAATGATAAGCGAATTGCCATTGGAACAACCAATTTTTCATGGCAGTACGATATTTGTGAGAGGGCTGGTGCACGGCTCGCCCTCTGTTAATCTAGCGGCAAATTTCCAGACATTGGGGTGACGATATGGCGGGCGCGGAAGACGAATTCGATTACATAATTGCTGGCGCGGGGTCGGCCGGTTGCGTTCTGGCGAACAGATTGTCGGCTGATCCTCGCAACAGAGTCCTGCTGCTGGAAGCCGGCGGTCGCGACAACTACCCGTGGATTCACATCCCTGTCGGTTATTTCAAAACAATTCTGAATCCCAGAACGGACTGGTGTTTCTACACAGAGCCCGACCCGGGCTTGAATGGTCGCAGCATTCCCTGGCCGCGCGGCAAGGTGTTGGGCGGTTCCAGTTCGATTAACGGCCTCGTCTATATTCGCGGACAAAGCCACGATTACGACCAGTGGCGGCAGCTCGGCAATACCGGCTGGGCGTGGGACGATGTGTTGCCCTATTTCATGAAGGCGGAAGATCAGCAGCGGGGGCCAAGTGAGACGCACGGCGCCGGGGGGCCGTTGGGCGTTTCCGATATTGGGTTTTCCCGCGGATTTTCGGATGCGTTCATTGATGCGGCCGAGGAGACGGGTATACCGCGAACGGACGATTTCAACAGTGGAAACCAGGAAGGGGCAGGCTATTTCCAGCTCACCACACGCAATGGCCGGCGGTGCAGCACGGCGGTTGGCTATCTGCGGCCAGTCAAAGGGCGATCGAATCTTTCCATCACGACAAACGCCATGGTTCGCCGTGTTGTCTTCGAAGGCAAACGGGCGACGGGCATCGAATATTCCGTGAATGGCCAGACGCGAATGTCCAAGGCAAAAGGCGAGGTCATCCTGTCCTCCGGCGCGATCGGGTCGCCGCAGATCTTGCAATTATCCGGCGTTGGACCCGGCGCCGTCTTGGCCGAAGCGGGGGTTCCTGTCGTTCATGACGCGCCCGGCGTGGGCGACAATCTGCAGGACCATTTGCAGATCCGAGCGATCTACAAGACCAATCAGCCCTCGCTCAATGATGAAGTGAACAGCCTGTACCGCAAAGCGCTGATGGGTCTCGAGTATATTTTCACCCGGAAGGGGCCGCTTACCTTGGCCGCTGGGCATGTCGGGATGTTCGCGAGGACGCGTGAGGATCTGGAAACGCCGGACGTGCAATTTCACCTGATCCCGCTGAGCACCAAGGCGCCGGGTGAGGGGTTGCACGAGTTCTCCGCCTTCACGTCGTCGGTTTGCCAATTGCGGCCCGAGTCGCGCGGCAAAATTACGATTAAATCTGCCGAGCCGACGGACTATCCGGCTATATATCCGAACTATCTGTCTGCGCTGACCGATCAGCAGACAATTGTCGCGGGCATGAAATTGTCGCGGAAGATAATGGCGACACCGACGATGCAGTCGCTGATTACAGAAGAATTCATGCCGGGTCTGGATGTCCAATCGGACGAAGAACTTCTAGAGCATGCGCGCGAAAATGCGGGAACGATTTATCATCCGGTGGGTACGTGCAAGATGGGCGACGATCCGACGGCGGTCGTTGATGAACGCCTGCGTGTGCACGGTATCGAAGGTCTGCGGGTCGTCGATGCATCGATCATGCCGACCTTAGTATCCGGCAATACAAATGCGCCGTCGATCATGATCGGCGAGAAAGCATCGGATATGATTCTGGAAGATGCGCGTTAAAAAACGTACGCTTTGTCTAATTCATTGATTAGCGGAGGAAAGCAATATGCATGCAATGGAAGTTTTTGACCCGAGCGGCGCGACGGAGGTGCTGAAGCTGCACGCGCCACGTCTCGATACGCTTAACGGCAAGACCGTGGCGCTCGTCTCGGACGATATGTGGCAGGCACACCGTATGCTGCCTTTGGTGCGCGAGAAGCTGGAAGCGCAATTTCCCGATGCGACCTTTATCCCGGAAACCGAATTTCCGATGGGTACGCGGGAGATGGATACCGAAGAAACCGTCGACATGCTGGAAGCACGCGGCGTCGATGCGGTTATCGTCGGGAACGCCTCCTGAGGCGCCTGCGCGACAGCATGCGGCCGTGTTGCCGCTCGTATTGAAAGCAGGGGTATCCCTACCGTTATTCTGACTCGCGAAGATTTCGTGGGTGTGGTGCGTAATTCCTTGGCTGGCCTCGGTTTCGATCAGGATGCCTCCATGGTGGTCTTTCCGATCGACCCCTTCCTGGTCGATAGCGATTTGACGCCGATCGAGAAAAAGATCGATGCGTTCAGCGAAGGCCTGACCGACTGGCAGGCCGCGACGAACGAAACCGGGGTGAAGCATCCGCCGAAAATACCGATCGAGGCCAATGGTTATGAGGCCGCCTTCGACAAAATGAACCGTCAATTCCTCGTCAACACCTGGGGTGATGGTTTGCCGGTCAATCCACCGACGCAGGCGCGAGTCGATTGGATCATGAAAGGCACCGATCTGGCACCGGACACGGTGATTGGCAAGGTCATGCCGCGGGGCGGTATTGCAACCGCGGAAACGCTCGCGATTTCCCTGGCGATGGCAGGCGGCCGACCGGAATATTTGCCGGTTCTAATTGCCGCAACGCACTGTGTTCTCGATCCGATGTTGGAGCACGACAAGTTCCAGGCGACGTCGGATAGCACCTTCCCGGTGGTCATCGTAAATGGGCCTATCGCGGCAGATATTCGGCTCAATTCCGGCTTCGGGTTGTTGGGCCCGGATCCGCAGCATCCAGCCGGTGCCTCCATCGGCCGTGCACTGCGGCTGATTCAGCAGAATGTTGGCGGTGCCTTGCCCGGGGTCGGTACGATGTCGATCTATGGCGCAATGCGTACTGCGAACGTTGTCTTTGCGGAAGATGAAGACGGTCTGCCGCCGGGTTGGGAACCAGTCAGCACGAACCAGAGCGGAACGCCACGCGGCGAGAATGCAGTGACGGTTTTTGTTGCCACCGGGGCTTCCAATATTGTCCGGCGTGGCGTCGGCAAGGAAACGGCGGAAGATGAGGCCAATGAAAGCCGGTACCGTGTTGCCGGTTATCTGCGCAGCCCCACGGTACATTATCTCGATGGACATGCGCGAGGAACGCCTGGTGCGTTATTGATGCCGCGCGTGGTCGCCAAGCAACTCGCCGATCTCGGTTGGACCAAGGAGAAAATCAAGACCTTCCTGTGGGAAAATTCGAAAATCCCGCACGAGGAGATCGTTCGCACCGGTATGCGGCAATGGATCGAAACCAGTGTTGATCCAGAAACGGTTGCTTCGGCCAACGATGATCCTTGGTCAATTTGCAGCGACCCGTCGCAAATCATCCTCGCCGTCGCCGGGGGCGCGCATCCGACTCATAATTTTTGGATGCAGGGAAACGCGCCAAGAGTGGCAAGCGGTTCAATCGATTTACCGCAGGATTGGCAGGCGCTTGTTGCGGAGGCCGAAGAGGATCTTGGCCCCAGCGGCGAGATGTGTGTGATCTAAAAACGGTTTTACGACTGGTTGGAACAGAAAGCAATTCCAACCAGTCGTAATCACTTCAACCCGCAGCGTCCGCCACCGGTGCCGACTCCGGACTGACTGCTTTGAGCCCTGCGCCTTTCGCAGGCGACTTACCGCTTGCCGCAGCGATATCGCCGGCAATTTCGCCGCCTTCCTCGATTGTCAGGCGGCCATAGCGGATCGTGCCGGTGACATGGCCCGTTTTGTGAATGACAAGGCGGTCCCGTGCGGTTAGGTCACCCTCGAACCGCCCATGAATTTCGGCTTCATCAATCGTTGCCGCGCCCACGAAAACACCTGACGTTTCGATTTGAAGGACGCGACTGTCCATGGAAGCTTCGACCCGGCCTTCGACGAAGAGCGTGTCGCAATCTTCAATCGCGGCACTTTTTAGGCGAATGTCAGGCCCAACCGTCAGCCGGCCTGCGGGTCCGCCGGGTTCCGGCATCGCGGGGGTGCGGCGTGATTGTCTCGCGGCATTCTGCGCGGCGGCGGTGTCTGGCCTCGCCGGCGTTTCCGTTTGCTTCTTGAACATGATCGATAGGCCCTCCCGAATGTTGCGTAAGCCCTAATCGATAAAAACAAAAAGCGGCGAGAAACCGAACGGAAATGCGGCAATGAAAAGGCAGTTTTTTGGCTTAGATCAGATCACGATGTGTTGGAATCGCTTTTGCGATCCAAAAAAGCGTGTGAAGGTGCTCTAAGTCCGAGGCATTGCCGCCGTCGACCCACCATCGACCGGCATGGTGATGCCGGTGATATAGGAAGACGCATCGCCGCTGAGGAAGAGACAGGCTTTTGCGATGTCTTCGGGTTGTGCGATCCGCCCCATTGGAGAGGTGCCGGACAGGCGGTAGCCGTGATTTGCGCTCGTTTCGCCCATAAAGGGTTGGGTCATCGGCGTATCGACCGTGGCCGGCGCAATTGCATTGACGGTGATACCGCTCGACGCTAGCTCGACCGCGAGGACGCGGACCAAATGAGACAGTGCAATTTTAGACGCCGCATAGGCGCCGCTGGACGCCTTTGGCCGGATTGCGGCGGCAGAAGACAGGGCCGTAATCGATTTGCGCCGCTCTGGACCGGACTGCAAATGCGGCAGGGCTGCCCTCGCGGCAATCCAGAATCCCCGCATATTGACGGCAAAAACATCGTCAAACTCATCTTCCGCCATATCCGCGAGGGCGCCGACCCGCAGTATGCCGGACGTGAAAACCAAATGGTCGAGGCCGCCGAGTTCCGCTGCCGTCTGATTTAGCACCGCGTTCAGCATACTGCTGTCCCGAACGTCGGCTGCGGCGCAGAACGCGTTTTCCGCACCGGCCGTCTTCAATTCTTCGGCAAAGCCTTCGAGTTGGCTGGTATTTACGTCGAGCGCGGCTACCTTTGCGCCATGGGCTGCGAAGCCCAGCGCGGTTGCCCGTCCAATGCCGGAAGCTGCTCCCAACACTGCGATGGGACGGCCCTGAAATTCATTGCTATTCTCCGGCATCAATCTCTCCATAATGATTGCGGTGCGCACGGCATAACCGTTGATCTTCGTTAATGATATATTGTCAGGGCTAACAACGTCGAATGTCGCGCAATTTGGAGAGTCCGGGGCATGTCAATCATGAATGACGGTAAACCAAAACTGGCGATTGATATCGGTACTGAACTTGCCGAAGGGTTCGCGTTGCCGCCTGGCGGGCTACCAATCGACTTTCTCGCGGGTTTGGTCCACCCCAAGGAAAGGCGGCAATTCCATCAAAGGCACTTGTTAGACCGGTTCGATGACGAAGTTTTGCCGATCATTAGTTCCGCGCACTTGGCATGTGGCCTTCATTCGGGCGATCCGCTGGTTATTCATCGCACCGTTGCAAAACTTGTCGAGCGTAATGTGCAGATTGGCGCGCATCCCTCCTATCCGGATGTTTTCAATTTCGGCCAGGATCGCGTAGCGATGTCCGGCGAAGAATTAGTCTCCGTGTTGCTGTACCAATTTGGCGCATTGCAAGGCCTGCTTTCGCATTTTGACCAGTGTGTTCGACACGTGAAATGTCATGGCGCTCTGGCCTTCGATGTTGCATATGAGGACTGGGCGTGCGCCGCGATGGTGCGTGCGATCAAACTATTCGATCCGTCAATGGTGCTCGTGGCAATGGCCGGGACCAATAGCGTTGCCCAAGCGAGAACGGCGGGAATTCGCGTGGTAGAAGAAGGGTTTGCGGACCGCGGTTATGATTCCGAAGGGCATCTAGTGCCGAGAAGTCATCCCAAAGCCCTGTTTGAAAACCCTGAAGATGCCGCGTGTCAGGTAATCGCAATGGCTCGTGAGGGTGTGATTACAACAGTCGACGGCGACCAAATTCCGCTGCGTGCCCAAACTTTTTGTCTTCATAGCGATACGCCGTCGGCAGGCGAGTTCGCGCGCGCAATTATCCGCGCTCTTGAGATCGAAGAAATTGGCGTAACACCGCTCTCGGGATTGGCATGGTAGTGACCGCTAACGCCGGCTATGGCATTGCCGGCTCGTTTGACGATGAAATGGTTAATATGTCAGAGGCGCGACAGCATTGCGCAGGGACACTGTCGGCCTTATGTTCCGGCCAATTCTCTAGTCCTACATTGCGCATGCTAAATGACTGAAACTGCTCGAATCCGAAATTTCGCGATAATCGCCCATATCGATCATGGCAAATCGACCTTGGCCGACCGGCTGATCGAACAGGCCGGCGCGATCGAGGCGCGTGATATGAAAGCGCAGCTGCTCGACTCGATGGATCTGGAGCGCGAGCGCGGCATCACGATCAAGGCGCAGACCGTTCGCTTGGAATACAAGGCGAAGGATGGCGAAACCTATGCCCTGAACTTGATTGACACACCGGGCCATGTCGATTTCGCCTATGAGGTGAGCCGGAGCCTGGCGGCTTGCGAGGGAGCGATCCTGCTGGTCGATGCGAGCCAGGGTGTCGAGGCGCAAACACTGGCCAATGTCTACATGGCGATTGAAGCGGACCTCGAGATCATCACGGTTCTGAACAAGGTCGATCTGCCATCGGCGGAACCGGACCGGATTCGCCAGCAGATCGAAGAAGTGATTGGTCTAGACGCGACGGATGCGTTGGAAATCTCCGCCAAAACCGGTGAAGGAATCGATCAAGTACTCGAAGCGCTGGTCGAACGTTTGCCGCCGCCCGAAGGGAAGGCCGATGGGCCATTACGGGCCTTGCTCGTTGATAGTTGGTACGACTCCTATCTCGGCGTTGTAGCACTGGTTCGGGTCAAGGATGGAAACCTGGTCAAGGGCCAGCGCCTGCGCATGATGTCGACCGGTGCGACGCATGAGGTTGAGCGGGTTGGCGTGTTCATGCCGAAAGGCGTGATGGTCGACAAGCTTGGGCCGGGCGAAATAGGGTTTATTACGGCGTCGATCAAGTCGGTGGCCGATTGCAAGGTTGGCGACACCCTGACGGAAGACCGCAAGCCGGCGGAAGTCGCGCTGGCCGGGTTCAAGCCGTCTGCGCCGGTTGTCTTCTGTGGCTTGTTTCCCGTCGATGCCGCGGATTACGAAGATTTGCGTGAGAGCCTGGCGCGCCTTGCCCTGAATGATTCGAGCTTTCACTATGAAGCGGAATCGTCTGCCGCCTTGGGGTTTGGGTTTCGCTGCGGCTGCCTTGGCCTTCTGCATCTCGAAATCATCCAGGAACGGTTGGAACGGGAATTCGACCTTGATCTGATCACGACGGCGCCGTCGGTTGTCTATCGCTTAACGATGACCGACGGGCGGGAAATTGAACTGCACAACCCGGCGGACTATCCGGACGTCGTGCATATAGAAAAGATTGAAGAGCCCTGGATCAAGGCGACGATCATGGCGCCGGATGAGTATCTCGGCGGCATTCTCGGATTGTGCACGGAACGTCGCGGCGAGCAACTGGAACTCACCTATGTTGGCGACCGGGCGATGGCGGTCTATCGGTTGCCACTGAACGAGGTCGTTTTCGATTTCTACGACCGACTCAAATCGATCAGCCGGGGTTATGCCAGCTTCGATTACGAAATCGATGGTTACGTCGAAGGGGACCTTGTGAAGGTCGGGATCCTGGTCAATGCCGAGCCGGTCGATGCGTTGGCCTTGATTACGCACCGCAGCCAGGCGGAACGCCGTGGCCGCATGTTGTGCGAACGATTGAAGACGTTGATTCCCCGTCAGCTGTTCAAGATAGCGATTCAAGCCGCAATTGGCGGTAAGGTGATCGCCCGGGAAACCGTCGGTGCGTTGCGCAAGGATGTGACGGCAAAGTGCTACGGCGGCGATATCACACGGAAACGCAAACTGCTGGAAAAGCAGAAAAAGGGCAAAAAGCGGATGCGCCAGTTCGGCCAGGTCGAGATACCGCAATCCGCCTTTCTCGAAGCTTTGCGGATGAGTGACGGGTAAAGCACATCAGCATTAAACGGAACCGTTTTCGGTTCATTTTAATGCTGTGAAGGTGCTTTATTATCAATAAGATCGATCAGATTGACATGTTTGTTGCATCACTATGGGTGATTCCAACAAACCGCGATTTGATCTAGCGGGCCTTACTCGAAGCCGCTGCGTTTTCTCACCCGGGGCCTGCCGAGCCGGATGCAAATTCCGCCCAACAGCAGCAAAATTACAAAAACGATGATGATGGCTTCCCAGACCGGGCGGGCTAAAAGATAGGGCACAATCACCGAATCCCAGAAAGCGGGCAGGTGAAGATGCCGTTGGATGATTACCTGACTAAAATTCAGACTCGATACGTGGGCCTCAAACCAGGCCGCACCTGTTGCGCGCGTGACATCGGCGCCAAACAGCCAAATCGCCAGCCCGGCGACGAGCGCTATCGCTGCGAGAATGATTAAAAGACGACCGATAATACGCAGGACGGCCATTGTTCAGTCCGATATTCCACTATTACTGGCGCGGAACCTAACACGAGCGTGTGCTGTGGAAAATAGCCACTGTTCTTGCACCCCTAAACGTCTAGAGGTAATGTCCCCGCGCCCGGACGGAGGGATGGCCGAGTGGCTTAAGGCGCACGCTTGGAAAGCGTGTTTAGGGTACCCCCCTAACGTGGGTTCGAATCCCACTCCCTCCGCCATTTTTCGCTGCTATGCGGCTTTTATATCAACGCCAGGCGAAAACCGGCTGTTCCAGATGATCGACGCGCGTGTCGCGACCGAAGATGCCGACTTCGCGGAATTGATAGATCAACGCTGCTGTCGGGGCATGGACCTTGGCGCGGGCGATGTTGAGGCGGATGAGGGGGCGGTCGCTTTCGGGAATCGAGGCGAACTCAGGTGTTTCCGGCCGGGCGAGGCGTTCCAGGGTTACGATATGCACGCGCTCGACTTCGCCGGGTTCGGGTACGACGTTGACGGAACCGCCGGCCCACATCACGACTGGCGTGATCCGATAGCCGGACCGGGTCGGATAATCGTCGAGCAGGCCGATGACGGAGTCTTCGCCCAGTTCGACACCCATTTCCTCGTGCAGTTCCCGCAAAGCCGCTTCGACGGAATTTTCCCCCGGATCGACACGTCCGCCGGGCAGTGCGAACTGCCGCGAATGCGCGTTCAGCGACGCGGTTCGGCGGGTCAGCAGAAAGGCGGCACCATGCCGCGAATCGACGACCGTTATGGCAACGGCCGCATGTGTCAGCCCGTCGTCAACGACCCGACGATCTTCGAAGCGATTGATATTTTCACTAATTTTGGTACGCAAATCGTCGTCATAATTGTAGGACACGGTCAGGTTTGGCCTCTGAAGGGTGCAGGGGGAGCTGGCACGAATTTGTGAACACGCTACAGCCCCAGGACGGTGTGGCGCAATGTCGAAACCGGTTGTCTGGCACCCCATGAGCGCCTAAATCTCTATAATTCAGTCATTTATGCAGGTGCATAATGGTTTCTGCCGCAAATACGGCGTTATCCGAACCGGCCATCCACGACGGTTATCGCGTCAGTATCGAACCGTGTGACGATCGGATTCGCGTGATTTTCAACGGCGAAACGGTCGCCGATAGTACGCGTGCCTTTCTGATGCATGAAACGCGGCTGCCATCGGCTTACTATTTTCCGTTGGAGGATGTGCGAAGCGAATACCTTCTGCGCAACGACCTCCTTACGCATTGTCCCTTTAAGGGAAACGCTTCCTATTGGTCGCTGAAGGTCGGTGATCGAACCGCCGAAAATTCGGTTTGGAGCTATGAAGACCCGTATGACGAAGCCGCCGTTATCGGCGGGTTTCTAGCGTTCGATTGGGGAGCGATGGATGGATGGTTCGTTGGCGACGAGCCCATCGCCGAACAGCCACGGAACGACGTTGCAGCGCGGGAAAATCCCTTCGTCAAATGGGTGATTGACGACGCCTGGAAGGCGACGTCGGCGCCGGACTTCGTGGCGCGGCTTGCAGCCGCACTGATAGCGGCGGAATTTCCGGTCTGGCGGTTGCGGTTGCTGGTCCGCACACTGAACCCGCAATTGTTCGCCAACGCCTATACATGGCAGCGCGATATTGACGGGATCGACGAATTTCAAGCGACTCACGCGGGCCTGCAAAGTGCGCAATATCGTGACAGCCCGTTCGCACCGATTCTCGCGGGAGAGGGCGGTATCCGCCGGCGCCTGGAAGGCTCAAACCCGAAGCTCGATTTTCCGATCCTCGAGGACCTCGTTGCCGAGGGCGCGACCGATTACGTCGCCATGCCGGTTAGGTTTTCCGATGGGCTGATCAACATCCTGATCTTGACGTCGGACCGCCCCGGCGGATTCGCGACCGACGAACTGGGGCAGCTCTATGAGGTGTTGCCCGCGCTGGGCCGTCAACTTGAGGCTTATGCGCAACGGGTTTCATCGCTGACGTTGCTGCGCACCTATCTCGGCCGCGACGCCGGCGAGCGGGTCATGGACGGCCTCGTGCAACGTGGCGATGGCGAAGAGGTTCATGCGGTTATCTGGATATCGGATCTGCGCGAGTCGACGGCATTGGCGAATTCGTTGTCACGCGTCGGGTATCTTGCGGCGCTCAATCAATATTTCGACTGCGTCGCGGGTGCGGTGATCGAAAATGGCGGCGAGGTGCTGAAATTCATTGGCGATGCGGTTTTGGCAATATTCCCGATAGACGACAAGGATGACCCGCATCCCGACGCTTGCCTGCGCGCCCTGGATGCGGTTCGCGATGCCGATCGTGCGATCGCGGACGTAAACGCCGAGAGGGAGGCAAATTCGGAGGTGCCTTTACATTATGGCACGGGCCTACACCGCGGTGACATTACCTACGGTAATATCGGCACGACCAAACGACTTGATTTTACGGTCATCGGGACCGTGGTGAATGAAGTGTCACGCATCGAATCTTTATGCAAAATTCTAGGGCAGCCGGTTCTCATGTCTTCTGCTTTTGCCCACAGTGTTTCGTCCGAACTGATCTCCCTTGGAAAGCATCAGTTGCGCGGCGTTGTGGGAGAGCAGGAGATTTTCACACTGCCGGAGTCCAAAGAGGCCTAAGCTCAGCCAAGCTTGCGCTGCGCAAATTCGTTCAGGATGTAGGTCGCGCTGTTCACGCACAACGAAAGTGAAATCAAGATTATTCCGAGCCCGAGTGCGAGCGACAGATCCCCTTTGCTGACCTCGAGCGCGATGGCGGTGGTCATCACCCGGGTCAAATGGTCGATGTTGCCGCCGACGATCATCACGGCGCCGACTTCCGCGCTGGCTCGGCCGAACCCCGCCAGGGCCGCCGTCGAAAGGCTGAAGCGGCCTTCCCAAAGCAGCGTCCGCAAGGTTTGAAATACGCCGGCGCCTAAAGATCGCAACTGGTCCTGATATTCGGTCCAGAGATCTTCGATGGTCTGGCGCGTCAATGCGGCAACGATCGGCGTCACCAGGATGCACTGTGCGATGATCATTGCGGCTGGTGTGAAGAGCAAACCAAGCACACCGAAAGGGCCCGCACGGGACAGCAGCAAATACACGATCAAACCGACGACGACCGGCGGCATGCCCATCAGTGCGTTCATGATAACCACGATGATCCGGCGCCCGGGAAACGGAAAAATTGCGACAGCGGCACCGACCGGAAAGCCAATAGCGATGGCGAATCCGACCGCGACGAAGTTCACGCGTAACGACAGTCCAACGATTTCCATTAACCCTGCGTCGAGGGTGATAATCATCGCAAAGGCGGTTTGGAAGGCCGCGACGAAGTCGGTCATGCGTGCGTTTCCTGTTGTTCGTCACGTTCGCAGCGGTTTGCGATAGCACGACAGCGCTGTCGAGGAAAGAAATGGGTCGTCGGGTTCGCTGTTGGCGATACCGCGCGCTAGAATAGACCGCGCATATAGGGGGAAGTAATTGCGATGTCGCTGTTGACGGGGATGACCGTATTACAGATTGGACCAGGATCGGCCGCCGCGGTCTGTGGGCAGGCGTTTGGTAATTTGGGGGCGGCCGTTCAATGCCTCGCGAGTGATCGAACGACACCGCTTATGGCGTTTCTCAATAGCGACAAAGAAGATGTCGGCGGCACGCTGAATGAAGCGGCGTTACGTCAATCCGCAACTCAGGCAAATATCGTCATTTGTGAGGGATCGCCAAGCGCCTTAAAAGCGGACAATGTCCGTTTGCCGGCGCTGCACGAGATTAATCCCAATGCGGTGATTGTGGTTATTAGCCCTTTCGGTCAGACCGGTCCTTGTGCCGACGAACCAGCGACGGATTTGACCCTATTTTGTGCCAGTGGCATTTCCCGAATGCTAACCGGACAGGTTGACGATATTGCCGAGCCGCCGATCCGGCCTGCTGGTATGCAGTCCGCGTTCATCGGCGGATTGGCAGCGGCATGTGCGGGCATGCACGCCGTGTTGGCGGGAAAGCGCGCCATCCTTGTCGATGTGTCCATTCAGGAAGCGCTGGCGACCTTGGCGGTCACCGAATTAACACGTGCCAGCCTGCATAGCCGGTTATGGTCGCGAAAACGTCTCACCGATGGGAATGGCGCAACGGTGACTATTCTTCCGGCCAGTGATGGGTTCGTCGCCATTTCGCCGCGCGAAGACCACCAATGGGCGTCTTGGCTGAAGGTCATGGGTTCACCGAAATGGAGTGCTGAGCCACGCTTTGCCGCCAAGGGCGATCGCGTTGAAAATTGGGATGCGTTGCACGCGCTGATGTCCGATTGGAGCCGTCAGCATGAAAAGCAATGGATCGCCGATGCGGCACAGACGGCCCATGTCCCGAGTTTTCCGTTGCGTGAACCTGCAGAACAGTTCGAGTCTGCGCAACTCGAGCAACGTGGTTTCTACCATGACTTCGATTGGAAGGGGCAGACGCTGAAAGTACCGGGGTCGCCCTATGGATTGACGATGCAGGAAAGGGGTGACGCCGATCCGGTCGAGAGTCAAGCTGGTGCTTTACCTTTATCTGGTGTCCGCGTGCTCGATTTTAGCTGGGTGATCGCCGGACCAACGACCACGCGCTACCTCGCTGCGATGGGGGCGGAGGTCATTAAGGTGGAAGCGCCGGGCCGCGGCGACCCGGGCCGCGCGTCAGAACTGCATGTCGTCTTGGGCCAGGCCAAGAAGGCAATTGTCCTGAACTTGAAAAATGACGAAGCCAAGGGCATCGCCCGCGCTCTCGCCAAGCGATCGGATATTGTTATCGAGAATTTTGGCACCGGTGTGATGGAACGGTTCGGCCTTGGTGCGGACGAGTTGCGACGCGAAAACCCAGGCTTGCTGTACATCTCCGCCTCCGGTCTTGGCCGAACCGGGCCGGAAGCGAAGGCCGTTGCTTATGGAACTTTGCTGCAGTGCTATGCCGGCTTCGCGGGATTGAACCGGCATCCGGACGTACCGCCACGCGTGGGTATGGCGTGGCTCGATCCGATGTGCGGACTGAAATTGGCATTTGCCGCCGCGGCGGGGATATGGCGCTGCCGGCAAACTGGGCTCGGTGCCCGGATCGATTTTTCCATGATCGAAGCCATGCTGTGGACCATGGCCGGGCCGGTGATTGAGGCGCAACTGGAATCCAGGTTGGAACCGCAAGGCAATGCGTCTAACCGGTTTGCGCCGCACGGCGTTTATCCTGCGAAAGAAGACGATGACTGGGTTGGTGTGGCGGTAAGCTCGGATAAGGAGTGGCAATCACTTTGTGCCACCGTGCCTGCCCTTTCGGATCGGGCCGACATGAAGTTTTCTGAACGCGCAGCTTGCAAAGACGAAATCGATGACCTGTTGTCCGATTGGACGCGAACGCAATCAGCGGCGGCAGCGGCGGCACGGATGACCGAACTGGGTATCCCGGCCGCGGCCGTCGTTTCGATGTTGGACTTGGTTGACAACGAACATCTCAAAGCACGCGGCTTCTGGGATGCAGGCGATGCGGGAATAATCCCCGGACTGCCGTGGCGGGATAATGTTGGCCGGCAAACCGGATCCGCGCCGGCGCTGGGGGCCGATACGGATGCCGTGTTGCGTGATGTTTTGAATTTGACGGCCGAAGATATCGCAGCGCTTCGCGCGTCGGGCGCGATCGGCTGACCAGGGATCAGAATTCGCCGCTTCTGAATATTTCGTCGAGGCGTTCGAAATCCTCCTCTGCAATTTCCGGAAAAGGCTCGCCACGTCGGCGCAGAGCGCCGGTGAAGTTCGGGGGCCGCTTCTCATTGAACGCTGCACGGCCTTCCTCGCCGTCGGCAGTCGTCTGAATCAGCAACGTGTTGATCAGGTTCTGAACATGCCAGGCCTGATCGGTCGGAAGGTCGCCGAAACGAACCACGAATTCCTTCATCATGCGCACGGCAACGGGTGGCATCGTCACGATGTGCCGCGCCATCTTTTCGGCCCGCTCCAGCAGTTGATCATGCGGCACGACTTCATTAATGAGGCCGATCCGCAGCGCTTCGGCGGCGTCGAATGGTTCGTCGGTGAGGAGAATTTTCATCGCGTCGATGTAGTTGAGCTGTTTTGTGAGCAGGCTCGCACCCGGGCCATGGCCGAGCCAGCCTTGGCTGAGAAGGGCGAACTTAAAACGGGCGTGTTCGGCGCTGGCGATGCGGATATCGGTTGATGCTAGAAGAATGTACAGCCCGGCGCCGGCAGCCCAGCCATTGACGGCCGCGATGACCGGTTTCCAGACTCTCGGATAATGGTCTCCCATGCGGCCGTCGACACCGGTTTTCTGACCGTGTACGGTGCCGGCGAGGGGCCAGAAGATACGCTGCGCCTTAAGCATCTCCCGTTCGTCCTCGCTCAAACCCGGGCGTGGCTGGAGATTGTGCCCGCCACAAAAATGGCGGTCGCCTTTGCCGGTCAATATGGCGCAACGGATATCTTTGTCTTCCCAGAGTTCGATCCAGGCATCGGAAATCGCGTCTGACGTTGCCTTGTCGAGAATATTCGCCTTCTCGGGATTGTTGAGCGTGATATAGGCGACGCCGTCTCGTTTCTCGAAATCGATAGCCATGGCTGAATCCTTCGTTCGTTGCGCTGTTCTTTTGAGAGGTGTTCGGTTATTGACGCAGGTGGGTTTCGTAAGAAGATCATAATGGTTACGTGCAAGTATCGCATATAGCTGCGGAAAGGCATTGAGGACTCGATCATGGATGACGTTGTTGTGGATGAGCGGCGCACCGCTGTCAGAGCCTTTCGGGACGTCGTCGAAAACTTGTCCGAGGATAGTGATAGTCTGGCAGCGCTGCGGACGATGACATTCTGGGGCGGCGCCGGGTTCTCGAAAGCATGGAATCCCCAATCGCCGACGGAAGGGACATTGTTCTCGATCTCCCGCGCCGAAATCGACACGTTCAAGAACCTATCCCATGTTCTCAATGCACTGGGCTGGGACGAAAATGATGGTATTGGATTCGAGGGATTCAAAACGCTGCAATATGTGATCGACATGCAGCTCAAATACCCCGATATCCGGAACCGCTACCTGGATGAGCAAAGCCTGTCGCTGAGCATTCAGGAAATACGGACTTTCATTCACAATCGCTTCGCCAGCATTTGCGATATGAACAATGTCGACCGTGAAACGGGAATGTTTCCGACGGCGATAGCGCTTACCGAGAGCCAGAGCGCCATTCATAATTTTTTTGAGAGCCTGGCGGGCGCTAACGAAGCACGGCGCGGTGGCCTTATTCTCAATTTCGTTACGACGAATTACGACTTCACGATTGAAACCATTCTGAACAATCTCGGTGCGGCCGACCGGCCGATTTTTCGGCAACTCTATCGGGGGATTTCTCCGCACCAGATTTGCGGGCAGTCGATTTGGGATCAGCGCCGCGGCCGGTTCGACTACAACCTCATCAAGCTCAATGGTGGGTTCGAGGTTTTGAGAGACCGTGAAGGGTACCATTTCGAATATCGCAAGCGGCCGATCGATGCGGTGCGCAACAACCCGCCTATCTTGATCTTGCCGTCCCGCGAACAGGATTATACCGATCCCTATTTCAAGGAAATTTTTCCCAAAGCCGTTCGGGTATTGCGTGAAACCAGAATTCTTCTGATCGTTGGGTACAGCATGCCGCGCGAAGACGCGCTCGTGCGGTTTGTCCTGCGGCAACTCGCAGAAAGTGGGGAAGATGCGCGTGGAAAATATATCTTCTGTGTCGATCTCAAGGGTAGCGACATTCTGGATAGCCGCTTGCGTTGGACCTTCAATTCGATTGACCGGATCGGATGGCCAAAGGTTTTTTACTACCCTGGAAAATTCGAGGATTTTTGTGCGGAAGCCCAAGGCCCCTATGGGTGACCCGGCTGACGGCGCCGCATCGTGAGCGTTAAGGTTTACCTCGCCGGGCCGGACGTTTTTCTCCGTGGTGCGGTACAGATCGGGAAACGGAAGTCCGATTTGTGTCGGACGCACGGCATGGAAGGGCTATTTCCCCTGGACCAAGGCGAAAACTTTGAACCCAATGCGATGCGTATCTTCAGGTCGAACGTCGATCTCATGCGACGGGCGGATGCCGGTTTGTTCAATCTGACACCTTTCCGGGGGCCGAGTGCCGACGCCGGTACGGTGTTTGAGATGGGTTTGATGTTCGCACAGGATAAGCCGGTTTTCGGATATACAGCCGATAAGGCTTTCTACGCGGATCGCGTTGCGGCAGTGTCTGTCGACGACGCTGAAATGCGGCGTTGGGATAAAGACGGATACGAAATCGAAGACTTTCAGCTCTTCGACAATCTCATGATTGTGGGCGCCATCCGAGATTCTGGCGGAGATATCGCTATCGTTGAAGAGTTCGCCGAGCCAACGCTCGCAGCGTTTGACGCATTCGAGGCAAGTCTCGCACAACTTCGAAAATATTTTGGGATTTGAACGCCGGTTCTTTCCACGCGGATCGGCGTGGGAATTTGCAAGATTTGTAATCTTGCGGTTACACCGCCGCCATAAAATTGCGCGGCGATTGCGACTGGCGCGGCGAATCGTCCCATGTCATTGTATGCAGGGGCAATGGGCGCTAGTTCCCCGGACATGATCGGTGGATCCATAGGGATTCGTAATTGCGATCGACTGGGAGATTAAGATGGCGAAAGTTGCGGTAGTGACCGGTGGAACCCGTGGGATCGGCGAAGCGATTTCAATTGGTCTTAAAGAAGCCGGCTATGTGGTAGCGGCGAACTATGCGTATCGGGATGAGGATGCGAACATTTTCCGCGATAAGACCGGAATTCCCGTTTACAAGTTCGATGTTGCGGATCTCGACGCTTGTCAGGAAGCGATTGGCAAGATTGAAGCGGATCTGGGACCCGTGGAAATTCTCGTCAACAATGCCGGCATCACCAAAGACGTGCCACTGCACCGCATGACGGCGGAACAATGGACATCCGTTGTCCACACGGATCTCGACAGCGTGTTTACGATGTCCCGCAGCGTTATCGAAGGTATGCGGTCCCGCAACTTCGGTCGGATCGTCAATATTTCTTCGATCAATGGTCAAAAGGGGCAGTTCGGGCAAACGAACTATTCCGCGGCCAAAGCCGGCGTGATTGGCTTTACGAAAGCGTTGGCGCAGGAAACGGCGTCCAAAGGCATTACCGTGAACTGTGTCGCACCCGGTTATATCGCGACAGAAATGGTCCGCGCCGTTCCCGAAGAAATTCTAAATACCAAAGTGATCCCGCAAATCCCGGTCGGCCGTCTTGGCGAAAGCCCCGAGATTGCCCGTTGTGTTCTGTTCTTGGCGTCGGATGACGCAGGCTTCATTACCGGAGCGACCCTGACCGCCAATGGCGGACAATACTTCACCTAAAAGGGTTTCTGCGATGACCGGCGTGAGCGGTGCGGTTGAGCAGTTTATCGAGCACGCCCTGTCCGGTCGCCTTGAAGCGGCGCGTGAGATGTTGGTCGTCGATCCCGCTCTCACTTCACGCGATATTTTCGCTGCTGCCGCTTATGGTGACGCGGAAGCGATACAGCAGCACTTGGATAATGCGGCGGAGAGCGGTGGGCCACGCAACTGGCCACCGCTTCTTTTTCTTTGTTATTCCGGTTTTCAGCGTTTCGATGCCGGACGGCAGGACCAATTTATGGCGTCAGCTCGGATTTTGCTGAAAGCGGGTGCCGATCCCAATGCACAATTTCTGGCCAATGGTGACCCAGATCACCCGCAATCGGCGCTGTATGGTGCCTGCGGGTATGGAAACAACCCAGCGCTCACGCGGTTACTTCTCGACGCCGGGGCGGACCCCAACGAAGGTGCCTCGGTGCTGGGGTCGGAAGCCTTGTATCACGCCGCCGAATTGCCAGACCTGGAATGCCTGGCCTTGATGCTCGCTGCCAAACCAGACCCCGATAAGGTTTCCTATTGTTTGGCGCGCAAACTTGATTTTGAGGACATTGAAGGCACTCGGCTATTCCTGGCGCACGGTGCGGACCCTAACTTCGTCTCACCCTTTGGCGATCGGATGACACGAGTACATCATGCGATTCAGCGCGGCCGCGGTTCTGACACGATAGCACTGCTCCTCGACCATGGCGGCGATATCAGCATGAAGACGGAAGCTGGGCATACGCCCTATGCGCTTGCCGTTCGATATGGCCGACCCGGTACCGCTATTCTCCTGCGTGGTCGCGGGGCAAGAGAAGATGAACTTTCGCCAATGGACAGATTTATCGGCGCCTGTGCGCTTGGCGATCAAGAGACTGCAAAATCGTTGCGCCGAAAACTGACAATCGATATCGGCGCGGACGAGTATCAAGTGTTTACGTCATTAGCAGGCGAGGACAACGCAATTGCTGTTCGGACGATGCTGCAAATGGGATTCGATCCCGATGAAACATTTGGAATTGGGCCTGCGCTGCACCATGCCGCCTGGACAGGCGCAGCGGAAACAGTTGCGGTGCTTCTGGCGCACGGGCCAAACCTCGAATCGATCAACGCGTTTGGCGGCACGCCCTTGGACATTACGATGTTTGGCGCGGGGCATTGCCACGACCGGCACGGTGGCATGATCGCTTCGGGTCGGCCGCAGGACGTCCGCCACGGCGACTACCCACAGGTTGTTAAAACCCTGCTCGACGCCGGCGCGAATGCTGACGCGACAAACGAATATCCCTGCGGCGTCCCGGAGATTGACCGTCTTCTAAAGAAACACCAAAGTTAGCCAACCCGGCAGCTTGAGCCGCCGTCTACCGGGAGTGTTACGCCGGTAATGAAACCGGCTTCATCGGAGGCCAGGAACAAAGCCGCATGGGCGACATCCCAGCCGGTGCCCATTTTCCCTTTCAGAGGGACCTTGGCATCCCGTTCGGCGGCAATTTCCTCACGCGGCCGGTCGAATGCGGCTGCGCGACGGTCGACGGCCATTGGTGTATCCATCAGGCCGGGCAAAATAACATTCGCACGGATGCCGTGTTTCGCATTCTGAATGGCGAGTTGTTCGGTGAGTGAAATCATGGCGGACTTCGTCGCCTTATAAGTCACCCAGGGATAATTCGACCATGCGGCCATCGAAGAGATATTCACAATAGCGCCACTTTCCTGGGCGCGCATCACGGGCAGGGTGTATTTGCATGCGAATACAAGACTGCGCAGATTGACAGCGACGATTTTGTCGAAGGCCTCGCCGGTGATTTCCGTGAAGGGGGCGTCTCCGCCTTCGACGCTGATTCCGACATTGTTGTGCAAGACGTCAATTCGGCCCCATCGTTCGACGCAGGCGTCGACCATAGACTTCATATCCGATTCGACGGTCACGTCAGCGGCGTGTGCGGCGGCCTCGCCGCCTTCTTTGCGAATTAGTTCGGCGGTTTCTTCTGCCGAATCCAAATGACGGTCAACCGAAAGAATCTTGGCCCCTTCGCGTGCGAAGAGCATGGCTGTCGCGCGGCCATTGCCGATAGCCGGCGTCGGGCCGGGGCTTTGTCCCGCGCCAACAATGATTGCGACTTTATCCTGTAGCCGGTTTCCCATGATGTGTTCCTTTAGTCCTTCGGTAAGGGGTGGGCATCGAGCTCCGGCTGATACTCCGGTTCGACGTCGATTTCGAGAGCGCCCAGCAATCTGACAACGCCGTTATAAAATGCGATGATCATAACGAGGTCGACGATATGCGCTTCGCTCAGATGGGTGCGCAGCACCTCGTAGGTCGCGTCGGTGAAGTTCAGCTGTTTTGTCATTTCCCGCGCGCCGCGAAGCACGGCACGATCAAGTTCGGGAAGACTGCTGTCTTGCCCGGCCGACTCGTTCTCGATTGCGGTAACGTCGTCATCCGTGACGCCAAAATCACGCCCGATCTTGAGATGATGGCTGTATTCATAGGGACTTTTCGTCAGATAGCCGACCTGGAGGATCGCCATTTCCCGCAAGCGCGGGTCCAGCGTACTGCCAAAACGGATATAGTTTCCCATGCCACTAAACTTTCGGGCTGCTTCGGGGCTATGCGCGATAATCCGGTTCAGGCTGATAGGCCGCTTCAGGAGATCGCGATCTGTATCCGCAAGGTCCTCCGGATCGAGATAGGGAAGTCGCGCCATTAGCCGGCCTCCGTCGGGCGGCCAAGGATGGCATATTGTGGATCGTTGTACCCTGGTGTTGAAGGGTGGCCGGAGACGACCATGCCGTCGACGAGTGCTTCATCCTCCGCCGTAAAAGTCAGTTTCTCGGCGGCGATATAGGATTTCCACTGCGCCAACGTGCGTGGGCCCGCCAGCGCACTGGTCACGATGGCATTGTTCAGGACCCACTGGAACGCAAAGGCTGCGGCGGTCATGCCGTGAGATTCGGCGTGTTTGCGAATTTTCTGTGCCATACGCAGCGATTCCGGCCGGAACTCGGTTTCCATAATGCGCCGATCATCGCGCCCGGCGCGCGTGCCCTTGCCGGGTGCTGTCTTGGGATCGTATTTGCCCGTCAGAACGCCGCGAGCCAGTGGCGAATAGGGTACCACGCCGATGCCATGATGCGCGCACGCCGGGAGAATTTCCGTTTCCGGCATGCGGTTCATGGCGTTGTAGTAAGGCTGGCTTGCGGCCGGTCGGGGAACGCCGAGTTTATCCGCAACGTGGACGGCTTCGACATGCCGCCAGCCGCGATAGTTTGACAAACCCCAATAGCGGATTTTGCCGGCCTGAATCATGTCGCCGATCGCACCGATGGTTTCCTCAAGCGGTTTTTCTTCTTCGTCCTTATGCAGGTAGTAGAGATCAATGTAGTCGGTGTTGAGCCGCTTCAGGCTGTCGTCGAGAAACTTCATCAGCGCCTTACGGCTGATACCCCGGTCATAAATGCCGGGCCCGACATTGGCCGCGCCTTTGGTAGCCAACACCCATTCGTCGCGGTCGCGGGCGATCAGTTTGCCGACCATGGTTTCGGAAGCGCCCTTGTTGTAACCGTTAGCCGTGTCGATGAAATTGACGCCGGCATCGCGTGCCGATTTCATAATGGTGTTTGCCGTTTTCTGGTCTGTTGGCCCGCCGAACATCATAGTGCCCAGGCAGACGCGTGAGACATTGAGACCGGTGCGGCCGAGATTGCGGAATTCCATTCTATGTCCTTGAGATTGTCAGCCAGTCAACGGTTTGCGGCCGAGTGGCGGATAGCTAGGGTGGATATAGCCCGGTGTTGATGGGTGTCCCGGAGGAACAAGACTGTTCAGAAAGGCCTCGTCTTCGGCAGTAAACTGGTGGTCCAGCGCATCGAGATAGCCTTGCCAATGCGCGACGGTCCGCGGCCCAGTGACGATACTCGTGACAAGCCGGTTGTTGAGCAGCCAGAGAACGGCAAAATGGGCGGTCGTCATGCCGCGGGCTTCGGCGTGTGCCTTGATCTTTTGCGCGATCTGCAAAGATTCGGGACGGTAATCATTGTCGAGCATGCGCTTATTGCCGCGTGCCGCGCGTGACCCTTTCGGCGGTGGCTGGTCGGGAAGGTATTTTCCCGTCAGTACGCCTCGCGACAGGGGGGCGTAAGGTGCAATGCCAAACCCGTAGAATTCGGCTGCCGGCAGATGATCATATTCGATCATTCGGTTGAGGGCGTTGTAATAGGGTTGATTGATGACGGGGCGTGGCACGTTGAGAGAGTCAGAGACTCGCATGACCTCGCCGATCATCCACCCCGGAAAATTTGAGAACCCCCAATAGCGTGTTTTCCCGGCACGAATGACGTCGCCGACCACGCCGATGCTTTCTTCCAAGGGGACGTCGTAATCCACGCAGTGCAGGTACCAGATATCGAGATAGTCAGTTTGCAGACGGTCCAGGCTGGCGTCGATGGCGCGCATCATCCACTTGCGCGAAAGCCCTTCGTGATGCTCAAGCGGGCCGCCGCGATGACCCACTTTGGATGCCAGCACCCATTGATCCCGGTCGCGTTTAATCAGCTTGCCGACTTCGCGCTCGGATTCGCCCAGCACATACATATCGGCGGTATCGATGAAGTTCACACCGGCATCGCGCGCCATGGCAACGATGCGCCGTGCTGTTGCCGTGCTCGCTTCTTCGCCGAACATCAGCGCGCCAAGGCAAAGCGGTGACACCTGTAGGCCACTCGTGCCGACTTGTCTGTATTGCATGCCGTCCTCCCGTTGCATGCCAGCTTATACCAACGCGCCCCGAAAGGGACATGGTCGTTGTGTCTGGTCACGCGTGACCAGACACCGATATACTCGCCTCCAAATCCGGTCTTTCCATAAGGAGTGTGTAAGCCATGGGCGTTATCGGCATCGAAGAAATTTTTTTGAAGGTCAAGGATATGCAAAGGGCTATCGACTTCTACAACGGCATTCTTGGCATTCCGATCGACAAGCAGGACGATGAAAAAACATACATGCAAATGGAGCGCGGCCATCTCGTCCTGCAGATCGAAAACCATACAGGGTTGCATCAGGGCGGCGGACCGCTGCATTTTGCCATGACCGTGACCGAAGAAACCTTCGACGAAATTCTTGCGAAATTCGAAGGGTCGCGGCATTTCACACGAGGTCCATACGGAGAGCGGGGTGAGCGCCGTGCCCTCTTCATGATGGACCCGGACGGAAATGAGACCGAAGTGAATACCCGATATCTGTACGGCGTTCCGCAACGCGCATAGGATTGTGCGGAACGCGCGCGAATAAAAGGACAAACAATGTCTCGAGAATATCCCGACCGGCCGATGGTCGGTGTGGGGGTCGTGGTTTGGCGCGGCCCGGAGCTGCTGCTGATTCAGCGAGGTAAGCCGCCTCGGGCCGGCAGCTGGAGCTTGCCGGGCGGTATGCAGGAGTTGGGCGAAACGGTTCGCGAAACGGCAGCGCGCGAAGTGCGTGAGGAAACGGGTGTCGAAATTTTGGTGACGCATTTGATCGATGTCGTCGATACCATTACGAAAGACGATGCCGGTCGCGTCCGGTTGCAATATACCCTGGTCGATTTTGCGGCCGAGTGGCGCGAAGGCGAGGCCGTGGCCGGGTCCGATGCGGCGGGCGTGCAATGGATCCATCCTGACGATTTGGGACCCCTAAATCTGTGGAAGGAGACGTTACGCGTCATCGAAATGTCGGCGGCGGCACGGTGAACCGCGCGACGCCGATCGGCTGAAAGGGACGATATGACGCTGGTAATTTTCGATTGCGATGGTGTGCTGGTGGATAGCGAAGTTCTGTTCAATCGCATCGCCGCGGAGCAATTTACCGCATGCGGCTACCCGGTTGATACGGAAACCGCGATCGCACGTTTTACCGGACTCAGCACACCATCGATGATCGCAATCGTCGAGGCCGAGTCAGGACTGACCATACCGGACGATTTCGCGCAACGATGCCGCGCGCAGGCAAATACGGTTTTCGATAACGAGTTGCAGGCCATCGACGGCATCGATGAGGTGCTCGGAGGGCACGCACCGCGCCGCTGTGTTGCGTCGTCCTCTTCACCAACGCGGATCCGGCGGTCGTTAAAATCGACCAATCTTTATCGACATTTTAATGACGAGACGATTTTTAGTGCTGCGATGGTCGAGCGCGGCAAACCGGCACCAGATCTATTTTTGCACGCTGCAAGTGAAATGGCCGCCGCGCCGGACGAATGCGTGGTTATCGAAGACAGCATGCCAGGTGTTGAAGCGGCCGTTGCCGCCGGTATGACGGTTTTGGGATTCGTTGGCGCCAGCCACATTCAGGACGGGCATGCGGATCGCCTGCGCGAAAAAGGCGCAACGTCCATATTCAGCGCGATGGCCGACCTCCCAGACATGCTGCAACGGGCGTTTCGCTAACGCCCGCTCTACGCCTAGCGAAATTACACAGAATTACTTCGTGTAATTCTTGGCAATGACGTCGAAGGCCGCCCGCATCGCCATCGCTTCCCCGCCTTCCGGTTTTCCGGGCTGCGATGCGGAATTCCAGGCCATAATATCGAAATGCGCCCAGGGAATGGTGTCTTCCACGAAGGACTCCAAGAATAGCGCAGCGGTAATGGAGCCACCTTGCGGGATTTTACCCGTGTTGCTCAAATCGGCAATGTTGGGCTCGATGTATTTTCGGTAAGGTTGCCACAATGGCATGCGCCAGACCGGGTCGTCGGCGGCCTCACCACACTTCATGAACGCATTGGCGAGGGCATCGTCATTACTGAACATGGCTGGTAGGCTCGGACCCAACGCGATCCGCGCGGCACCGGTCAATGTTGCGAAATCCAAAATTACGGATGGTTTCTCGGATGCAGCGAGGGCAAGCGCATCGGAGAGTACGACACGCCCTTCCGCATCGGTATTGCCGATTTCCACGGTAAGACCCTTGCGCGTTGGAATCACATCCATGGGCCGGTAGGCGTTGCCGGAGACGCTATTTTCGACCGCGGGTATCAGGACGCGGAGGCGGACCCGGAGCTTTGCGGCCATGATCATGTGCGCAAGGCCCAGCACGTGTGCCGCGCCGCCCATGTCTTTCTTCATCAGCAGCATGCCGGCCGGACCTTTGAGGTCGAGACCGCCCGTGTCGAAGCAGACTCCTTTGCCGACGAGCGTCACTTTCGGGTCACTGGTGCGGCCCCATTTTAAATCGATCAGACGCGGTGCCCGGCTCGAAGCGCGCCCGACGGCATGAATAGCCGGGAAATTTTTCTTCAACAAATCATCGCCGACGATAACGCTGCAGTTCGCCTTAAACTGGCGGGCGAGTTTTTTGGTGGCATCGGCCAGCTCTTCTGGTCCCATGTCCGCCGCAGGCGTATTGATCAGATCCCGTGTGAGGAAAGCGCCATCGACGGCGCCTTCGACCGCTGATTTATCGGCGTTGCTCGGCCATACCAACTCCGCCCGGTCGCCAAGCTTGCCTTTATATCGCGTAAATTTATACGCCGCGAGACCCCAGCCAAGCGCCAGCTTGTTCGCGGTTGACGCCTTGGGCTCGCGTGCCATTTTGTAGCGTCCGGCGGGAAGTTTGTCGCCGGCTGCCGCCCACGACCAAATGTCGTCGTCACCGGATACGCCGACGAGTGCGCCAGAAACTGCACCTTTTTTTCCGGTTCCGGGAATAAGTAGGGTAGAGCCAGGTGCTGCCTCGAAACCGGCGGCGCGGACCCATCCCGTCACGCTGGCCGATTGACGTTTTAGCCAGCTATCGAGACCATCGGCAGTGATCTGAGTCAGGGATATGGTTCGGGCGTTGGCCCGCGCGGCGAAACAATTTGTCACGGAGATCTCCTTAACGGGGTGCAGTTCGATTACTGAGTATCACAATTTCACCGATTTGATAAAATGATGCGGATGAACCGTAAACCCCAAGGTGTCTTGCGACGCGGCTGGACGACCGGCGCTTGCGCCGCCGCTGCCGCGCGCGCGGCCTATCAAGCCCTGTTGACGGGATCTTTCCCCGATCCGGTATCTATTCGATTGCCGAAGGGAGAAACCCCGTCATTTCCCCTAGCGAACCAAATACTGGAAGAAGGGGCAGCGTCCGCTGGAATCATCAAAGATGCTGGTGATGATCCGGATGTGACGCATGGCGCGTTGATCATCGCGCGTGTTTGCCACGGCGCAACGGGGGCGGGAATTACCTTTCACGCGGGCGCAGGCGTTGGCACGGTGACCAAACCGGGCCTGCCGATACCGCCTGGCGAGGCGGCAATCAACCCAAAACCAAGAGCCTTGATTGCTGAAATGTTGACGGAAGTCGCCACCGCCAACGGTGTCGAGCCAGACGTGGCCGTGATTTTGTCGATTCCCGATGGGGAGCGTATTGCGGCGAGAACCTGGAATCCTCGCCTTGGCATCGTTGGAGGCCTATCGATCCTCGGCACGACGGGCATCGTTATCCCATACTCCTGCAGTGCGTGGATCCATTCAATTCGCCAGGGGATCGACGTCGCGCGAGCGACTGGCGTCGACCATATTGCCGGTGCGACCGGTAAAACCTCCGAGGCGGCTGTGCGCCGCTTCCATGGACTGGACGATGCCGCAATTATCGATATGGGAGATTTTGCCGGGGGGATGCTGAAATATCTCGACGGGCATCCGGTACCACGACTGACAATTGCCGGGGGTTTCGCGAAACTGACAAAACTCGCGCAAGGAAACCTCGATCTTCATTCCGCCCGGAGCCAAGTTGATTTTTCAAAACTTGCGGAGATGATCGCGGACCTAGGCGCCGGGCCAGAGCTTGTTGGTACTGTGCGCAGCGCGAATACGGCGTCCGAGGTCCTGGAACTTTCGGATGCATTCCCTCTTGGGAACAGGATTGCTGCTGAGGCCCGGGAGTCAGCTTTGGCCCGATTGTCCGGACGGACGGCTTTGGACGTATTAGTTGTCGACAGGCAAGGGGGGACCGTTGGGTATGCGGGGCCCTGATCGACCGCATTTGCTAATTTTGGGCGGTACTTCCGAAGCGGCGCGACTCGCGCAAACGCTCTCGGAACGGTTCGGTGCCGCTCTTGTGGTTACGACGTCGCTTGCGGGCCGAACAAAGAGCCCGGGCCCGCTGTCTGGTGTGACACGCCAGGGTGGTTTCGGTGGCGCAAAGGGGCTTTCGGACTGGATCAGGGAGCATAACGTCGACCTGATGGTCGATGCGACTCATCCATTTGCACAGCAAATATCAGCAAACGCCCGGGATGCTTGTGATGCGGAAAGTATTCCAAGGCTGATATTATTCAGAAAGCCTTGGCGTGCCACTGATAGGGACAATTGGCTCAACGTCTCGAGTTTTGACACCGCTGCCGCTCTTTTGCGAGATATCGCGAAGCGGGTGTTCCTAAGTGTGGGGTCGACTCATTTGGATGCATTTGCCGGTTTGCGTTCTGTGCACTTGGTTGTTCGGATGATCGATGAGCCAAAATCGCTCCTGCCGCTCGCGGATTATTCCGTGATCCTCGAGAAAGGGCCATTCGACGAGTCGGCGGAGCAAGAACTGCTGCGCCGTGAACGGATTGATGTGGTTGTGAGCCGTAACAGTGGTGGCGCGGCGACGTTCGCGAAGATAAAGGCTGCGAGGACGTTGAATTTACCCGTCGTAATGGTTACATCGCCAGCACGGGAGGTGGGAGAGTATGTTGACTCGTTAGAGGGAGCGATGCGATGGATAGCGGGTCGAATGTTGGGTCGAGTGGAAGTAATGCAATGATACTCTGTATCCGGATTTTCGTGATTGGTCTCGCGCTGGTTATGATGTCGTTCCCGGCCCGCGCACAAATCGATCTCACAAGTAAACACCCCATTATTGACGCGGCTGCAATTGGCAACGCAGACGTTGTCGAATATTGGCTAAAGCGTGGTGTTCGTGTTGATATTGCGGATGAAAATGGCCGCACGCCGCTTATCTTTGGGGCTTTTAACGGATCGATGGAGATTGTTGAGCTTACTATTTCGCTTGGTGCTCAGGTTGATCGCCCGGACACAGGCGGTAGTTCCGCTTTGGTTTGGGCGTCCAGTCAAGGTGAGCTTGAAATCGTTGAACGCCTGATTGAAGCGGAAGCGAATGTAGATTTACAAAATGGTCAAGGTCAGACGTCATTGATGATGGCGGCGGCGGCTGGCTACTACGATATCGTACAAGCGCTGCTCGACAATGGAGCAGTGGCGAATGTCTTGGATTATACCGGACGCAGTGCGCTTGATTGGGCGCGAGACGGCCGCGATCGGAGCATCATTAGGCTTTTGGAGCGCGCTGAGGCTGGTCGCTGAACCGAATTTACCGTTTTGGTCGGAGGACGTGATGATGGTCGCTCGCATAGAGACGGCTATCCGTAAACGCACTTTCATCGAGGACTCGACCCACCAGAATTAAAGCGGTGCGTGTAATGCGTGCTTCTTTTACCTGATCGCGAATACCCGCCAATGTTCCGCGTAGAATCAGTTCATCCGGCCAGCTTACCCGGTATGCGATGACGACCGGACAATCTGCGCCGTAATGCGGGATCAAGTCTCGAACGACCCTGGCTAGATTGTTAATGGAAAGGTGGATTGCCAAGGTTGCGCCGCTTCGGCCCAATTGAATCAAGTCTTCGCCGTCGGGCATGGCCGACGCGCGTGTCGCGGTTCTAGTCAGAACAACGGTTTGCGCCACGCCCGGGAGTGTAAGTTCGGTTTTGATTGCCGCTGCTGCTGCGGCATAGCTCGGGACGCCTGGCGTGACATCGTAGGGAATATTCAGCGCATCAAGCCGCCGCATTTGCTCCGCGACGGCTCCATAGAGAGCGGGATCGCCGGAGTGAACGCGCGCAACATCGTGGCCCGCGGCCTGTGCGACTTCAATTTCAGCGATAATCTCATCCAGGTTAAGGGGTGCGGTATCGACAACACGGGCACCCGGCGGCGCCTCGGCGACGATTTCCGGCGGGACCAGTGATCCGGCATAAAGAATGACGGGAGATTGCCGGATGAGCGTTTGGCCACGGACAGTTATCAAGTCGGCGGCGCCGGGGCCGGCGCCAATGAAGTGAACGGTCATGGTACGGTTCCGTATCCGCGCGGTGTGTAAACCCGAGTACCGTCGCCGCTGCTTATTATTCGCGACTGATTGTTGCCGATGATGACAATCGTCAACATATCGACCGACTCCACATCCATTTCCGATAGAGTCGTGATGGTGATCAATTCCTTATCGCGCCCAAGATTGCGGGCGATAATGACGGGTGTCGATGGTGGCCGGTTCTCGCTGAAGATTCGATGCGCCTGCTTTAGGAGATCGCGCCGGCTTTGGCTCTGCGGATTATAGAATGCGGTTACGAAATCGCCGGCCGCGGCCGCGTTCAATCTGCGCAGAATCGCTTCCTGTGGCGTCAGCAGATCGGATAATGATATGGCGCAAAAATCGTGACCGAGCGGAGCGCCTGCGCGCGCAGCGGCGGCTTGCATTGCGGTGATGCCGGGTGAAACCACAATTTCCGCTTGCCGCCAAATCGGATCGGTATCCGATTCAACCATTTCGAATACCAGGCTCGCCAGGGCATAGATACCAGCGTCACCGGAACAGACGAGCGCGATCCGGTGGCCTTCACCGGCGAGCGTCAAAGCGTCCCGCACGCGTGCTGCTTCTTGCCCCAGACCATAACCACGTCGCTCTGCCATCGGCGCAATGCCGCCGATGAGATCAAGGTAACCATCGTAACCGATGATGATGTCGGCGTTGTCCAGCGCGGCCGTGGCTTCAGGGGAACGCCATGCGGGCTGGCCGGGTCCAAGTCCGATGACCGATAGAACCCCGCGCGCTCTTCCCCTGCATGAGGGGTCGATCGTATCCGCGGCGCGCGCAACCGCGCAGGTTGCGCGCTTTGACTTTCGTTTCGGTACAACGAGTTCCGCATCGGGACCGGCGAGCGCGAGCGCGGCACCTTCCGCCACTCCATGGCAGCCGGTTTCGCGGAAAACGATATCGGATGGGTTTTCCAACCGGGGGGCTTCGCGTTCGAGTGTGTCTGCGCAAAAGAATTGGCTCGGCACTCCCAATGATTTCGCCGCGGCGTGAACTGCCGGTTCATCGATTTTGAGATCAATTGATCCGATAGCCACGACGGCGCCGTGGGCTAGCTGCGCGTCTCTCAACGTTTCCGTCACAAGGTCAATCAACTCTGCCGGTGTGGTGTCACGCTCGCACCCGACTCCGACGGCGAGGACCGGCGGATGGAATATAAGCGTGTTCTGATCTGCTTCGGCGATGCTATCTGTGACTAAGACACGAGCGGCGGCGTTATCGCGCCAAGGTACCTCCTTGAGCCATTCAGCCGCACCGGCTTGGACTTCGAGACGCACGCCATCGCCTGCGAGCAATGCGGCGGTGATTGTTTTGACGGCTTCAGGATTTGCAATCCGCCAACTTGCTGGCGGATCGTCGAGTGAAAACCCGAAGCGCAAATCACCTGCCGTTGTGATCGCCGCGAATCCGTCACAGGCGGTTGCCAGACTTTGGGCCAGTGCATTCGCACCGTGATGACCGCCAATAAGAGGAACCGCCGCGCTGCCATCTTCCGCCAAGGCGACCACCGGCGCGTCGTGGCGCTTGTCGTCGAGCAGGGACGCCAGAGCCCGGATGAGGATTCCCGCGGCGCAGAGGCCGACAATAGCGGTGCCATCACCATGGAGTTTGCGAAGATGTGCCACCGTGTCCTGAAAGGCAATGTCGGCGCCTTCGGTTCGCTTTTCGAGCCCGTGCAGCGTTGAGCCAGGAAACGAGGGGCGCAGTTTTTGCGCCAACGCAAGGCCGCCGGCACTTAACGCGACAAATGCGATTTTTATCGCCATGCCTCGCCCCGTTTGTGCACAAGGATCAAAGAAAAATATGGGGCCCGATCTTCATTGATTTCGCTCAAGGGGGACACTGACTGCAATTCCATTGTCGCGTGCGCGACAAATTGAGCGTTATTCGTCAAACTCAATGTATCGAGAACACGCCGAACTTTTCCGAGATGTCGGCCGACCTTGATGATTGCGACGCTTTCCGCGCGCTGAATCGCCTCTGTTAACGTTTCTTCGTCCAAAGGCGCCGGGACAACGGTTAGCAAATCGTTTCTGGATGCCAACGGTGATTTCAGCGCGGCGGCAGCGGCCATCAAGGAAGAAATGCCCGGGACGATCACGACGTTGTATTCGGGGGCGACGCGTCCGAATAGGTACATGAACGAGCCGTAGAAAAAGGGGTCGCCTTCACAGAGTGCCGCAACGTCACGTCCCGCTTCAAGATGCTTACCGATTTCATCCGCGGCGATATCATAAACAGAGCGGTCGGGAAATTGTGTTGGTTCAAGCGGCATTCGGATCGCGATTTCGATCGGCGTTTGCGTGATATGAGGTGACGCAATTGTGCGCGCCATGCTTTCGCCTTCGAGCGGTGCCGGCCACGCGATGACCGGCACTGTTTGCAGAATGCGGTGCGCCTTCAATGTGATGAGTTCGGGGTCGCCTGGTCCGACGCCGATTCCAAATAATGTACCGGTCATGGCTTGACGGCCACCAACTGTGTCACGGTCCGAAGAGGAGACCAGGCATGAAAGCGCCCGACAGGTTCGGCATGAGAAACGCCGATGCGGGTGAGGCTACCTCCCCATTCACCGTGAAGTGCGAGCAGTTTCGCTTCGCTCTCCAGCGTGACGGCGTTGGCAACCAGGCGTCCCCGCTTCGGGAGCGCGCTCCAGCACTGTTCCGCTAAACCTTGTGTCCCAATGCCGCCGCCAATGAAGATGGCGTCCGCCTTGGGCAAATCAGGCAGGACATCCGGCGCGGCACCGGTGATAATATCGAGTGCGGGCGTACCAAGTGCGACCGCGTTTTGCGTGATCATGGCACAACGCGATGCGTTTCTTTCGATGGCGATCGCTTTTCCTCCACAACGCATCCATTCAATTGCGATCGATCCGCAGCCGGCACCGACGTCCCACAATACGGACTGCGGATGGGGTGCGAGCGCGGCAAGAGTGGCGGCGCGAACGGTGCATTTGGTCAACTGTCCATCGTGGACGAAGGCGTCGTCGGGCAACCCGGGTATCCGGCTAAGATTAATGGGGTTCGCACCGGGGATGCAGGTGACAGCGACGGTATTGAAATCGGCGGTATGGTCGTGATGCCAGCTGTCCGCAGTGCCTTCCAGCATGTTTTCTTTCTCGCCGCCCATATGTTCGAACACCGTGAGCGTACTCGGTTCGTAGCCGCGGTCGCGCAGTGAATTCGCGATTTGTGCGGGCGTTTCCCCGTTCTCCGAAAGTATCAGAAGCCGTGCGTCTGGACGGACATACAGGTTCAGTAAAGCGAGCGGTCGTCCATGCAGTGTAAGGCAATCGATCTCCTGCAAAGGCCAGCCCATTCGCGCGGCGGCAAGCGAGAACGCGCCCGGTGCCGGCAGGATGGAAATTGCATTCTTGCCAAACTCGCGCGCCAGTGTGACGCCGATCCCGTAACTCATCGGATCGCCCGTTGCCAATACAACGATGCGCTTGCCTTCGAGCATTCTTAAAGTGTCCACCGTTTTCCGCAACGGCGATTCCCATGTTCGCCGCTCAGCGGGGTGATCGGTATCGACCATGGCCAAATGCCGTTCGCCGCCAACAAGTATCTGCGCATTATCGATCAAATTGCGCGTCGCCAACGGCAAGGCGTTCAGCCCATCTTCGCCAATTCCGACGATATTCAGCCACGGTGTCATGCTGACTCCTCGGCCGCGGCGACGGCATTTACGGCGGCTGCGGCCATGGCGCTACCACCGCGCCGGCCTTTGAGCGTCACGAAAGGAACGCCGAGTTCGCTGTCGATAAGCGCTGCTTTCGATTCGGCGGCGCCAATAAAACCGACGGGGAATCCCAATATGAGGGCCGGTTTCGGCCAGCCCGATTGCAATCCTTCCAGCAGATGAAAGAGCGCTGTCGGCGCATTGCCGATTGCGACGACGGCACCGGCCAAGTGAGGCTCCCAGAGTGTCGTCGCAGCGGCGGAGCGTGTCGTGCCAAGCGATTGGGCGAGATTGGGGACCGTCTTGTCGGTCAATGTGCAAATGACCGGATTATCATTTGGCAGCCGGTTTCGTATGACGCCATGGGCGACCATTTCGACATCGGTTAGTACTGGCGCCCCATTTTCGAGAGCGGCCCGCCCCTTGGAAACGGCATGAGGTGACGCGGAAAGATCGGAAACTATTTCCGGCATTGCGCAGGCATGAACGACACGTAGCGCTAGGGGTATGAGATTTTCGTCTAGCGTTGCCAAGCTGGTTTCGCGCCGGATCGCCGCAAAGGACTCGCGGTAAATTTCCGCGGGATCGCGCAGATAAGAATAGCTTTCTTCCGTCATGCCCCGAGAATCCAGGCTTCTTCATTCTCGACGATTTCACGTTCTTCCGCGGTTAGCGTGGAATCGCCTTCGAACAGGACAGCAAGATCGCCCGCGTCGTCGAGAGTCGCAAAATGCGCGGCGATCGTACGGACTTGCCGCGCATCCTTGACCATGTCTGCTTCCGGTTCCGGGTCGACCAGGGATGGATAGACCTCGGCGAAAATAATCTGCGGCCTGGGATCATACCGCAGGCCCGTTTCAAACGGCCAGATATGGCTTATCATCGCGAGCTGCGGGTCGGTGCGTAGTTGGAGAACTCTGGGAATGCCGGTCACAACCTGACTGCCGACCGAACCCGCCCCGGCCAATTGCCAGACCGAACTCGTCGTGCGCGCGCGTTTATCGCACAAACGCCATTCGGTGAGATCCTTCGCGCAATGGGCTCGCCTGCCGCGGCGGACAAGATAGGGGCGGCTTTCCTCGCGGACATTTCCCCAGAAAGGAAAAGGCTCGCCACTAAGCCGCTCGTTTAAGCTTTCCGCGACATCAATTCGGTTGTTCCCATTGTCCGGCTGGTCGTTGAGTAAATCGGCGAGTTCCTGCCACATATGCCGCCATGGCAAGCCGGGCATGCTCAAACGCGATGCGGTACCGGTGGGGTAACCGAACGGAAAGTCGAACCCGACAAGAACACGTTCGCCTTCATCAGCAAGGATCGCGAGAATTTCGGCCAGGTCCTTTGTTGCTTTCTCCCGGGTGGTTGGATTTTCGCGCCTAACAAGGCGAACTTCATCGTCCTGGCGGCGCAGCAACGCCCACCAGATCGAATCCTTGCCTTTCGTCGGACTCGCGGCCGCGCTCCAATCGACCATGAGGTAAGCGTCGAAGAGGGTCGCCGTATTCCGACTAGTCAGCGTCCGGACCTTTCTTCATGCTGACAGGGCCCATCGGATGATCCGCGTGGGGATAGGGCTGGTGCGTGTGGGTATGGCCATGATCGTGGTCATGGCTATGA
>JAJFJB010000250.1 GCA_021774435.1 Alphaproteobacteria bacterium
ATGGCGGGTAGTGCTCTTGCGGCATCGTTCCCGAACGAACCGGAAGTGTTGGGGCTAGCCGACTTGTCGCCTTTGCCACGGCTCGGTTTCAAAGGACCGAAGGCTTTGGCGGTGCTAGCGGATGCCGGGTTGCCAATACCCGAGGCGAACAATACGGCTATGGCAATTCCGGGCGGGGGACTCGTCGCCCGTCTTGCCGACAGCGAAGCACTGCTGCTCGCCGACCTCGAAGGATTGGTCGAGGCCCTATTGCCCTATGCCAGTGCATCCGGTGCCGGATGCTATGCGATGCCGCGCCGTGACAGCCATGCCTGGTTCATGCTCGCCGGCGCCGATGCGGCAGACTGTCTGGCGAAAATTTGCGGCGTCGATTTGCGACCGCGTCACTTTGCCGCTGGTCAAGTTGCCCAAACTTCCATCGCCCGGATCAACGGTATTCTCATTCGCGACGATAGGGGCGAAACGCTGGCTTATCACGTCCTCGCCGACAGCGCATCGGCGCGCTATCTCTGGGATTGCCTCATTGATGCGATGGCTGAATATGCCGGCGGTCCGGTAGGACTCGATTGGCTGAAACATCTCGCAGCTGCGTAATGATTTAGCAGTTGATTAGTTTTCAGTCATAAGTGAGATGTAGTAAATATATTTTTTTCAACATACTAGTTGAAATTATCCGGTGTAATCATTAATTTGTGCGTTGCAACATATTCTATTGGTTTCATGTTGCAACGCAAGGTCCGCTGTAGGCCTCCCCTACACCGTTCCTCGCGTTTCCTCCCTAAACCAGACTTCAGGCCGCGCCTTTTGGCGCGGCCCTTTTTTCGTGCTTACTGGTTGATCAACTCGTTGAACAGCGCCAGTTGGCCGTCCGTCGTTGCATCCCAACTGAAGCCTTCCGCATAGGTTCGGGTCGCTAATCTATCCGGGTAGCCGGCAAACAGTTTATCGACCGCATCGGCGAGGGCGTCGGGTGTGCGGTCCGCCATCAAAACGCCGGCAGCGGGCTCCGCCACGATCTCTGGGGTGCCCCAGACATTGCTCGCGACTACCGGTGTGCCGCAGGCCATCGCTTCGAGCAATACATTCGCCCAGCCTTCGCGGCTCGACGCCAGTACCAAAGCATCGACAGCTCCGTAAATTTCCCGCAGCGCGCCATGCTCGACCCGCCCCAGAAACCGAACCCGTTCGGCAACACCCTCATCCTGGGCAAGGCGCTCCAAGTTCGCCCGCTCCGGCCCGTCGCCCGCGATAAGAAGCGTCATATCGGGCAGACGAGGCATCGCGGAAATAATCAAATTATGACCTTTTCGACCAATAAGATGCCCGACCGACAGTAGCGTGCGACCCGTCAAACCAAGCTGGTCCCGCGCCGGCCCGCGGTCGATCGGTTGAAACATGTCGAGATCGACACCGTTTCGGAGGACGCGAACCTTGTCGGTTGGTGTGTCGAGGGCGATCAGTTCGTCTTTAAGCGCCTGGCAGACAGTTATCAGTCCTTGTGCGCTCTCCGCCGCCCATTTGATTTGGCGTCGAGGACTCGGATATTGCGGCAATAGGTTCAGATCCGTACCGCGCGCCGTAATCGTAACGGGTTTCTCGAATGCCTTGCCGAGTTTCGCTGCGGCAACCCCATCCGGATAAAAATAATGTGCATCAATTAAGTCGTATTCGAGACCTTCGCGCATGAGTTTGGCGATGTATGGTTTTACGAAGATGTACATGAAAAACGGCGTAATGTTCGTACCGATTTTTGGAATTATCGGGTATCGCGGGTGATGAATAGTAATGCCATGTCGCTCTTCAAGCTTCGGCACCTTGGCAAATTCCGCGTATTTACCAAATAGTCGTGCGGATACCGGGAACCAGGGCACGGGTGCGATGACTTCGACCGCGATCTGACCGCTGGCAAGCAGGTGACGCAGCCGGTTTTCAACAAATACGCCGTGGACCGGTTGCGCTGAATTCGGAAAGAGCGATGTAAAAGTCAGTATCTTTATCATTTTGTGTTTTTGTGAAATTGATTTGGTGCTGACTTTGCCGCTTGTGCGGCTCCCATTTCGGAAAACCTAACGATAACGCTATACAAGTGTAGCGAAGTGAAGTTAATAATAAATTTTAGCTTAGGATGCCGTCGGCCTTCGAAAAGCCCATACTAAAAGTCCCAGTCCGACAACGATAATAAGATAAAATACTGGCTGCTGAGTCATTTTCTTTATCATAGACGTCATAATTTCAAAAATATTAACATTGGCTGGTTGTTTATACTTTTGATTATTATTACTCCCACCGACTCGCGCATAATTTGATACGCTGCTGTAGTCTGCGGAGGCGGCGCGGTTTTTTATTTTATCCATTGAGTCCGGATCGTCCAAAAATCCATCGCCTAAACTGGTGTCAAATGTGTTTGAACCAAAAGAAGCCCATCTATCTCGTCCAAGCCAATAGCGGATTTCCGGCAAGTAGCCGGCGAGCGCAATAGCCTGAAAATCAGCCCATTGATCGTTTTCCAGCCAATGCCCGGTTTGGGCCAGCTGATCAACCCATTCCAACGCTGCCGTATCAACAGATAGGTCCCGAAACAAATTATTGCTTAAGAGTTTTGACCAATGCGCAAGTAATGCTTCCGCTTTATGTGCGTCGTTCTCATCCAAACGTTCTGTGTTTTGTATCGTTGATGTCGGAATAGCTCTGAACGCGGCGGATGTGCCAAATTTGTTGTTAGTTTCGCGGGTTGGAATTGCGGGTTGGGTTGCTGATGGCTCCAATATTTCTTCGGATTCGTCAGGTCGCACAAGGTCATGCTGGCCAAGCGTCGTCGCATTTAATAGGCCAACCAGCCCTATATCGCCGACGAAGAGTATAGCGAAAAAAAACAACAGAGCCGACGCGGCAGGGTTTCTTTTGCGCATTCTCTCCGGCACGGAATAGATGTCTATGATGCGAAAAATTTTAAGCACCTAGAAATATATACAAATTTATTAAAATGTAGCCCAACCCATTTGGGTGATAGTTGAGGGTGCGGTTTACATTTTTTTGTGTTTTACGAACTCTTCAACGTCTCTACCGCTAAACTGAGCGCTTCTTCCGTAAATAGTTCCATATTGCGGCTGCGATCGGAGACGCCAGTTTCAATCGTTCTGACGAGTTCGATCGGGCCCGCAATTGCGACGCATACATGGCCGGCGTCATCGCCATACCTGTTGCCGCCAGGTCCGGCAGCACCTGTCTCCGCCAATCCCCAATCGGTATTGAGTCGCGCACGGACGGCTTTTGCGAGGATCATCGCATGCGGCTCGGAGGCCGAGCGGAATTCGTCTAGATCTGCTTCCGAGATGCCCAACAACTCAATTTTTGCGGGCCGCGTATAAACGACGGCACCACCCATAAAATAAGCGGAGGCGCCGGGAACTTCCAACAAAGCCGCCGATACGAGCCCGCCTGACGATGATTCGGCGACGGAAATCGTTTCGCCACGGTCCTTGAGGCTTTCCGATATTTTTGCAGCGAGCAATTGAATTTTTGACATGTCAGCACTCAATTTCGAAGCGTAGTTCCGATATACTAAAACTCATAATACGCGAGTTTCATAACAATAGCAGTAACTCTCACCAAATTGGGAAGCCGAATAGCGCGATTACCGAATAATACCGGTTGTCTAAATCTATGGGCTCATTTCGTTGAGAAATTGTAACGAAGTCCGCACTTTTCTCACACGGACTTGACCGGGCATGGCGCAAAGCGCAGCCTTTGCGCTAGGAAAAGCTAGTTGGGGCAAGAAATCCAATGGACGCACACCGGCCAGTCATTATGGGAACCCGGCACGCGATCGCGACGGGGCATTATTTTGCCAGCCAAGCCGGCTTCGATATCCTGAACGGCGGCGGTAACGCAATTGATGCCGGCGTCGCGGCGGGTCTCGCCATCGGCGTGTTGCAAAGCGAATTCGTGAATATCGCGGGAATAGCGCCGATCATGATTCGGTTGGCAGGATCGGACACGGTACTGACGATCGACGGCGTCGGGACCTGGCCGAAGGCGGTCCGGCCAGAACTCTTCATCGATGGGAACAATCAGCATATTCCAGAAGGTATTCAGCGGACCCTGACGCCCGGCGCGCCGGGCTCGTGGCTTTTCGCGCTAGAGCGCTACGGAACGATGGGTTTCCCCGATGTCGTTGCCGCCGCGATTCGCTTCGCGCGAGACGGCTTTCCGATGTATCCGCAGATGGTCACCAATATTACCCGCGATGAACAAGAGATGCGGCGCTGGCCCTCGAGTGTGGCGGTATATTTGCCGAACGACAGGCCGCCGCGTGTTGGAGAAATTTTCAAACAGGCGGATCTTGCGCGGACCCTGCAATATATGGCCGACGAAGCCTCGGCGCGGGATAGCGACGGTCGGGAGGCGGGTATCCGGGCTGCCTATGATGCGTTCTACAAGGGTGATATCGCCAAAACGATTGCCGACTACCATCGCGAGAATGACGGCTTTCTGACGATGGAAGATATGGCGGCGCATGCACCGCGACTAGAACCGCCGCTTAGCGTCCCGTTTCGCGGGTTGGACGTGTTTGGGTTCGGGCCCTGCGCGAGCGGTCCGGTCTTGACCCAGGCGCTGAAGCTGGCGGACGGCTTCGATCTCGAAGCCATGGGTCACAATTCGCTGGCCTATATCCACACCGTTGCGGAGTCGATGAAACTGGCCTTCGCTGACCGTGACCGGCACTGCGGCGACCCGGCATTTGTCGATGTGCCGTTGGAAGGGCTCTTCGACCCGGCCTATTTGGAAGGGCGCCGTGGATTAATCGACGCGGAAAGGGCGTGGCCGGAAATGCCGCCGGCGGGCAACCCACGGACCGGCGCTCCCGTTCTGGATGAACCGCATCGCCTCGCGCCTTCGCTCAACCCGGATCCGCCTGCAGGCGATACCAGCGCGGTATGCGTCGTCGATAAAGAAGGCAACGCCTTCGTTGCGACACCAAGCGATATTCCCCGCGATACCCCCGTTATTCCGGGCACCGGTGTCTGCCCCTCTTCGCGGGGATCACAGTCCTGGGCGGTCGAAGGGCATGCGGCCTGCCTCGCACCGGGCAAGCGGTCTCGGTTGTCCTCCATTCCGATGATGGCGCTGTAAGATGTGGAACCCTACATGGTGTGGGCGACACCGGGTTCCGATGTGCAGCCGCAGGCGACGCTGCAGGTGCTACTCAACCACGTCGTATTCGGTATGGATGTGCAAGAAGCGATTGAGGCGCCCCGCTTCGCCACATACAGTTTTCCCGGCTCTTTCGAGCCGCATGATTATTATCCCGGCCGGCTCAATCTGGAAGGTCGCATCGCCTCGGAAACGGGTGAGGCGCTCGCCGAACTGGGTCACAAGGTTGAATGGTGGCCCGACTGGATCTTTCGCGCTGGCGGTGTTTGTGCGGTGCAGGTCGATCCGGATACCGGGTTGCGCAGCGCGGGTGGCGATCCACGCCGTCCCAGTTATGCTCTCGGCTGGTAAAGGGAACAGCACATGGCACGGATTGCGATCGGCGGCTTTCAACATGAGACGAATTGCTTCGTCGATCCGCCGACGGACTTCGCCTATTTCGCCGCACATCGTGACCGGCCGCCGCTGTGCCGCGGCGCGGATGTGATTGATTGGCTGACCGGGGTCAGCTTCGCGATGTCCGGGTTTTTGGAGGATATGGCGGCTGAGCACGACCTCGTGCCTTTGCTGTGGACCAGTGGCGGTGCCGGCGGCATCGTGACCCGCGACGCGTATGAACGGATTGCGGGCGAACTGGTTGGCGGGCTTTCGCAGGTCATGCCGGTCGACGCCATTTATCTCGATCTGCACGGCGCGATGGTCAGTGAAGAATTCGAGGATGGCGAAGGTGAATTGTTGCGCCGGATCCGCGCGGCTGTCGGTCCTGACACACCGATCGTCATCAGCCTCGATTATCACGTTAACCTGACGGAAGCGATTGTCGAGAATTGCGACGGCATGGCGATTTACTTGACCTATCCGCATATCGACCGGGCCGAGACAGGGCAGCGGGCAGCCCGCATCCTGTCAACCGTGCTGGAGCGCGGACAGCCGCCGGCACGCAAATTTGTCAAGCTGCCGTTCCTGATTCCATTGAACTTTCAATGCACCATGGTGCCGCCATCATCGGACATCGTTGCGGCTTCGGTGGCGGGTGAAGGCGGTGATGTATTGAACCTTAGCTACGGTGCCGGCTTCCCGCCATCCGATCTGGCGGAATGCGGACCGGGAGTCGTTGCCCATGGATATGACCGCGAGGCGGTCGATACGGCGGCAGCGTACTTGGTGGCGGAGATCGAAGCGCGGGAGGCGGATTTTTCCGAACCGCTGCTGACACCGGAAGGCGCGGTCGGCGAAGCCAAAGCGATTGCGGCGCAAGCGTCGCGGCCAGTCGTGTTGGCCGATACGCAAGACAATCCAGGGTGCGGCGGAACCGGCGACACGACCGGTTTGTTGAAGGCGTTGGTCGACGGCAATGCCCAAGACGCAGTTCTTGGCGTGATGGCGGATCCGGAAGCCGCGGCCGCGGCTCATGAGGCGGGCGAAGGGGCGGAGATTGACATCGCCTTGGGCGGTAAATCCGGGCCGGAGGGTGTCGAGCCCTTCGAAGGCACGTTTCGCATCGCCAAGCTCGGCGATGGCAAGTTTACGTGCACGGGCCCCTGCATCCGCGGCCGCACGGTCGATATTGGCCCAACAGCATTATTGGTTATCGGTGGGGTCAGCGTAGTCGTTGCGAGCAAGCGTATGCAGGCCTACGATCAGGATATCTTCCGTCATCTCGGCATCGAACCGAGCGAGCAGAAAATACTGGCGCTCAAGAGTACCTGCCATTTCCGCGCCGATTTTGAACCAATCGCCGAAAAGGTTCTGATCGCAATCGCGCCGGGCGGCCACATCGCCGACTCGAAACAGTACCCCTATCAGAAGCTGCGCAAGGGCGTTCGCCTTGAGCCGCTCGGACCCGAATTCGACAAATGGTGGCGCAACGCGCCGGATTAACGGCTATTTCGAAATAGCTCGACTTTGCTGACCGCCGTAAGCGCGCGCGCCGCGTTGGCCAACTCATCATAGACGGCGATGCCTGCATCATTGGCGCGGGACCGGTATTTGCGTTTTATTTCATCGAGCGCGGCTTCCCCGTCGGAGCGGAGCACCAGCATGAAATGCGCCTGACCCGGGTAGCGCTCCCGCGTTCGCACCGCAGCCTGAATTAGGTTGTCGAGCGGGTCTATGGGACCGCGGCCTTGGAACGAGGCGAGGTTCAGATGCATGACGATCGCATCGGCTTGGCCGGAGGCATAAATCGCCTCGAGAATTTTCTCGGCGATCCGTCCCTCCTCCGTCTGAAGGGTCATGACAGGCGTATCGATCGGGTTTACCACACTGGTTCCCGGCGGCAGGTTCAGTCCTTCGAGAGTCGCAAGCGTCACGCTATCAAGCGGATCGATATCGAGTCCCAGGCCGGCAAAATAATCGGTCGCCAAGACGCTGGTGCCGCCGCCATTACCAAACAGGACGATCCGTTGCGTCGGTCGCTGGGATCTGATGTCTAGCATCTGGAAGGCCAGGAGCGTTTCCAGGAAATCGTCCAGAGTCTCAGCCAAGACGCAACCAGTCTGCTTCGCCAGCGCATCCCACACACGATCGTCGCTGGCGAGCGAGCCGGTGTGTGACGCGGCGGCGGCTTGACCTGCTTGCGTTCGGCCGCCTTTCAGGATGACGATTGGTTTGCCTGCGCCACGGAGAATATGGGCGAAACGCCGGCCGTCTTTCGCGTCTTCCAGGTACAGGCCGACCACTTTTGTATCCGGATCGGCAAGATAGAATTCCAGCAGATCGTTCGGGCCGATATCGGCGCTGTTTCCCACGGTCAGGAGGCCGCTATACTGGATGCCCCGGATCTGCCCGCGGCGAATGATATCGGTGCCGAGGCCGCCGCTTTGCGAAATGATGCCGACCCCGCCAGATACCATTGAGGCACTCTTTGCGAATGAGACGCGGCCGCGGGGCGTGTGCAATCCTAGGCAATTCGGGCCAATTACCCGGCAGCCGCCTTCGCGACCGGCGGCGACGAGTTCTTCCTGCAATGCTTCACCGGCGGCGATTTCCCCGAACCCGGCGGAAATAACCTGGGCGAAGCGAACGCGTCCCTCGGC
>JAJFJB010000026.1 GCA_021774435.1 Alphaproteobacteria bacterium
GAGCGGGAGAGCAACCAGGTCAACCTGTTTGGGGTGGAGGATACTGCTGCCATCATTCCGCCATTGGCCGATGTTGATGAGTGGCCGACGCAAGAGCGTTTGCAGCAGGAGTTCGAAGCGGTTGGATTTTACTTGTCGTCACATCCGCTCGCATCCTATCGCAAGACATGTGAGAAATTAGGCGTCGCGGAATGGGCTACTGTTACGTCTGGCCGGATGACGGAAGGCCGCATCAAGCTTGCCGGCATTGTATCGTCACGGCGCTTCACGACGTCGTCTCGCGGCGCGAAAATGGCATTCGTTCAGATGTCGGATGCCAGCGGTACGTTTGAAGTGACTGTCTTTTCGGAGGTTCTCGCAGTGAGTCGGGAGCTACTGGAATCCGGTGCGCCGCTGATCGCAACCGTCGACGTACAACGGTGGAATGAAGGATTCCGGTTGACCGCGCAGGATATTCAGCCGCTTGACGAGGCGGCGGTGAAAGCCGCTGCCGGTCTTCGCGTTTTCATGCGCGATATGGAGCCGCTCAATAGTCTGGCACGTGTCTTTACCGAGCATGGCGAGCGGGGTCCAGGCAAGGTACGGCTCATGCTTGAGGCGGATGACCGTGAAATCGAAATGGATCTACCTCAAGGCTACGCAATTTCCGTTGCAATGCGTTCCGCGGTCAAAGCGATTCCTGGCATCATCGACGTCCAGGATCTTTAGCGCAAAAGCTTTGATTTAACGGCTATATCGCGTTTTATTCTAAAGGCTTGCGCCGCCGGGAGATTGGCATTATACCGCAGGCAATCTCACACGTGGGTTTGCGCGTGCTGTCGATCAGGTCAGCGTTCGCTCCGGTGCCGGGAAACTGGCTTTCGCCCGCGGAGGAATAACCGGTAAAGGAAGTTTTGTATCATGGCGATGCCAACCTACTCCATGCGCCAGCTGCTTGAAGCTGGAATCCATTTTGGCCATACCACCCGCCGGTGGAATCCGAAGATGAAGCCGTATATTTTCGGCGAGCGGAATGGCATTCACATTATCGATTTGGAACAAACGGTTCCGATGCTTCATCGCGCCTTGGAAGCAATTCGCGAAGTTGCGGCAGGCGGCGGTCGGGTTTTGTTCGTCGGCACGAAACGGCAGGCTGCAGAGATTGTCTCGGGCGCAGCGGCGCGGTGTGGCCAATACTACGTCAATCACCGCTGGCTTGGCGGCATGTTGACGAATTGGCGGACAATTTCCAATTCGATCAAACGTCTACGTGAAATTGAAGAGCAGCTTGCTGTTGAAGATATCGGGCTCACGAAGAAAGAGCTTCTTCGTTTGACGGGCGAGCGGGACAAGCTTGAGCGCTCTCTTGGCGGCATTAAGGAAATGGGCAGTCTCCCGGACATCCTGTTTGTCGTTGATACGAATAAGGAAGCAATTGCGGTTGCTGAAGCACAGAAACTTGGTCTTCCCGTTGTTGGAATCTTGGACAGCAACTCTGACCCGCGCGGCATTACTTACCCTGTGCCAGGGAATGACGACGCGATGCGGGCCATATCGCTGTATTGCGATCTTGTCGCCGACTCGGTTCTCGATGGATTGCAGGCTGAACTGCTTTCGTCCGGTGTGGACATTGGGGAAGGCGAAGAAGCGCCGATTGAAGCCGTTCCGGAAGTCGAAGCAGCGGCAGAAAGCGTAGATGCGGCCGCTCCAGCTGCGGAAGCCCCGGCTGCGGAAGCCCCGGTTGCGGAAGCCCCGGCTGCGGAAGCCCCGGCTGCGGAAGCTCCGGTTAATGAAGCTGAAGCAAAGCCCGAAGAGGCAGAGCAAGCCAGTTAAGGGTTTCGGCTAAGTGGCGAAGAAAATTTGTTCAATTACAGTTAATTGAACAACATATTGGATATAGAGGTTTAAGAGATGGCTAGCATTACGGCAGCGCTCGTCAAGACGTTGCGCGACAAAACCGGCGCCGGGATGATGGATTGTAAGAAGGCGCTTACTGAAACCGATGGCGACGTCGAAGAGGCCGTTGACTGGTTGCGGAAAAAGGGCCTGTCGATGGCCGCGAAAAAGGCGGGCCGGGTGGCCGCCGAAGGGTTGGTCGGCGTCATTGTTGACGGCACGTCGGGCGCGGTCGTCGAAGTCAATGCCGAGACGGATTTCGTTGCGCGAAACGACGATTTTCAAGGCTTTGTGAAAGCGGTTTCCGGGCTTGCGTTGGCGAGCGATGGTTCCATCGACGCACTGGCTGCTGCGGCATACCCCGCTTCCGACCGCACGGTTGGGGAAGAATTGACGCATTTGATTGCCACCATCGGTGAAAACATGGCGCTGCGTCGTTGTGCCTCTCTCGCAGTCGATAGTGGTGTCGTTGTGCCTTACGTCCACGGTGCGCTAGGCGAGGGAATTGGCAAGATTGGCGTTATTGTGGCACTCGAATCGGGAGGCGATACCGCTCAACTCGATGCGCTGGGAAAGCAGATCGCAATGCATATTGCTGCGGCCAGGCCGGAATTTGTGGCAGTTGCCGACATCGATGAAGGCAGTCTTGCACGTGAACGCGACATTTTGACGGAGCAGGCGCGCGCCAGTGGCCGGCCGGAGGAAATTATTGAGAAAATGGTCGAGGGCCGACTTCGTAAATACTACGAAGAAGTCGCCCTGCTGGAGCAGGTTTTCGTGATCGACAATGAATCCAAGGTTTCAAAAGTACTTGAAACCGCATCGAAGGACCTTGGGTCTCCGGTCGCCCTGAAAGGCTTTGTGCGCTTTGCCTTGGGCGAAGGAATTGAGAAAGCCGAAGAAAATTTGGCCGACGAGGTCGCTGCCACACTCGCAGGTTAAGTGATTGAGCTGAAATAAGCCACACCGGAAAGGGCACAATGACGGATCACGCCACGCCGAAATACCGCCGCGTTCTGTTGAAACTTTCCGGTGAAGCTTTGATGGGGGATCAGGAATTTGGCCTTGATTCCGCTACAGTGGACAGGATCGCGTTGGAAATAAAAACGGTCACGGAGTCCGGCGTGGAAGTCTGTATCGTCGTTGGTGGTGGAAATATCTTTCGAGGTGTTTCTGGTGCGTCAGCGGGGATGGACCGCGCCAGTGCCGATTATATGGGTATGCTTGCGACGGTGATGAATGCGTTAGCGATGCAAAGCGCCCTGGAAGGGATTGGCGCTCAGACCAGAGTCTTGTCGGCGATCCCGATGCAGTCGGTTTCAGAACCTTACATTCGCCGCCGCGCGGTCCGGCATATGGAAAAGGGCCGAATCGTCATATTTGCAGCCGGCACGGGGAACCCATTTTTTACAACGGACACCGCAGCAGCGCTTCGTGCTTCCGAGATGGGCTGTGATGCGCTCTTGAAGGCAACCAAGGTAGACGGTGTTTACAGCGCCGATCCGGAAGTAGACCCCAATGCGACACGATTTGATAGCCTCAAATATCTCGACGTGCTGTCAAAAGACCTTAAGGTAATGGATGCGGCAGCGGTGTCGCTTGCACGTGAAAACAATATTCCGATTTTGGTGTTTTCGATACACAATGCAGGTGCCTTCGTCGAAGTTGTGAAAGGCGGAGGGCAATACACGATAATATCGTAGCGATCGTTTGTAATAGGCGGGGGGCGAACCATGGCGGATGCTGACTTATCAGATATAGAACGTCGGATGGACGGCGCATCGGACGCGCTGGGCCGGGAGTTCGCGGGGCTGCGGACGGGGCGGGCTTCGACCGCTTTGCTGGAACCGATTAACGTGGATGCATACGATTCTCAAATGCCGATGAACCAGGTCGGGACGATAAGCGTTCCCGAACCGAGGATGCTGACCGTTCAGGTATGGGACCAGAGCCTGGTAAAATCGGTCGAAAAGGCGATTATGGAATCAAGCCTTGGCCTCAATCCGCAAACCGAGGGCAACTTGATTCGGATCCCGATCCCTGACCTTAGTGAAGAGCGGCGCGTCGAGCTGACGAAGGTTGCGGGACAATACGCGGAGCAGGCGAGGATCGCGGTTCGCAATGTCCGGCGTGATGGAATGGACCGTCTCAAGAAAATGGAGAAGGCAGGTGAATTGTCGCAGGATGATCAGCATCTTTATGCTGATGAAATTCAGTCGATGACGGATGCGCACATTAAGGAAATCGACTCCGCGCTTGAGTCCAAAGAACAGGAAATCATGCAGGTATAAGGGCATGCAGTCGGCAATGAACGATTCCGGCGACGAGACTGTGCCTGTTCACGTTGCGATAATCATGGATGGCAATGGGCGGTGGGCAAAATCACGCGGTTTGCCGCGCGCGATGGGCCATAAACGCGGCGCCGAAGCCGTTCGCAGGACCGTCGAGGCAGCGGGGACACTCGGTGTATCCTACCTCACGCTATTTGGCTTCTCTTCGGAAAACTGGAACCGGCCAAAACAGGAAATTGGCGATTTGATGGGGTTGTTGCGGCTCTATCTCCGGTCGGAAATGGCAGAACTGCACCGCAAAAATGTGCGCCTTCGTATGATCGGAGACCGCAGCCGGTTTGAGCCAGACATTATTAGTTTGTTCGAAGAAGCGGAGCGAATGACCGTTAATAACAGCGGGTTGACGCTCATCTTGGCGCTGAGTTACGGCGGAAGGCAAGAAATTGCCGCAGCCATGCGATCGATCGCACAAGAAGTTCTTGAGGGCAAGTTGACCCCCGACGACATCGATGTCGGCTGCGTTCACAAACATCTGCTGACTGTTGGTATTCCCGATCCTGATCTGCTTATTCGTACCAGCGGCGAACAGCGCATCAGTAACTTCCTATTGTGGCAACTCGCCTATACCGAGTTTGTTTTCCTCGACACGCTTTGGCCGGATTTCTCGACTGATGATTTCCGTCATGCGATTAGCGAGTACAACAGTCGCGAGCGACGCTATGGCGCAGCCGTTGGCCCGATCTGATCTTTCCGATTTATCCTTAAGGCTGCTGTCAGCGGCTGTGCTTATGCCTGTGTCTCTAGCCGCAATTTGGTGGGGCGGTTGGTATTTCGGCATATTCGTTATCCTATTGGCAAGCGCGATGAGTTGGGAATGGTCTTCCCTCTGCCATGCCAAGTTTGGGACAATAGTGTTCGTATATGCCACGATTATTTCGTCGTTGGCGCTGACGTTTAACGCCGCTTATCGTGAGGTCTGGATCTGTGTCGCTGCCGGCGCAATTCTACTCGCGATAATCTCTCGAATCAGCGGTGAAGAATCACCTGTTTTGTTGCCTGTCGGGACCGTTTACCTATCTCTGGGAATCGTTTCTGTCATATGGGTTCGTATCGCCGACACCGGTGGACTGGCACTTTTCATGTGGATGGTTTCGGTTGTGATCGCAACTGATGTCGGTGCGTATTTCGCTGGCCGTGCTATTGGGGGGCCGAAAATGGCGCCACGGATCAGTCCTGGTAAAACTTGGTCTGGCCTGGCGGGAGGTGTTGCGAGCGCGGCGTTTGCGGGCCTCGTAATTGTCCAGGTCACCGGTGGCAAAAGTTACATTGTTGTTGGATTGTTGAGTGGTTCGCTTGCGATTGTTGCGCAGTGCGGCGATCTAATCGAATCGAGTATAAAACGTCATTTTGGCGTTAAGGATGCCGGCAAATTGATTCCTGGACACGGCGGCGCCCTTGATAGGTTCGATGGGTTCTTGACGGTGGCGCCAGTGACGGCTCTTATGACATGGATCGCAGGTGGGAGTCCGCTGGAATGGCAATAATAGTGGAAAACGCCCCTTCGGCGCAGCGGTCAGTGACGATCTTAGGCTCCACAGGTTCCGTGGGTTGCAGCACGATAGACCTTATCGACAGAAATCCTGACGGATATCGCGTGGAAGCGCTTACGGCGCGTCGTAATGTCGACCTTTTGGTTGAGCAGGCGCGGCGCCTCCGTCCACGATATGTTGCGGTGAGTGAAGACAAGCACTACCAAGCGTTGAAAGCGGGTTTATCTGGAACCGGAATCGAAGTGGCGGCCGGGCGGGACGCGGTCGTCGCCGCCGCGACGCGACCGGCCGATTTCGTCATGGCAGCAATTGTCGGCGCGGCGGGACTTGCACCGACTTTGGCGGCGGTAAATCGAGGTGCGATGGTTGGTCTTGCAAACAAGGAATGCCTTGTCTGCGCCGGTGCCTTGATGGTCGCCGAAATTCAACGCAACCGAGCTGTATTGTTGCCGGTTGATTCCGAACATAACGCGATTTTTCAAGTCTTTGACTTTGATCGCAGGGACGCGGTGGATAAGTTGATATTGACCGCTTCAGGGGGTCCCTTTCGCTCGTATGAGCGCGACCAGATGCGGATGGTAACACCAGCCCAGGCTGTCGCCCACCCCAATTGGGACATGGGTGCAAAAATCTCAGTCGATTCGGCAACGATGATGAACAAGGGGCTTGAGATTATCGAAGCGCATCATCTTTTTGATGTGCCGGAAGACCGCATTGATGTGCTGGTGCATCCTCAATCGGTCATTCACAGCATGGTTGCTTATGTCGATGGATCTGTGCTGGCGCAGCTTGGGACGCCGGATATGCGAACCCCGATTGCTTATGCGCTTGCTTGGCCGGCAAGGATGGAAGCGCCGCAGGAGCGTTTGGATCTCGCGGAAATGGCGCAGTTAACCTTTGAAGCGCCTGATGATCAACGATTTCCGGCCCTCCGGCTGGCACGGGAAGCCTTGAAGAATGGTGGAAGCGCACCAACTGTCCTGAATGCAGCAAATGAAATCGCTGTTGAGGGGTTTCTGACCAAACAAATTGGATTTCTTGAAATCGCGGCGATTGTTGAAGAAACGTTAACTGAATTCTCTCACTGTCCGTTGAACTCACTAGACGATGTTCGGGCGTGCGATGAAGCCGCACGACAAATCGCTATAACAAAGCTTGAAGCGCGGGCCGCCGCTTAACTTTCGAGGGTTATTTTGGAATTTTTTGCCGTAC
>JAJFJB010000251.1 GCA_021774435.1 Alphaproteobacteria bacterium
CCGTCATGGACTGGAATGTGCTCGGCCTGGGCGACAAGCGTGCCCGTCGCTTCGCAGAGTGCAGTCGAAAAATCTCTGCTCGAATTCAAAATTTGCGAGTAGGAGGTCCGCAACATGGCTTCGCCCATCTCTTCGACAATGGCGCTGAGACGATGCTGGATGACGGAGACGGTGATGGGATCGACGGAGGTCGCCGTCTCGGAGGGGTGGATGGCACTATCGTTCATTTCACTTCACTTCCTTTACGTGGCGGGACATTAGCACGCGACTCCTGGTATTTCGAAATGGCAGTTTAGTTGGGAAAATAAATTTGCTGTGCCTGCGTGTCGGTCGGCATAGAAAATTCGCCGATGGTCGTACAATTGACGGTAATTTTGTTCCGGTTATGCGCGACGAAATGGCCTCTTTCGACGCTTCTCAATGCGCACTATATTTTAAGGGACGTATCGAACGTCGCTTGTTCAGTGACGGTTGAGTCAGGGCGAGGGAAAGGGTGGATAGCGTTCGTGCCATTAATTTTAGGCGGAGAATGTTATGAAACCACGAAATTCTTGGATGCTTGCGGTGTTGGTTGTGATGCCGCTTGTCGTCGTTCCGGCCAAGGCGGAAATGGCCTCAGGCGCGGTTCTGGCCAGCACCTGCTATTCCTGCCACGGGACCGGCGGTAAGAGCGCTGGCGACATGCCGACAATCGCCGGCAAGTCCGACAAATTCATCGTAAATAAGCTGAAGTCGTTCAGGTCCGGAAAGCTTCCGTCAACGGTAATGGGCCGCATTGCCAAGGGCTTTACGGACGCCGAGATGGCGGCGTTGGCTACTTTCTTTTCGGGTAAGTGACGGGAGGGTCGATAGATGAGGAAATATACACGAAGGTCTTTCAACAAGGGCTTGGCTGGAACGGTAGCGCTGGCTGCTTATTCGTTACCGGGGCGCGCGGCGTTTTCCGCCGGCGCCAAGGCGCGGGTCGTTGTCGTCGGAGGCGGGTTCGGCGGTGCAACGGCGGCTAAATACCTAAAACGGTTCGACCCGGACATAAGTGTTACCTTGATCGAACCTTCCCCCCGTTTCATGACCTGCCCCTTTTCGAATACCGTAATCGGTGGCATCAATTCGATGGATTACATCACGCAGAGTTACGACGCGCTGAAGGCAATGGGAGTCATCGTGGTGCAAGATGCCGCCACGCGCGTTGACGGTGCCGGAAAGTCGGTCGCCTTGGCTAAGGGCGGCAGCGTGGAATTCGACCGCTGTATCGTCTCACCTGGGATCGATTTCCGCTGGGATAAGATCGAAGGGCTGGGCGCGGATACGGTCGAACGAATTCCGCACGCTTGGAAAGCGGGCGCGCAAACGATGATGTTGAGAAAGCAGCTCGAGGCGATGTCCGACGGTGGGGTTTTCGTTATCGCGCCCCCGGTGAATCCATTTCGATGTCCGCCTGGTCCGGGCGAGCGGATCAGCCTTGTCGCCAATTATTTTAAAAAAGCGAAGCCGAAATCGAAGATAGTCGTCCTTGATCCGAAGAAAAAGTTTTCCAAACAGGGACTTTTCAAGGAAGGATGGGCGAAGCTCTATCCGGGCATGATCGAATACCGAAATATAGACGATGACGGGGTTGTGCGCCGCGTGGATGCGGACACGAAGACACTCGTTACGGACTTCGGTGAAGTCAAAGGCGATGTCGTCAATTTCATACCGGCGCAAAAGGCGGGGAAAATTGCCGAGGCGTCCGGTCTCGCGGACAAGACGGGCTGGTGTCCGGTAAAGCATCAAACTTTCGAATCGACCCTTCAGCCCGGTGTTCATGTGATCGGTGATGCCAGCCTGGCGGCCCCAATGCCTAAATCCGGGTTCGCGGCGTCGTCGCAAGCTAAGGTTTGTGCGGAAGCCGTCGCCAACCTGCTTGGAGGCCGAACGCCGAAGACGCCCAAATTCGTCAATACCTGCTATAGTTTGGTTGACGAGAACTACGGCATTTCCGTGGCTATGGTGTATGGCTACGAGGACGGCAAGATCGTGAAGGTCAAGGGCTCGGGTGGCCTAAGTCCGACGGGGGCGAGCAGTGAGTTCCGTCGCAAGGAGGCGGATTATGCACGCGGCTGGTATGAAAGCATCAGCAACGATATCTGGGGTTAGGCGCGGTCTGGCCGGGGCCTGACGCGTCCCGGCCAGTGGGGCCTCGCATGCGCTCTCGATGTAAAGGTTTGTGCGCCGACGTTAATGATCACGGTAATCTCATGTGAGTTCACGCACGTCTTGTGGGATGTTCCGTTCGAGGTCCCAAACCGTGAAGAGATAGCGCATGCGATTTGTCGTGCTAATCGTTGTTTTGTTCGCCGTGACGGCGACCGTATCGGCCGCGGGTGGCGCGGAGAACCGGCTTGGCGGTGAGGCAAGCCCGTATCTGTTACTGCACAAGGACGATCCGGTGCATTGGCGCCCATGGGGTCCGGACGCCCTCGCCGAAGCCCGTCGTGACGGAAAACTCATCTTTCTTTCGATCGGCTATTCCGCGTGCCACTGGTGCCATGTCATGCAGAGGGACAATTTCGAAGATCGGGAAACCGCGGACCTGATGAACGAGCGTTTCATCAACATCTTGCTCGACCGCGAAGAGCATCCGGATGTCGACAACGCTTATGTGCTTGCCGCCGCAAACCTGGGGCTGCCGACAGGCTGGCCGCTGAACCTCGTCTTGACGCCGGACGCGAAACCGATCTTTGGTGGGACCTATTTTCCGCCCGAGCGAAGACAGGGTCTGCCGGCCTTCACGGAGATGCTGCTGTATGTCGCCCGGCGTTACGTGGAAGACCCTTCCGGCATATCCAAGCGCGCGGCGGCCAATTTCGAGTTGCTTGCGCAGCCGAACGTGGGCGACGGGATCGAAATGTCGCCAAAGGATTTGAGGGTGGCGGGGAAATTGCTTCTTGGCGGCATCGATGTGTTCCATGGCGGGTTCGGAGAGTCGGCAAAATTTCCCTTCATACCGGCTTTGGCCGCTTTGTGGCGCACTTATCTGCGAAGCGGCGACCAGGGCTATCGCGATGCCGTTGTTATGACAATGGAGTCCATGGTGCTGGGCGGGTTGTACGATCACATCGGTGGCGGCTTCGCGCGCTATACGGAGGACCCGGCCTGGGAAGTGCCGCATTTCGAAAAGATGCTTTACGTCAACGGGCAGATGCTTGCTTTCATGACGGAAGTTTGGCGCGAAACGCGGTCTCCGCTGCTCGAAGCGCGGATTCGCGAAACGGTCGGCTTCATGCTGGACGAATTGCGCCTCAAGGGCGGCGGGTTTGCAGCGGCACTAGATTCCGACAGCGTGGGACCATCGGGTGATTTGACCGAGGGCGGGTACTATGTCTGGTCGGTCGAAGAAATCGACGCCGTGCTTGGTCCGGAGGCAGAGGCGTTCAAACGCGCTTTTGGCGTCACCGACGAGGGAAATTGGCACGGAACGAATGTACTTCTACAGAGCCGGGATGAGAAGGAGGTGGCGCTGAACGCAGACCTTGCGGCCTCGCGACGAAAACTCGCGGTCGCACGCGCACGCCGTCCCCGGCCGATGCGCGATGATAAGGTGCTAGCCGACTGGAACGGAATTGTGATTGCCGCCTTGACCGAAGCGGGCGCCGCGCTGGGCGAAACCGTTTGGATCGAGGCCGCGCGCGATGCGTTCGAGTTCGTTGTTCGGGAAATGTCTGCCGAGGACCGCTTAGCGCATACATGGCGGGTGGGCCGTTCCGGACCTGACGGTCTTCTCGACGACTACGCGCAGATGGCGCATAGCGCATTGACCCTGTTCGAGTACACCGGCGAAGCGAGTTTTCTGGATCGGGCGAAGGCTTGGGTCGTTGTCGCTGAGAAAATGTGGGATGAAGATAACGGCGCCTATTATGCGTCCACCTCCGATGCGGATACGACGGGCCTCCGATTACGCATCGGCGCCGACGACCAACTGCCCTCGGGAAATGCGGTTATCGCGGAGGTTCTCGCGCGGCTTTATTATCTGACGGGCGTTGATCGTTATCGGGCGCGGGCGGCGCGCATCGTCGTCGCCTTTCGCGACGCTCCGTTATCGGAACCGCGTTTTTTTGGTGGGTTGCTGCGGGCTGCGGATACGCTCAACGGCGCGATCCAAGTGGTCGTCGTCGGCGATCGTAAAGACGCGGCTGCGATGAGTCTGGTGCACGAGGTATGGCGTGCGAGCTTGCCTGGACGGGCGCTTGAGGTGATCGAGAATGGTGCGGCGCTGCCGCTCGGCCATCCGGCCTTCGGCAAGACCAGGATCGATGGCGCTGCGACCGCGTATGTCTGTATCGGGACATTCTGTTCCCTGCCGGTGCAGAGTCCGGACGCCTTGCGGAAGGCCATGCACGACCTTCGTCGCATTTGAGCGCCGCATTCGGCCGGCTAATTCGACGGGATTGGCCGATCGAACTTGATTGCACGGTTCCCTTGTTTCGTTTGACGACTCCAAGCGTCCCGTATGATCCTTGCCGAGAACAACCTTTCGACGGTCGTTAGCGTCAATTGGCATCGCGTGTGCTAGGCTGGTGCAGGAGAATCGTACATGCTGACAGATGTACAGGTTGCACAATATGACCGGGACGGGTTCATCGTGCCGGACTATCGTTTGCCATTGGAAACGGTGGAAGCGCTTCGCCGCGATGTCGATGCGCTGATCGGCGACGATCCAGAGATGCATCAGTTCGTTCCAACGATGTTCGATTATGATCGGAAGTTCGTTGACCATGCACGGGATCCCCATTTGCTCGATATGATCGAGCAACTTACCGGACCGGATTTTGCCCTCTGGAATATGAGTTTTTTCGGCAAACCGGCCCGTGATGGCAAGAAGGTGCCCTGGCATCAGGATGGCGAGTATTGGCCGATCAG
>JAJFJB010000252.1 GCA_021774435.1 Alphaproteobacteria bacterium
GCGGATCAGATGAGTGTGCGTCTGGTACAACCGGAATACACGGTCGCGACGTCGGACGGCATGCGCAATGGCACCAAGGAAATGCGCTATTCGCTGATTGGCCGGGAAGTGACCCACGACACCGTCTGCGAGCATCTCAGCGCGAGCGGCCTGGAAGGCACCATCGCCGTCGTGGCCTGCGATAAGCCGCCCGTAGGCACCCTGGCGGCGTTTCTCGAACATGACCGCCCCGCCATCATCATGTCGGACGGCCCGATCCGTCCCGGCGTCGATTCCGTGACCAGCGAAACCATCGACATCATTTCCGGCTTTCAAATGGCCGGCAACGACGATGAGGAATTGAAGAAGCGCATCGCCTGCGAAGCCTGCCCCGGCTATGGCAGTTGCGGCGGCATGTTCACCTACAACACGATGCAGACCTTCATCGCCGTCGTCGGCATGGAGCCTCTGCACATGGTATCCCCGCCCTCCGACGATGCCCGTCGTATGGAGCAGTTTCCAGGCGAACTGGTGACCTATCTGAATACGATGGTCGATAAGCAACTCTCGCCGCGCGACATCGTCAGCCGCGACTCGATCCGTAATGCAATGATTGTCGCCATGGCGGTTGGCGGCTCGACGAATGTCCTGCTGCATGGTCCTGAAATCGCGCGCGCTGCCGGGTTCGGAAACTTCGCTGAAGACATCATGTCGCCGGAGGAATTCAATCACCTATCGCAATACGTCGTGCCTGTCCTCGTCGACGCCCGGCCCTTTGGCCTCTATTCGATGGTCGATATCGACGAGAAAGGCGGCATCCAGGTTATCGTCAAGGAGTTGCTTGACGCGGGCCTGCTGAACGGGGACACCATGACCTGTACCGGCGAGACCCTCGCCGAACAGGTTGCCCGGCTCGCCCCCCCTGCCCCCGATGGTGAAGTCATCTACACCGTTGAAAGTCCGTATAAGCCGACCGGTGGCTTGCGCGTGTTGGGCGGTAATCTCTCGCCGGAATTCAGCGCCGTATTGAAACTGGCCGGCGTCGAAGGCGGGTTAGAAGACAATATGTTTATTGGCAAGGCGCGCATCTTCGACAGCGAAGAAGACCTGCTGCAAACACTGGAAAACACACCCGGCGTTTTTGCAAACCACGACATGATCATCGTGCGCTACGAAGGCCCGAGCGGCGCGCCTGGCATGCCCGAAATGCTCGACTCGACATCCCGGATCACGACATTGTGCCGGGAGAAGGATATCGTCGTCGGTCTCATGACCGATGCCCGCTTCTCCGGCGGTTCGGTCGGACTCGTGATCGGCCATGTCGGCCCGGAAGCGGCATTGGGTGGCCCCATCGCCTTCGTGGAAGACGGCGATGAAATCGTCGTTGATCTCAACAAGAACGAACTCAACTGCACGGCACTTTCCGATGCTGCCACACTCAGCACCCGCAAGGCCGCATGGCAAAAGATTGTCGACGATAATGGCGGCATGCACCCGTCTATTGGTGAAGCGGACACACGCCTGCTGAACCGCATGCGACGTTCCGCCGTCTCGGCCAATTTCGGCGCCGGCATGCATCCCGACCGCGTGCTCTGGGTCAACGATCCGCGCGAGGCCGTCAAAACGTCATTCGTGCCGTCGAACAAATATCGTGAGGGTTCGGCTAAGGCGTTTTAAAGCCGCAAGCCCCTTTCTATTTGATCGGTGCGCGACTTGCCGGGCGCTCAACTGCGTCCGGGGCCCTGCGGCTTAGCATGCTGCATGCACGGCGAAAGGGTCGTGCGCCGAAGGTGACACACATCAATGTTTTGTGATTTCGTTTGGGTATCTTCCCAAGGCGCATGAAGGGTTCGTGCAGAAGCACGCCAAAGCGCCGCAATTTTGTGGGAAGAACCGAAATGTTCAGAATCAAATGCCATTTTGATCTGTTGCCTCGCGGCATTCTTGCTATCAGCGCCGGGGCATTCCTTCATACCGCACAGGTCAACGCGGAGGTTCCCGATTTTATCGAAGTTGATCCCGTCGCCCACACGACCTATGGGCACGGTTTCGATACGACGCGGCGGATTGCTTTTGCGCGTGGTGGCGGCTGCGTCGAGATTGACCGGTCCAAGACCTACAGCCAGGGAAAGACATCATCGAAATCAGGTTTTGAGAAAGTGACGTCGACGTCCGAAGTATCCGAGGAAATGAACCTCTCCGTCTCGGCATCGCTTTCGGCCTTGGTGGGTACCGGAAAGATATCGGCTTCCGCGAAGACCGATGTTGCCAGCAAAACAGAGGCCAGCCAGTTCAATGAAACCATTCTCGCCTTTTCCTATACGCGGCTGAAACCGGTCTATCTGGACCCGACCTACATCAGGTTAAAACAGAAGTATGTCGATATGCTGAAGGACCCGAAGAAAGGCGCGGGCGCTTTCAAGGCGGAATGCGGCGATACTTTCGTCTACGGCATCCAGGAAGGGCGCGAGTATTACGCCACCACCTACATCTCCAAACAGACCCTGAAACAATGGACAAAATTTTCAGTCGCCGCATCCGCATCCTATGATGGCGCAACCGTAACCGCCAAGGGTGCCGCCGATTACGCCAAAGCGATGAGCAACAACTTCGGCGGCGGTTCTATAAAAATTCACGTCAACGGCTCGGATACGGGGCTTAACAGCCCGACGACAGTGGAACAAATGGTGCAGCAGTTCGAGAGTTACAACGCAAAGTCCACCGATACCAACGCTGTGAAGTTCATCCTGTCATCCTACGCCAATGCGGACGGCTTTCCGATCGCGGACCCATTGTCGCCACCATCTAACGATGAGAAGTTAGGATATATGGTCAGCGCGCTTTGGGACCTGAAAGCGCTGCAGCAGGATGCCGGCTTCATCGCGGGCAATCCGGATATGTTTGCACTCGGCACCACAAAAGAGAAACGCCAGGCCCGTCAGGCCGCTGTCAGGACGGCGAAGGCCGAATGGAGCTCGGAGTTCGATACCCTTCGTGCGAAAGCGGGTGAATGCCTTAAGAGTTTCAAAGGTTTTTGTGACGCGCTGGCTCAAAAATACAAGAAACGCGATCCCTTAGCTGAGCGCGCTAAACTGCCGATCCGCTATTCATCCGACTGCAAGCAGCAAATTCAGCTCAGCGGCCTTGGCAATAAGGTAAGCGCATATCAAATGCCAAATTCGGCCGCGAAAGGCGATACCGAGATGGGCAGCGGCCCCGTCAAAGTCCGGACTTGGATGGACATCTACAAAGACGGCACGCAGCTAAAATTGCGGCACAAGACCGCTCTCTACGAATGGAAAACAAATAAACACAGAAAGCGCATAACACACGGCGGAAGGAACACCGAATTTCGGGCGCAAAATACGGTGACTGTGTTCGATCTAGATCAACCGAACATTTATGCAAACCTGCATGGGAGCCTGTCAGAGTGTCAATATTTAACCAATCCCGTATCCGCGCCTTACTTGAAAGGTACTAAATGGCACGGCACGACAGACGCCACCTCCGGGAAAAAACCGCGTGGCCAGGTCAAGCTGACAGGCGGCGCCAGGGGCATGTTGACCTATTCCTATTGCGAACTCGACCGCAAAGGCAAAGACGGCAATCTACCATGCAGCCCCCCCGGTATCAGGAACACATACGTGAAACTGGTCAATAAGCTGGACGTTGCAGCCGACGAGTGGCATTCGGCAGCCGACACCAAGCAAGTGGCGACAGCGAAACACACTGTCAGCGCAACAAGAACATCGAGAAAATTACCCAAGGCCTCATTAGCCTTGTCACATAAGGCAGCAATCGTTGCGACGGGCGTGGATCTGGCAGGCGCCAAGGCCAAGGCCCGTATCGCCGACATCGCCAAGGCGGCCCATCGCAAGGAACTGTCCGCCAAGGCACGTGCGGCTCGAACCCAAACCCACAAGAAGTTGCCGCCGAAAATCCAATCATTGTTGACGGCGCGAAACAAGAAAACGCGAAAGCACTAATGGCGGAAAAACCCAAACTCTTGGAATCACTGCCGCTTTCCGCAGAGAGCTGCAAAGAGAGTCATCCGTGAACTATTAACGGGCAGACTCGCGAACCCGCTTAAGCACCTCGGACATATCCCGTAGCGTCAGCAGATCACGAGTGCCTTCCTTTCACTCAAGGAAGGCCGGAGATACCGAGGGAACAATACTGCTTATGGTGATGATCACTCCAAAGCGTTCTTGGGCCTCTCCCTTTCACCAAGCTCATCGACCAAAAAGTCGATGAAGGTCCGGACCTTGGAAACAACATAGCGTTTTGTCGGATAGACGGCGTACAGCGTCGTCTCATCCGGCGCCCAATCTTCCAAGACGGTATTGAGCCGACCTGACTCAAGCTCTTCGCGCACATAGATCCAGGGTATCAGGCTCAAACCAAATCCCGCGCATAGGGCGTCACGGACCGCAAGACTGGACGTGACCTTGTAACGACCATCGATCGGGAGACGAACGGTTTCGCCGTCCTTCTTGAATGTCCACTGATTGGCATGCCCGGACAGAGAGAACTGGATACAATTGTGCGTGGCCAGTTCCGCCGGCGTCTCCGGCCTGCCATGTCGCTCAAAATATGATGGTGCCCCGCAAACGACATGAAACATCGTCATCAGCTTGCGCGCGATCAGTCCCGAACTTTCCAAATTGTCGCTCCCGCGAATGGCGACGTCGAAGCCCTCTTCCACGATATCGACCCGGCGGTCGTCCAGCCGCAGATCCAGCGACAAATCCGGATAGCGGCTCAAAAAGGTTGGAATGACCGAAGAGAGGCAGGTCAAAGTCACCGTCATGGGTGCGCTGACACGTAGCCGGCCGCGCGGCTCCTGTTGCATCGCGCCAAGCGTGCCGTCGGCATCATCCAGATCGTCGAGGATGCGGACAACCCGTTCGTAGTAAGTTGATCCTGCCTCGGTGAGGCTCATCCGTCGTGTGGTACGGTTCAGCAGGCGCACCGCCAAATGCGCCTCCAGCTCGCTAATATTCTTGCTGATTGCGGCCGGCGAAAGGCTGAGATGCCGCGACGCCGCGGCAAAACTCCCCAAATCCACAGCGTGGCGAAAAACAGTCAGTGCCGTCAAACGGTCCATAATTCATTACCGTCAGTGAATAGTGTTTTGAATATTTCCCATATTATCAATTGATTTACACGCAATTACCTTCCGGATATGCGTTGCGCAGGCAGCGACCACACAACGCAAGTGCAAACTTCGAACCGGAAGGAAAGCGTCATGACCAGGTATATTTGTGAGACTTGCGGCACGCAGCATGTCGATTCCAAGCAACCGCCAAGCCAATGCGCCATTTGCGAGGACGACCGTCAATATGTTGGCTGGGAAGGTCAACGCTGGACAACGAACGGCGCGCTACGCGAAAACCACGCGCAACGCATTGAAATGGAAAGCGGCCTGACGGCCTTGGGACAGACGCCGGCTTTCGCCATAGACCAACGCGCCTTCCTCCTCCCGACGGATGCCGGGAATATCCTGTGGGAGTGCCTCCCGCTCGTTACGGATGAGGCCGTCGAGCGCATCAAGGACCTTGGCGGCATCGACCAAATCATCATCTCTCATCCGCATTTCTATGCGTCAATGGGAGAATGGAGCGATGCGTTCGGCGGCGCTCCCATTCTGCTCCATGACGCGGACCGGCAATGGGTACAGAACCCGCATCCTTCCATCGACTACTGGTCCGGTGACGAACGCGCGCTCTCGGACGGCGTGACGCTCATTCGAGCCGGTGGTCATTTCGCCGGCAGCACCGTGCTCCATTGGGCAGACGGACCGCGGCCAGGAGGCGCGATCTTCTCTGGAGATGCGCTGCAAGTCGTGCGCGACCGCCGCCACGTATCGTTCATGTACAGCTACCCAAATCTCATTCCCATGCGCACAAGCAATGTGATCGCGATGCGTGCCCGCTTGTCGAAATACGCCTTCGAAGATGTCTTTGGATACAGTTGGGGCCTCAACATCATCGGCGACGGCCGTCAGGCGGTGAATGCCTCCTTTGACCGCTATCTCGCAGCGGTAAACGGATGATCCAACCTTCCCTTTCAACTCGAACGAAATAGGAAATCAGAATCATGCGCATCATTGTATTCGGAGCCAGAGGCGATGTCGGTAGCCGTGTTGTCGCCGAAGCGCTTAACCGCGGACACCGCGTGACAGCGGTTGTACGGCACCAAGACCAACTGGCGTCGTTACCGCCGGGCGCAACGCCATTGATCGCGCAAATCGACCAAGCCGAAGACATTGGTCCCCTCTTGGATGGCCAAGACTTCACCATCAGTGCGTTACGTCCCCCTGAAGGCCAAGAAGAACAGCTTCTTCCTTTAACGCATGCCGTGCTGGAGGGGGC
>JAJFJB010000253.1 GCA_021774435.1 Alphaproteobacteria bacterium
TCGCAAGTTCCACCCTGGCATGGTGCAGGCTCGCGAATAAGGTTTAGTTCAGACACTCGTCGCGTAGCCGTCCATAGAAACTTTCGACGAAGGCATTCTGTGTCAGCTTGCCCGGCGTAATGTTGTGCCACTCAATCGCACGGTCCTGGGACCATTGCAGAATTGCCATGCTGGTCAGTTCGGTGCCATTATCGCTGACAATGGTCCTTGGTTTGCCTCGCTTGGTGATGACCCTGTCCAGCTCCCGGGCAACCCTGGCGCCGGACAATGAGGTATTCGCAACCAGCGCCAGATATTCGCTGCTGGAATCGTCAACCACGCACAGGATGCCGAACCGCCGGCTGTCCGCGAAGGCATCCGAAACAAAATCCAGCGACCAGCGTTAGTTGAGGCCATCGGGTACGACCATCGGCGCCCGTGTGCCAAGCACCCGTTTGCGACCGGTGCGCCGACGCACAGCCAAGCCTTGCTCACGATACAGGCGCAAGAGATTCTTCCTGTTCATGACAATCCCTTCCCGCCGAAGGAGAATGCCCAGGCGGCGGAAACAGAAGCGCCGACGTTCACGGGCGAGTTCTCGCATCCGTTCGCGGATCGCGTCATCAACTGGTCGTCTCGACTGATAACGGACCCTGCTACGGTCCACGCCGAGGATGGCGCACGCCCACCGTTCGCTCACATCATGCGCCTGATTGGCATGAGCGGCAGCGGCTCGCTTGACAGCGGGTGTCGCCGTTTTTTGAATTCACGCCCCTCAGGACCGCATCATCCAACGTGCGTTCGGCAAGCAGCTTCTTCAGTTGGGTATTCTCGGCTTCCAGGGCGCACAGGCGTTTCGCATCGGAGGCCTCCAACCCACCATACTTCGATTTTTACGTGTAAAAAGTCGCTTCGCTGACGCCGTGACAACGGCTGACATTTGCCGCCCGCTGGCCAGCCTCTTGTTCCTTCAAAATCCCAATGATCTGTTCTTCCGTAAACCTGCTGCGCTACATAAATCCGTCTCCTATGCGGTGACGGACTCTACCTCCAACGGGACGGAATATCGGGGAACACGTCAAAAGCCTTGACCTCTGGTCTTAGGAGGCTTCTTCGCATTAGACTGATAGCACAGAGAAAAATTTGGATGAATTCAATGAACTCTCTCTTCTTGAAGTCAAACACACTGAGGGGCGCACACGGAATTCTCTCATTGCAACACCGGAGTTTGTACAGTGGCGCGACATCGAGTCTTCTTTAGCTACACCGGTGCTGATGGCGCCATCGTTGAAACCCTAATTGCTGGGCTAAGGGAGGAACCAGAGGTTGAATGTTTCGCTTTTGAGCACGACACGCTGTTAGGCGACAACATTGTCGAGGAAGTACGTCAACGATTACATTGGTGTAGTTATTTTGTGCCCGTGATCTCAAAGGAAAGCCTCGAACGCCCGTGGCTGACATTCGAAATCAACACAGCAATTTTACGTACTTTTGAAAAGGAGTGCATCTTCATCCCAATGTTGCGTGACGTTCCTAGCCAAGATCTTTCTGCAGATCTGCGGCAGTACAATGCGATCACAGTAGACCCCTCTATTGACTACGTTGACTGCTTGACGAACCGAATTCTGAGCGATGACGTGACTGCTGACGAACGACGCTGGGACTTGTTTCGCCCCTTGCCCAGAGACCTTGACCTGCCGGTATTGCTAAGGTGGAGACTACGATCGTCGGTGCTTCACGGCCGCAAGAAGGAATTTGAAGAACTTAAGCAGTGGGCCGACGCCGAGCCGGCAGGAGTGCGAGTTCGTATTGTCTCGGGTCCTGGTGGCTCAGGTAAAACAAGGTTGGCGGCAGAACTTGCCATGGATCTTTGGAAGTCCGGATGGGACACTCAATTCATCCGTGCAGGGGACCCCATCCCTTCCGCGCTGGGTATCGCGTCACTCTGGATTATTGACTACCCCGAAGAGCAACCTGAGCTTACTAAATTCTTTCGGGAGATCCGTAAGTTCCGAGGTGCACATAGGGTGCGGATACTAATGCTAACTCGCCTACCTCGTGAATGGTGGTTGAAGCACAGCTCCCTGCGCACGGCTCATGCTCGGGACCTTCTGGGGGAAACCTTCGATCTCGAGGTCGAGGAACTCAGCGTTGACGACACCCTTCGGCTCTATCACGAAGTAGTCGACACCATCGGGCGTTGGTTTGCCAAATCAGCCCCAGCGATCGCCGACGACAAGTTGCTGGAATGGCGTTCGGCCGAACCGGAACATCGGCTGCCTCTATATATCACTGCACTCGCTATTCACATGGTCAGCAGTAACGCCACAAAACTGGATCTCAGCGGTGCGGAAATCATGCGGGAACTCGTTTGGCGGGAAAGAGAGCGAGTGGATTCCTATGCAAATGGAGATTCGGATAGCCCGGAAGAATGGCCTTCTCGGGTCCTGGGATTGGCAGCACTGACAGAGTGTTTGAAAGGTAGCTCTCTGAAGCACCTTGCAGACGAGGCATTCACGCTAAACTTGCCGCCTCAAAGCAAGGTGGTTGACGCGGTGCGGAAAACTCCACTCTGGAACGTAGATGCACACGGTGTGCTGCCTCTACGGCCAGATATCTTTGCAGCAGCGTTCCTGCACGAAGTACTGTCGGCCCGCGAGGATGCGGCGCCAGAATGGTTGTGGGCGACGATTGAGCCAGAACTTTCCAGCAATCCTGCCAACCTTCGCGACCGCATCGGACGGCTGATATTTGATGTTGAGAAAATTTGCAATGCGAAAGAAAGCAAGCTTTCACAATTGCTAAGCCGAATGGTTGCAGACAATCCAATGCGCGCAAGGAAACTTAAAAATATAGCTAATGATGACCGCCCCCCCGAATTCCTCTTGCCTCTAC
>JAJFJB010000254.1 GCA_021774435.1 Alphaproteobacteria bacterium
GATTGGTTTTCACCTGTTCAACGGCTACAGCACGAAACATCTGAAAACCAATCTGCGTGACCGTCCGAAGTCGCCGATTGAAGCCGCAGCGCACCCAATTCCGGCGGAGTGACCCCGGATCGGTCGTGGCAAAACTAGGAGAGAATAGGTGCCTAATTACCTGAAGATTATCATCTGTCTCACCGTGGCTGCGGCGGCAGGACTCACCTATTACGTCGGTATCAATGCCCGTGAAGTCGTCCTTGGTATTGCAGCGTTGATGATCATCGCGATATGGATGTTCCCAGAGGCAAGTGGTGGGAAAGGAACGACCGATTGACTCGGCAATTCCTACCCCGACTCCCGGTCGATTCTTCCCGTCACGTTGAAACGACATCTTCCTTTTTTAAATAACTCATTGATTCCACAACATTAACCGGCGCATCCGCGCTGGCATCAGCCTTGCTACATCGTCTGTCGAAGATTGCGACTACTGAGTTCTAGTCTCGCAAGTGGCGGCGGCCCCTGTTGTTCATGATGGGATCCCTCACCGTCGATTGCGACATCTCTTAGGCGAAGCCTGGAGATGGATGGCACGAGGTAGTCACCCATGCCCTAGAAGGGGAAAAGGCTATGGCAGACAAAGTTGAACTATCAGCAGCAATACGTTCGAACCTACTAACGCTTTCTCGAACGACCGATCTTATCGACCGTACGCAGGACAGACTGTCGACGGGTTTGAAGGTCGCCTCAGCACTCGATGATGCGGCGGCGTTCTTTGCAGCACGAAGCTTAACCAATCGGGCCGATGACTTGACTGGCCTCAAGGATACGATTGACCAAGGTATCAGTACGATCGAAGCGGCCATCAACGGTATCGAAGCGATTACCGAACTTGTCGAACAGGCCAAGGGTCTGGCGATCACCGCAAAGGCAACCAGCGACACCAATGAGCGCTCATCGCTTGGCGTACAGTTTGACGCCCTTTTGCTACAGATCGATTCGCTCAGCAATGATTCCAGTTTCAGTGGCACGAATTTGCTTCAGACGGCGCCCGACAACCTCACCGTTAACTTTAACGAGGATGGCACCAGCACGCTGACAATTTCGGGCATCGACTCTTCCACCGGTACAGGTGGTATCAATGTCGCCGGTGCGGTTGGCAACTTTGCCGCAGACACCAACATTGATGCGGCGATTACGGCAGTCAACTCGGCGATCACGACGCTGCGAACCTCGGCGGCGACGCTTGGTTCGAACGCGACAGTGCTGCAGACCCGACTCAATTTTACCGAGGATCTGGTCAACACGCTCGAAGGCGGAGCCGGCAAGCTCACACTCGCCGACCTGAACGAGGAAAGCGCCAATCTGCTGGCTCTGCAAACCAGACAGCAGTTGGGTATCAACTCCTTGTCCTTGGCGGCACAGAGCGAGCGGTCGATCCTGGCCCTGTTCGGCTAGCCTCGACTCCTTCTCCCCCTACGCCCCTTCGCGTCAGGGCGAAGGCCGCTTCCTCCCGAATGGGTGGAGGCGGCCTTACCGCTTCCCTGTGCGAAGGGTCATCGGAGCATGCCACGCGCGGTTATGGGCCAGAGGCTTTCGACCTTGCCGTTCCGGATGCCGACATACCAGTCGTACAAATTAACAGTAGGGTCAACGTGGCCCGGTATCACACGGACTTTGTCACCGACTTTTAAATCGCGGTTGCTTCCGACAACGGATTTGTCGATCGCGAGTTTTCCGTGCTCGTCCGAAGCCCCGACGAACTCGACGCCCGGCAAGTCGCACATGCGGGGCATGCCGGAATCGACGCTCAACGCCTTCAATCCGGCATCGAGGATTGCCCGGTCATCCGTGACACGGCTCATGACCGTTGCGTAAATAAACAGGCTGTTCTCGAAATCCTGGAAGGCCGCACCTCGTTCATCCTCGTTCTTTCCATAATCGACATCCATGAAGACATACGAACCGGCTTGCAGTTCGTTATAGACGCCGCTGCCGGCTTCGAATTGGTAGGTGCCGGTTCCTGCCCCGCCGACAATATCGCAGGTCAGGCCGTTCTCCGAGAGGAGCGCCACGGTGTCCTTGGTGAGCGCAATCGCAGTCTCGGCCGCGGCTCGACGGTCTTCATAAGCCCGAATGTGCTGCGATCGTCCGTGGTAGGCCTGCAATCCACCGAATTTGAGGTTTGCCGCCTGCTCGATCGTCTTCGCCAGCGCAAGGGCCGGCGCGCCTGGCGCAACGCCGCAGCGCTCGGCGCCGACATCGATCTCGACCAGGACGTCCAGCACGACGCCGGCCGCGCCGGCAGCAGTATCCAAATCCGCGACATTGTCTGTATTGTCGGCACACACACGAATCCTGGCTTGCCTTGCCAGCGCCGCGAGCCGCACCAGTTTCGGAGCGCCGACGATCTGATTGCTGACGAGCACATCCGGAACGCCGCCATACACCATGGCTTCAGCTTCGCCGACCTTTTGGCAGCAGGCACCCACGGCGCCATGGGCCATCTGTCGCAGCGCAACAACTGGACATTTATGTGTTTTGGAATGGGGGCGCAGTTTCGCTTTGCTTCCCTTGATCGCATCGGCCATGCGTTTCAGGTTACGCTCGAAAGCGTCGAGATCGACCAGCAACGCCGGTGTATCGACATCTTCCATCGCCATGCCAACGATTGCCGGCGCGGGTGTTTCCGCCATGATGTTCGTCCTTTCCTGTGAATGCGCCCAGCTTACGAATTCCGTTTACCAAAGCAACGCCGCGATCCCCATGACGCTAACCAGTGTCAGAACGACAATCCGGAAGTGGCGATCCGACACCCCGCGGAACAATCGGCTGCCTGTCCATATGCCGATGAGATAGGGCGGGGTCAGTATCGCAGCGAGCAAGAGAGTGCCAATCGAGTAAAGCCCGAGGCCGGTATACAGGGCAACGCGAAGAAGGGTCGAAAATGAGAAATAGGCCATGATACCAGCACGTACCTGGTGTGCGGTATTCTGTCCCGCGAGCAGGAACACGACAACTAGCGGGCCGCTCATATTGGCGGCACCCCCGATAAAGCCGCTGAGGCCGCCTACGCCGAGCATCACGGGAAGCGATGGTGGCCGGCGATAACGCCAACCAGTTGCCAGGAGTGCCGCGAAAATGAGCACCAGCACGCCAATCGCCTGCTGCATCAACTCCGCTTCCAGGAGAACAAGGACCCAGCCGCCAAGCGGAATGGTGACGAGTGACGCGAGGCCAAGCGGCATCACGGCGCGCCAGTTCGCGTGACGCCTAACCGACGGCAGCAAGAAGGCCGTCGCGGGAACCTCAAGCAGGGTAATGACGATCACGGCCTCTACGGGGCCATAGAGAATCGCCAGTATCGGCATCACGATAAGCGCCGCACCGAACCCTGAAAATCCGCGCGAAAGACCAGCAAAAAAACACCTGCGCCGGCAATCGCTAAGTCTGAACCGAATTCCAAGGCAGGCTAGTCACGACCGAGAGGCTGTGCTCCGGGTCAATCTTCTTCCTCGCCGTCTTCCTGGGCAGAAAAATAGTCTTCGACGAGCTGAAATATGACCGAAGCATCATCCGGCGAGCTCACAACCAAGTTGCTGCCTTCTCCGTAAATGTTTAGGACGTAGCCCCGATCCGCGCAGACAGCTTCAAGTGCCGAGATGAAGGGCGTAATGACATTGTCGTTCAAGGACTCGGCGTCGGAATATTCTGCCATGCGGGCAAGCAGGTCTTCCCGAAGCGCCTTTGGGCCCCCCTTGGCCTTTGTCCTGGGACCGCCTTTCGGCTTTCCCCGCGGTTTACCTTGCGCCATGTCGTTTCCTGGATTTGTTTTCGTCGCTGTGCTGTTGTGGTACGGCGAATGCGCCTGTAGTGCAAGCGAGGAAGCCGTAAACACAGCGCGTATGCACGTGCTGTCAGAGAGCGAACATGATGAAATTCATTCATATCACCGACCCGCATATCGTACCCGCGCCGCAAACGCTATGTGCGCTTGATCCTCGCGAACGCCTTGCCGCCGCGATCGCGGACATCAACCGCCATCATGCCGATGCGGATTTCGCAGTCTTGACCGGAGACCTTGCTTATCTCGGCGAACAGGCTGCGTATCGCGACTTGCGGTGTCTGTTGGACGATTTGGCAATCCCGTGCCACCTCCTGGTTGGAAACCATGACGAGCGGAAGAATTTCCGGGACGTGTTTCCAGATACGCCCATCGATGAGAATGGCTTCGTGCAATATGTCGTGCCGACACCGGTCGGTGCCTTCGTCATGATGGATACGATGGAGGCGGAGGCATCAGCTGGCATCTATTGCGGTAACCGTTTCGCCTGGCTTGAGGCACAACTCACGGCGCTGGCCGGACAGCCTGTCTTTCTGTTTTTGCATCACCCGCCCTTTGATATCGGCATCAATTCGCTTGATGCCAGCCGATTGCCCGACGCCGACCGGCTCGCCGATTTGCTCAAGCGACACGGCGATGTCCGATATATGTTTTACGGGCACGTTCACCGGGCGGTATGGGGGGCGTGGCGCGGCATCCCCACATCGGCGTTGCCGGGCACCAATCACCAAGTCGGGCTCACCTTGGGCGATACGGACGAGATGTTGGGCACGCATGAGCGGCCGGCCTACGGCGTTGTGCTGATCGAGCATGATTGTGTGAATGTGCATCTTCGGGATTTCATCGACGAGAGCCCCCGTTTTCCGCTACTGGACAAGGCATCCAAGGGGGCGCCCGATGCCGCCAGTCTGCCGGCGCCGCCCCGTGAACTCGCGGGGCTATGATTTCGCCGATTAGCTTGGAATTGTTGCCCCCTCCGTTGGGGGATGGGGTGATTAAACGGAAGGGGCCGTCGCCGCCCTATGAGAGGTAACGGCGGCGCAGGGCTCCCAATCCGACAAGTCCGATGGCGAGAAGCACGCCACTCATCGGTTCCGGAATGCTGGTTATTTGCTGTAAAGAAACGGTTTCACCGATGTTGGCGGCGCTGGCGATCAACGTTTCGCCAGTCACGCAGTTGAGCGGATCCCTCAATCCAGCCTGTGCGCTGGTAAGGGCGCCGCCGTTGCTCAATGTGCCGCTATCGTTGTTCAGAAGGACAATTCGTCCGCCGCCGCCGCAGCCGCCGGTGGCGAACCGGCCATGTGGGCTCGTACCACCGGTTGCCAGCAGCACCGTCGTCTCGTCTAGGATGAGATCGAAGGCGTGTAAGAGGATGCCGCCACCGGCACCACCACCGCCGTTACGCTCTCCGTCGCCGCCGTCGCCGCCCATGGCGAGGATGATAGCGCCGGATAGATCGAGCAAGTTGCGTGCACCAATTTCGACGGCGCCGCCCCCGGCGCCCCCGCCGCCGCCACGACCGAAACCGCCACAACAATGACCGCCGCCCCCACCACCGCCGCTGCCGCCCTCGAGAACTAAAGTAAGATCACCATATGCGGTGCCGCCGGGGGCATCCCCAAAGGGGGTTCCGCCTTCGCTGCCGAAGGCCCCGCCACCACCAGGGCGAGAGCCGCTGCCGCTGCCATCGCT
>JAJFJB010000255.1 GCA_021774435.1 Alphaproteobacteria bacterium
GCGCAAAATCTCTTCGACCGCATTGGGGATCAACCCAGGGTCCGCGCAGATCGCTTCCCATTGGGCGCGGTCTGACAATAAACTGATTAAGCCGTTACTCAGCATGTTGCTGACGATCTCATGCCCTGCGAAGGAAAGGCCGTATACGATGGACTCGACTTCCTTGTATGTAAGCTCGTCTGCATCCGCGTCATGCGCGCCAAGCAATTCCGAAGTAAAATCATCCGCGGGTGCGGCATGCTGTGCTTTTACGAAAGAGACGCAATAGCGCCAATAGGCCAGCATCTTTTCGGCGATATCGACCTGCTCCGCTTCCGTCGTCTTGCCCCAGGTAAAGGCGAGCCGATTGGTCGTCCATTCTTTGAGCTTTTTGTCATCGGATTCCGGAAACCCGATGAAACGGAAAATCGTCTCGCCGGGCAGCGGATGACCGATCCATTTCACAAAATCCGACGGCGCGCCATTCGCCAGCATCTCGTCGACCATCGCTTCGCAACGCCGCCGAATAAACGGTTCGAGTGACGCGATCCGCCGGCTGGAGAAACCCGCCAAAGTGTATTTGCGGATACGCGTATGGTCGGGCCGGGCCCGGTTCGACATAACCGCGATAGGATTATAGTCCGGCACCCCCAGAACATCCGCGGCGGCATCGCAGATCGGTAATACCGGGTCCTGGACATTCTCCGATGAAAAAATATCCGGCTTGCGGAAAACCTCGGCGACATCTTCCATGCGTGTAAGGACAAGATACCCCAGTTCCTCGGAATAGAAGACAGGCTCATTGTTGCGCAGGTCCGCAAGTTCAACATAAGGGTTTTGCAGATGCTCTTCGGCAAACGGCGAGAAACTGTGGTTGACCGGGCATCCTGCGGGTGCGGGCGCAATCTCGGTACGCATCTTATGGTATGCAGTATCAGCCATGAAATTATCCTACCACGGAATATTTACCGCGCCTCCAAAATCTCTAGCAGCGCTCACTGAAGCGAAAAGCCTTCATATCCAGCGACCACCACTTCCTCGCATTTCTGGCAGTAGGTAGGGAAGCCGCCATAATAGGGCATGAAGACTCGCGGTTTGCCTTCCACATTCGCGCCAAGATACCAACTGTCGGTCGTCGTCTTCAGCCCGATCTTGGAAATTTCCTGATGGTGGTCCCACCACGCCTTCTCCGCCTCCGGTTCGGCTTCGATTGCCGTGTAATTGCAGTCCTTCATGTAGGCGAGACAGTCGGCGATCCAGTCGACATGTTGTTCGATTGTCGGAATCATATTGGTGAAGACCGACGGGCTGCCGGGCCCCGTCACGGTGAACAGGTTGGGGAAGTCCGTCACCGCAAGCCCCAGATAGCTGCTCGGCCCCTCGGCCCAACGGTCGCGAAGGCTGGCGTCCCCCCTGCCCCTTATATCGACAGCCGTTAGCGCACCTGTCATCGCATCGAAACCGGTCGCGATGACCAGCGCATCAATTTCATAATCGCGGCCGTGCGCCCGGACCGATGTCGGCGTGACCGCCTCGATCGGCCGTTCCTTCACATCGATCAGATGGACATGATCCTGGTTGTAAGTGGCGTAGTAATTGGTATCGATGCAGAGCCGTTTGCCGCCGATGATATTCTTCGGGCACAGCCGCTCGGCGATCTTCGGGTCCTTGACGATCTCGCGGATCTTGCCGCGCACAAAATCGGCGACCGTATCGTTTGATTCCTGATTGAACATCAGGTCGCCATAGGACCCCATGAAGGACAGGCCACCCGCTTCCCAGCGGCGCTCGTATTCGGCCTGGCGTTCTTCCGGCGTCGCGTCGATCGCGTTGCCGACGCGGAAGCGGCCATGGATCCCCGGCGGCGTCTGCTTCGCCTCAGCCCGGAACTCGGCATAACGGGATTTGACCTTTTTCTCATAGACCGGATCGAGTGGCTGGTTATGCGCCGGAATGGCATAGTTCGGTGTGCGCTGGAAGACGAACAGTTCGGCAGCCTGTTCGGCAATCACCGGGATCGACTGGATACCCGACGAGCCTGTCCCGATGACCGCGACCCGCTTTCCCGCGAAATCGACCTCTTCATGCGGCCAGAGCGCGGTGTGATAGGTCGGTCCGGCAAAGCTATCGAGCCCTTCGATCTTCGGCCAGTTAGGCTTCGACAGACAGCCCGTCGCCATGACGAAGTAGCGGGCCACGAACGTTTCGCCATTCTCCGCCTCAAGCGTCCAGCGTGACTCGGCCTCGTCATATCGCGCCGCAGCGATCCGCATATCGAATTGAATGTCGCGGCGAAGATCGAACCGATCCGCCACATGCCCTGCATACTCGAGCAATTGCGGTTGCGGCGAGTAACGCTCCGACCATTGCCACTGCTGCTGCAGATCCTCGTCGAACTGATAGGAATATTGCATGCTTTCAATATCGACCCGCGCGCCCGGATAGCGGTTCCAATACCACGTGCCGCCGACATCCGATCCGGCTTCGATTACGCGTGTCTTGAACCCCAGTCCGCGCAGTCGATGCAACAAATACATTCCCGCAAAACCCGCACCAACGACCGCGACATCGAATTCCTGCTCACTCATACGCTGTATTCTCCTATCAAAACGATCGCACTATCTTATCGACAGTCCGCGCGGAACACTAAGCCCGACACGGTCGCCGCCACCTGGGTGTTCCAGGAAGACGCAGCTCTTGTTATAGTTTTGATTTAGTCTGGACAACTTTAACTGTCATTATTCAGCCGCGCGATATGGTTTGGAAGGTTCTGATGACAAACGCCGCCGCACTTATTCGAAACCTAACCCTCGAGATCGACCAGCTCCACGGCAGCGATCTATGGGATCAGAAGGAAAGGTTATGGATTTTTCCGTCACGCCCTTAACGCCGGAACTCGGCGCCGAAATTCGCGGCCTTGATCTGCGCAAACCGCTCGACGACACCACCATGGCGCGCGTCCGGCGGATCTGGCTCGATCATGTCATCGTGCTCTTCCCCGAGCAGGACATCGACGACGACCAGCAAATCGCCTTCAGCCGCCAAATTGGCGCGCTTGAGATGATCAACATGGCCGCGCTGCAGGTACCGGGAAAACCGGAAGTCTATCGCGCCACCAATCTCGATCAAGACGACAATTTCATGCCCATCGACCATCCGGTCATGCAAACCAACCGCGACAATCAGAAATGGCATACCGATAGCTCGTTCAAACATGTCCCGGCAACGGCGTCGCTACTGCATGCGCGCATCGTGCCCGAGGCGGGTGGTGAAACGGAGTTTGCAAACTTGGCCGCCGCCTATGATGCCCTCGACGACGCGACCAAGGAACAGATCGACGATCTGATCGTCGTGCATAATTTCTTCTGGTCGCGAAAGGGTGTCGACGCAATCGCCTTCACCGAAGAGGAAAAGGCCGCGATTCCTCCCGTGCGCCACCCCTTGGCCCGCGTGCATCCCGAGACAGGCCGCAAGGTGATTTACATCGGATCCCACGCCGAAAAGATCGAAGGGATGGGTTGGGAGGAAAGCCGGGCGTTGATCGACCGCCTCAACGAACACGCGACGCAGCCCCGATTCACCTATCGCCACAATTGGTGTGTTGGCGACATGATCTGGTGGGACAATCGCGCTGCTCTGCACCGTGGCCTCGCCTACGACGCGACGGGCCAAAAAAGGCGCCTGCACCGCACAACGGTTGCTGGTACGGGACCGACACTTTAGCGTTCATTTTTCTGATGGGGCGCCGACTCTAAACCTCAAATAACGCACGCCTCAAGATAAGCAATATCGCAAAGCAGAGAAAATTCATCCTAATCCACAGCCATCGCTGTATTTCAGTTTCCGATACCGCCAATCACAAACCGCGCTGAGAATGTAAATCCGACAAGGCGAATTACCTACTTGCAACGAGCATTTCTTTGGCTCGGAGAAGGGTAATGGCTCCCATCGCAATTCGGGAGATGCGGATCATATATTAGGTTGCATAATTCTCTCTTTAATAGATAAGCTCCCAAATCACCGGATTGATACAGTGGGGTTAGATCGATGAATGAACAAGCCGAAACCAAAAAATATCGCGCCTTCATTTCATATAAACACGGTCATGCAAGTTATTTTTCTGAAGCCCTTGCACAAGCCTTAGCGAGTTATTCGACCAATCTGTTTGAGTCCCCCAGAGAAATATTTCGCGATGAAGATTATGTTAAGCCTACGGCAGATATTCCTACGGCCGTAAACGAAGCTCTTGCCGATTCGGATTATCTTATCCTTCTGGCATCCCCCGAGGCTGCGCACTCACCCTGGGTTCTATCCGAATTAAATATCTGGTGTGAAACACACAATCGAACCGACAAGATAATTATTGTCCATACCGAGGGTAATATAGAAACAGACAGCCATAGAAAGTGCATTGTCTGGGAAAATACGGACGCCTTACCCCATTACTTGCGAGACAGAATCTCCGACGATCCGCTCATTATTGACGCGACAGCGCTTATGTCCGACCGATATCTGGACTTGGAGATCGTTCCGTTCCGTGATGCGGTCAATAGGATTGTTTCTCAGTTCTATGACCTGCCTCCCGTCGAAATGAGCGGCGTCGCGCAGCTGAAAACAAAAAGTAACAACCGCCTAAAGCGGATCGGTTACGGCATCGTTTCTGTGTCGATCTTCATTGCCCTATTTATCGGAACAGTTGCACTCGAAAGAAACGAAGTTGTGGCCGCTTTTATTGACTACAACACCGCACCAGACAAAAAGTCAAAAGAACAGCAACTGGCCATTCAAGAACAATGCGAAAAAATTCGCAATCAGGAAGACTTACCCCTGAAGCCGCCCGTCGATGGCAGTCAAACAGATATTGATGCAATCATCGAAAGCTGCGCACCACTGAATAACCTTACTGAGGCGGAAGGTGGCATCTCGGGTTTGACCGACAAGGAGTTGATCAAACACATGAGTATCCAATGGATATACAATGATGGCGGTGCTCGGAGTAATTATTTTAGAGCCCGCATTCTAAAAGGCGAACGTCCATATGAAGCGCTTGTGCATTATGTTCAATCTCACAACTTGAACAAACCGAAGATGAACGAAAGAAGGCCGCAATGTGCCTTATTGAAATTGGGGCGTAAGAAGGCTGAAGCGGCGTTTTGCCGGCATTCCGATCAAAAGCCATAGCTTTCGAGGCAATTCGTTTTGCCCTTGCGGACCAGGACTATTCGTCGAACAGGCCTCGCCAACCCGACCAGTCACAGATCAAATCGGACATGATATCGTAGCCGGCTGCATTCGGGTGCAATCCGTCAGAATCACGCAGTGCCTTGTCCCAACCTGCGTCGTCTTTCAACGCTGCATAGAGATCGAGATAGGGGATATCCATCTCCCGCGCCTTCTCGTTATAGGCGCGGCTGTAAACTTCAATCGCCTCATTGCGGAAATCGTAACTGACACCGGGAATGCGATCGATCGGCATCATCTCCTCGATAACCGGCGTCGGTCCTACCCAAAGAACCGGCCCGATATCCCCCGCCGTCGTCAGCATGTCCGAAATGATCCGGATCGAGCGCTCCAAACCCACGCGGCGGCCATCCAGCGTCGCACTTTTTTCGTAGGCGCTGTCGTTAATGCCAATGGCGAAGACGGTCGCACAATTGAATGCCGGCTTGAGCCGTGCCCGGCATTCCGCTTCCCAGCGCTCCTCGACCAACTCGGACGTATCAGCGCGAATACCGAGATTGTAGACCGTCACATCATGGCCACGGCCCACTTCAGTCTGACCGACACGGTAGGGCCAACCAAGCAGCGTTTCATCCCCCGTGCCATGCGTGATGCTGTCTCCGATAAAGCCGATCCTAATTTCAACCATCTTCATTCCACTTTGTTTCGATATAGCGCCTGGATTTTCAACGCTACCTTTTGCTATGCGGCCTGCTGTGTCAATTTGGAGACCATAGTTCTGACGGTCAAACGAGGTTCGACATGCGGCTAAAAAATCGAGTAGCGATTGTAACGGGCGGCGGCAGCGGCCTCGGTGCCGGGATCGCGCAGCGTTTCGCTGCGGAAGGCGCGGCCGTCGTTTGCGCCGACATCAACGAAGCGAACGCGCAAGCCGTCGCCGACGGCATCGCACAGGACCAAGCGAAAGCCATGGCCATCGGCATCGATGTCACGAAATACGAAGACGCTGAACGCCTAACCGCGGAGACCCTTCGTGAATTCGGCAAGGTCGACATCATCGTTAACAGTGCCGGCATCGCCAATCACATGCCCTTCCTGGAAGCCAAGCCCGAGGACTTTCAGCGCATCATGCGGGTTAACCTCGAAGGCACGTTGTTTTGCGCGCAGCATGCCGCGCGGCAGATGGTCAAACAGGGCTATGGCCGCGTCATTAACATCGCCTCAATCTCAGGCGCGCGCGCGGGAATCGGGCGCACCGGTTACGGCACGTCGAAAGCCGCCGTCATCGGTCTGACGCGGCAAATGGCGCTTGAACTCGGTCCACTGGGTGTAACCGCCAACGCAGTCGGCCCCGGCCCCGTCGAAACACCGCTGACGGCAGTGGCCCACTCGGATATCACGCGCCAAGCCTATCTCGACCTCATCCCGATGAAGCGTTACGGCGAAATTGAGGAAATGGCCGACGCCGCGACCTTTCTTGCCGGTGAACAGGCCGGTTATGTAAACGGCCAAATCCTCTATGTCGATGGCGGCTTCACCGCAGTCGGTATCGCAAAGGAATAACGTAGTATGTCGACCGAAGCCTGGACCGGAACCTACGAAGAACTCCCGCTCGGCGCGGAAGAATCGAGTTCTCAATTAATCGATGGCGATGCGATCGATTCCTTCGCGAGGTCAATTCAAAGTTTTAATCCAATTCACATGGACGGCGACTGGGCACGGGCGAATACGCCCTATCCAGACCGTATCGCCCATGGTGTCATGACCACGGCATTGATGTCGCGCCCGCTCGTCCAATTCTGTGAACGCTTCAAGGTCCGTACGGCGCTGCTATCCACCACCTCAAAATACATTCGGCCTGTTATCGCTGGAGATACCATTACGACGACGGTCCGGCTAATCGAGAAAATCGACGAAAAAAAACGTATCCGGTTTGAGGTTCAGTCAAAGAACCAGAGCGGCGATGTCGTCATGGTCGGTGAATTACTGGAGCAGGCGCTCTGAGTTTGTTCAAGCCCTAAAGGCGGCAATTGCCTTTTCGTCAAACTTAAGCCCCAAGCCAGGTTTATCCGGCAAAACAAGCTCGCCGTTTTCAATAGCCGGGGTTTCTTCGTAGAGCGCAAGCGTCCAGGGCATATATTCTACCGTCAGACCATTCGGGCAAGCCGCCACGAGATGCACCAGGATCTCCGGCATGACATGGCTGACAATCGGCAGGTTGAAGGCCTCCGCCATGCCCGCGATCTTCATCCACGGGGTCACGCCGCCGGCCCGCGCGATATCGACCATGACAATATCGACAGAGCGCGCCTCGATCATCTGCCGGAAAGGCGCGATACCATATAGATATTCGCCGCCGGCGATCGGCGTGTACAGCGCGGCGGTTACACGGGCGAGTCCCTGGTAATCGTCGGCGGTCGTGACGTCTTCGAGCCAGAACAGGCCCACATCCGCGACCCGGCTGCCGATATCGATCGCCTGTTCCGGGCGCCAGCGCTGATTGATGTCGCACATCAGCTTGATATCCGGACCGATCGCCTCGCGCACGACCTGGACACGCCGGATCTCGTCAGCAGGCGTGGGATTGCCAGGCAAGGCCATCTGGGTTTTCATTTCCCTGAAGCCCTTATCCGCGAGGATACTCGCGGCCTGCTGCGCCTGATCGTCCGTCAGCCCGCGGCGCAACGCGCCGGACGCATAGGTGGGCACCCGGTCACGGTGTCCGCCGAGCAGTTTCCAGAGCGGTAGATCCAGCGCCTTTCCTTTAATGTCCCATAATGCCGTATCGATCGCGGAAAGTGCGAGGGTGAAAATGCCACCCGGTCCCGCCGACTCACCAACGGCCCGAAGCGTTTCAATGATCGCTTCGACTCGCATCGGATCGGCACCAACCGTCAAGTCGCAAAGTTCATCGACCGCCGTGCACAAGCTGCCGGTCATCTTGCCGCCATAGAAGGTCACACCGATCCCTTCAAGCCCATTATCCGTGCGTAACCGCAGAATGACCACGTCCCGGAACTGATCCCGGTCACCGGCACGCATGTTCGTCAATGGCTCGTCTTCCGGTACTTTCAGGATCGTCGCTTCGTAACCGGCAATTTTCATGACAACTTATTTCCCAAACTTTTGAACCTTTAGAAAGGCTCGCATTCGCATTTTGCCGTGTCAAACCCGGCGGTTCGAAGAGACCGACATTGAATTGAACGGTGATATTTGCAAGCCTCCAGGGATATGTGCAATCGGAGCACGGCAGGACAAATCACGAGGAAGCAGGCAATGACTGAACAGGCAAAGGGTCCCTTGGCGGGAATCAAGGTACTCGACGTCACGATGAATCTGGCAGGACCAGCGGCAGCAATGCATCTCGCGGATTTCGGCGCAGACGTCATCAAGGTCGAACGGCCGGGCAGCGGCGACGATACGCGGCGCTTCGTGCCCGCCTTCAAGGGCGAGTCATCCTCCTTCATGATGATCAACCGCAACAAACGGGGTATTGCGCTCGATCTAAAGAGCGAGGCGGGCAAGGACATTTTTTGCACGCTCGTCAAAGGCTGCGATGTGCTGGTCGAGAACTTCTTGAAGGAAACCATGAATCGGCTTGGTCTTGGCTATGAAGTCTTGAAGAAGGTCAATCCGCGCCTGATCTATTGCGGCATTTCCGGATTTGGGCGCACAGGTCCCTACTCCCATCTCGGCGGTGTCGATCTTATCGCGCAGGGCATGAGCGGCCTGATGAGCACGACGGGCTATGGCGGCGAGCATCCGCCGCTCAAAACCGGCGCGCCGATTTGCGATGTCATGACCGGAATGTTCGGCGCGATGGGCGTACTCGCCGCCCTGCAGCACCGCAACCGCACGGGTGAAGGTCAGTTCGTCGACACGTCGCTGATGGAGTCGGGCATCGCGGCGACCTTTCACCAATCCTCGCAATATGTCGGCAGCGGCGAAGCGCCTCAAGCGCGCGGCAATGTCCACCCACTCAGCGGCCCCTATGAAGTGTTCCAGACCCGGGATGGCTGGATGACCGTGGCGGCTGGCAGCGACGAACGCTGGGGGCGGCTTGCCCGCCTGCTTGGTCGCGAGGAGCTAATTGAGGATCCGCGTTTCGCCAAGACGCCGGTGCGGATGGCAAACCTGGATACGGTGCGCGAAATTCTGACGCCGTATTTCCTTGAGAAAACCCGCGCGGAATGGATGCCGCTGATGGAAGAAGCGGGCATCCCCGCCGGTCCCATTCTCGACACCGCGGAAATGCATGAGGACAAACAGGCACGCCACCGCAACATGATCGTCGAGGTCGAGCATAGCAGCGTCGGCAAGATCGACACGCTTGGCCCTGCGGTTAAACTATCGAAATCCCCGACCAGCGTTCGCCGGGCAGCACCGCGGCTCGGCGAGCACAGCGCGGAAATCCTCGCCGAATTCGGATACGGTGACGATAAAATCGCCGATCTAATCCGAGAGGGAGTCATAGAAACGCCGGCCTAAGCCGGCGCTCGATCGCATCAGCGATGCGCCGTCCCCCTTAATATTGGAGACGGCGACTTTCGTTTTAGTCCAGAGCGGACAGGTCTTCGGCCGACGTTTTGCCGTTCTGACCAGCTTGAAGCTCGTAAGAAACCTTCTGCCCTTCACGCAGCGTACTCATCCCAGCGCGTTCCACCGCAGAAATATGAACGAATGCGTCTTTGCCGCCATCTTCCGGCTCGATGAACCCATAACCTTTGGCCGGGTTAAACCATTTCACTGTACCAGTCGCCATTGTCGTATCCTCAAACAATTAAGTCTCTCTCACACTACACACTATGTGCAGCGATTATTCAACGCTCACATTGTCAGGAGATAACGACGCGAAACGGCGAACCGACCGATCATTTAGCACATAACAAATGCAACACGTAGAGTATTACCTACCCCATACTCAGGAGAAGTCAATCCTCGAATTGCCTTCGTTGACGCCACGGCGGCTTGGCGCCAATCTGCCGAAATTCGCACAATTCCGCCATAATTTTGATCGAATAAGATTGGAATGCGCCGCGCCAACGTTGACTGTTCAATGCAAAAACGTCGAGATTTCCTTACAGAAGACTCAAGTAAGCCGTTAATCTATCAATATTCGATGAATTGAATATCCAAAGAGAATGAAGAACACATGGCATTTTATTTAAGGGCTCTTGCCTGTTCGATTGTACTCATCGCCTTCACTTCGGGCGCGAATGCGGACACTCGCGGACACTGCAAAGCAACAGATAAACTCTGGTTCAACGCAAAGATCAAAGACAGTGACATAATCATGTCCTTGTGCAGTTCCAAAATTAAAAACAATGACACCATTGCCTGGATACAAATTCGGATCGGTCCTGCCGGTAAAGTCGTGAAAATGATACCCGCGGTGCGAAAGCGATCCGTGAAGAAATTCACCTATCGACGATACACCCGCTTCCGGACGACGTACCACAAAGTCGAAATCACGGAAAACGGACGCAACTACGCCATTCTGGAGGGTATGTCGGACGATTCAACACCGCCCCATTACGTGAGTTTCCGCGTTAGAAATGCCGCGGATGAGACGGATATCTCAAACCAGGAGGTTATTCCAACGACGGAACAGTTCAGTTTCTTCGGCCTTGAATATCGCGTTCCGACAAAACCATTCGACGAATAGCGCCCTCAGGCCTAGCGAATATAGCGCCCCGTCAATATGCGAACATGATCGCGGAAGTGCGGTCTGATGCGGGCACTCCACGGCGTATCGACCGCCGTTTTCCACGCATCGCTACGCGTCACATCAGGCGACTCAAGATGATAAGTCGCCACATAACGGCGCACGCTCCGCCCTTCCACAGCCGACCGAAACCGGCGGGCTGACAGGGTCCCTGGCACGGCGGTTAGTGCCGGCAGATGTTCCTCATCGTACCAGGCGTTGAAATCATCCTCGGCCTCGGGCGCAACATTCATCGCGTTCAGTAGCAATCCGCCCGCCCCTTCAGGCGCAGGCGCATCGCCGGGATTAATCTGAATACCATCAAAGCGGAGCAATCTGCTGCACTTCGCGGTCACCCGTTTCGACCATACGGACAGGTTTTCGTAGGCGATGGCCTTGTAGGCTTCGCTTTGCAAAACGCCGATGGAATCGAGATCGTATGTCGCTACGGCGAAGGTAGGTTCCGTATCGCCGATCCAACGCTCGCAAAGGCCAAAACCCGGCACGGCCTCGCGCTCAGGTATATGTTCAAGGTCATACCAGTCGTGAAATTCATCCGCTGCCGCGTTAGCGAAATCAAACGCGACGATCAGCTGTCCCTTGGCCATGCTACCCTCCTGGTAATTCGCCACCATAATTTCAGTTAGTTCCCGACAGCGCCAGAGCTCAGCGAACGCTAATCAAGAATTCTGCGCAAAATATGCCGGCGATTTGTCGTGTGCGGGCGCACCTCGGTAGCCCAGCGCCCTCGCTCTCCGGCGTCCGCCCATTCCTGACTGAGCAGCACGTCCGGGCTTTCGATTTCATATGTCACGCTGTAACGAGGCTCGTCGCCGGGTTCCATGAAACGTTCTTCGCCACCCAGCATCATGCGCAACGACTCCCGAACCGAACGCGTCGCCGACAGGACACCCGGCACTGAAGTCAAATAAGGCACATGTTCGGTGTCGTAGACCTCATTGAAAAACTCTTCCTGATCCGCCGGCACGTCCATGCTGACGACAAATAGATACCGCACCTTTTCAGCCATCGTTTAGTACCTCCATGTTCAAAATACACCCCAGCAAATCAATATCCAGCCTCGGCACGGCTAACCCCAGATGAGTTCGTCCCGCTCGTACAGCATAATTGCGTAGAGATCCCATGGTGCGATCTTTTCTTTCACGACCAGCTCATCCAGCGTGAAGAGCCCTTTCCCCTGCCCCTCATGCTGAACCATCGCCGCCAATTCTTCATCGCTGGCACGCACCAGAAAATAGGATTTGCTGACAACAGGCTCCGGCGCGCCAACCAGCGCATGCACGGCATTGTGAAAGCGGATCATCTCGCGCGGAGCGAATTCCAGCTCTTCCGCCAGTTCTCGTCTGAGTGCCGCTTCCGGCGTTTCGGTTTTCGCATGGCCGCCGCCGAACAACGCCCAATGATCGCGTACCGGCAATCCGGGTTTATCATCGCGGTGTTGCAACAGATAACGTCCCAGCGGATCCGTGATTACCGCGCCGACGGCGAACAGATCGACCTGAGAACTCACCACGATTTCGGGAGGCTCGTCTTTGAGCAATACGCCTATGCCGGGTCCATATTCCATTTCCAACCCACCCCTATCACCCTTGCCTCAAACGGTACTCAACGCGGTTACTTGAGATTTTCGTTCGAAGGGAACATGAAGCGGTTCGACTCGGCGTCCATCTCCGTCTTGAAACTATGGCGTTGATGTATTTCGACAGTGCGCTGGGCGGCCGGCCGCGCGGTAATCTCATCGATAAGGCGTTTCAAGTTCGGCAGGCCGTCCCACGCCGCCGCATCCAGGACTCTTGGCATCAAGCGGGCCCAGCCCCAGACCGCCATATCGACAATCGTGTAGCAATCGCCCAGCACATAACGGTTGTCGGCCAGTTTCGCGTCGAGAATGCCGTAATGGCGCTGCGCCTCAAACCGGTAGCGGTTGACCGCGTAGGGCTGCGGTTCCGGCGCATAGGTTTGGAAATGTACCGACTGTCCCGAATAGGGTCCGACTCCCGTCGCCACGAACATGAGCCAGGACAATAATTGTCCACGGTTGGCCGGCGTATCGGGTGGCAGGAACCGGCCCGTCTTCTCCGCCAGATAGAGCAGAATCGCGTTGCTGTCGAACAGCGTGACGTCGCCATCGATCAGGCTTGGCGCCTTGGCATTGGGATTGATCGCCAGATATTCCGGCGTGAACTGGTCGCCCTTGCGGGTATCGACGGGGATCGCCTCATACTCCAGCCCAGCCTCTTCCAGGAACAACGTGACCTTGGTCGGATTTGGTCCGAGATTGTAGTAATATTTCAGCATGACAGATTTCCCCCTGCATAAGCCCAAATTCTTCGCATGCGATAATGATACACGTCCTTTGCCGCGAGGGCATTGCCCCCGACGCGCTGCGATCAATTTCACACAACGTCGGACAATCCTCAGGAATTGTTTTCGGCCGAAGGGGAATAAAAACCTAACTGACCGGCCCATGGCCGATGCAAATGAGATATACGATTCAAGCGTAGAACCGAACGTGCGGTCAGTATCCGTGCTGATTAGGCGAGAGCAGCATTCTCGACGTAGACGGTCGCTCCGGACGTGCTGTCGTGATAGACCGTGTAGCTTTCGCCCAACTCTTCCTCGTCGGTTTCGAGCGTATCCTCACTGATTTCCCATTCTTCGCCGACCACGGTTACGTCTTCATTTCCGTCGCGTCGCACCACAAGGGTGTTCTCGCTGCCGGTCAAGGCGTTCACGCCATCGGTAATCGCAAGAACGTCGTCAACGCCGATTGTCAGAGCCGCTTCCGTCGCGCCACCAAGGTCGAAGCTTTCGATACCGCGGACCGCATTATCCGCCACCGCACCGAAATCGAGCGCGAAGTCGATCGAAACCGTATCGGTCCCCGTACCGCCATCGACCAACACGAAGCCATCATCGCCAACGCTCAGACGGTCATCACCTTCACCACCGCGTAGCGCGTCTTTGCCACCATTCCCGGAAATGACGTCGTCGCCAGCATCACCGTCGATGATATCGTTGCCGGCACTACCGCTCAGCACATCATTCTCCGAGCTGCCAGCAACCGTATTTGCCGATTGAACCGTAACGCTTGTCGTCACGACTTCGCTTTCGGCACCGTCAACGTCCGTCACACTAATGCCGAATTCCCGCACACCGGCTTCGACAGCGTTCGAGGCGTTGCCGAATTCCACTGTCGCAAGGGCAGCCTCATAAGCATCCAGCGACGCCGCACCGGACAGTACCAGTTTGTAAATACCATCGGTTTGGTCGAGCCCATGCTCCGTTACCGCGATTCCCAAGTCTTCGAGAGAACCAATCTGCAAAAAGTCGTCAGTGCCAAAGCCCGTTAAGAATTCAACAGTCGCTTCCGAGAGCGCCGTGCTGTCGACATCGTTGAGATCGATCTCAGCAGCGATGGCAACCGGGGCCAGCGTTTCGCCAAGCGCGTCGTCGAAGTCGGTGCGAATGATCAGGTCGTTGAAATCCCGATCGCCCAAATTGGGAAGGTCTTCGAAACCAATCGTCAGACCGCCCGTCGTCTCATCGATACTGCTGATCGTGTGCGACAAGCCGTCGGCGTTCAGCTGAATTGCGCCGTCCGCTTCGGCCGTATGAAAGATGTTGCCCTTAATCTGTTGCTCATTGCCGTTTGTACCGACGAAGAATAGCGAAGGATTATCGCTATCTACCGTCGCGGCAGCTTCGCTATCGCGGAATTCAAAGGAACCTTCACCGAAATTGTCGAAATTGTTGCGGCGGTCGCCGTTGGCAACGATGAAGAAAGCGAAGCGGTCGCCGGCTTCGAGATCGAGCGTAACCGAAGTTTCACCCGGCACCAGGTCGCCCCCGGAGCGAACGGCTGATGCATTTTCCCAGATTAGCTTGGCGTCGGTCAGTTCACCGTCGTCAGCAATCTTGTAATAACCAACCGTATTTCGGTACCCAGCGGACTCGCCAAGGAACGTGACCGTGACCGCATGATCGTTCGTGAGCTCGAGGTCCGCCCCTGCGACACCGTTAACTTCGATTTCGGTCGTTAGCGAATGTGCAACCGTAACCGGTTCCGCCTGTGTCACTTGCGACGCGGTCTCCGAAATTTCCGGCGCGTCCGCAATCGGCACAACCGTAACCGGCAATGTCGCTGATGTGGTTGCGGTGGCGCCGCTGGAGATTTCCGTCGCCGTCGCAGTGATGTTCAGTGTGAAATCTTCGTCGCTGTTCTCAGCGGGGGTGACCTGCAAGCCAGCCAATTGTTCTGCGGAAAGCGAAACCGAACCGTCTTCGTTAACGGTTCCGGCCGACAGGCTCGCGCCTTCGGGGATGCCTGAAATGGTCAAAGCGAGAATTTCCGAGCCGTCCGTATCGTTCAAAACGGCCGCAATTTCCAAATCAATTGCGCTGTCCTCATCGCCAGCCGCCCGCGAAACCGCGACGTCTGGCGCGTCCGCAACAGGAGCAACCGTCACTGGCAGAATCGCGGTCGTCGTAGCCGTTAAACCGGTCGATGTTTCCGTCGCCGTTGCCGAAATATTCAGCACGAAATCGCTGTCATCATTCGTCGCGGGGGTCAC
>JAJFJB010000256.1 GCA_021774435.1 Alphaproteobacteria bacterium
GCTGCCCGTCATTTCATAGTCCTAACCCGCCATGGCGTTGATTTCGTTATGCAGGGCGTCAGGTAAAGTGACGCCATCACGTTCGGCAGCTGCCCGGAGGGCAAACCGACGGGCACCGGGCAACCGCGTGCCCTCCTGTTCCAGAATAGCGGCGATAAGGGCCTCCAGGCGGGCCGCAAAGACACCGTTCGAAAACCGGTCCGGATCGAGCGCTATTAGAAATTGCCCCGTGCGAGGGGCGGGTCCCTCCGCTTCAAAAAAAGAACTGGCCTCGTAGCCGAAAAGAGAACCGGTCAAGGCGGCTGCAAACAGTTCCACCATGAGGACGAGTTGCGCGCCCTTCGCGTCGCCCATCGGAAGCATCGTGCCGGCCATAGCGGCCTTTGCATCCGTCGTCGGGTTACCCTCGGCGTCCAGCGCCCAGCCTTCGGGAATGGCGTCGCCCTGTTGCGCGGCAACCATGATTTTGCCGCGCGCGACTTTGGATAAGGACATGTCAATGACAAGGGGCGGTTGGCTTTTCCGTGGTGCTGCAAAAGCGATCGGGTCCGTCCCGAACAGCGCTTGGTTGCCACCCCATGGCGCGATCGCCTCCGGTGAGTTCGCGAAGAAAAGACCGACCAATCCTGCTTCGGCCAGCTTTTCAACCGGCTGGCCGGCGGCGCCTGCGTGATGGGAATTGGCGACGGCCGCGGCGGCAATGCCGCAATCCGATGTCATCTCTTTCAACTGTTCGATTGCAAGATTGATCGCAGGATAGGAAAAGCCTTGCTTGGCATCGATCCGCCGTGCACCGCTACCGATATCGTGGCACTCTGGTACGGCGTTTCCATCGACCTTGCCGCTTTTCGCCTGTGCGGCATAAAACGGAACGCGTGACGCGCCATGACCTTTAAGACCATCGGCTTCCGCTCTGACGATTGCCGCCGCAACCTGTGTGGCATTGCTCTCGCTAGTGCGGTTTGCTGTCAAGGCGCGAGTGACGAGGGCATGTAGATCGCTGGTTGTTAGCGTAACGTTGCTCATTCGCCTGCCTCCAAGACACGCCGGACATTTTCGGCGGTCAGATTGCTGGTTCTCAAATTCGCTTCATCGGTAAGGCCCGCAATATGCGGAGTCAGGATGAGGTTCGGCGTATTGGCCAAATGTGTGCCACTTTCGGCTGTTACCGGCTCCGTCTCAAATACATCTAGCGCGGCACCCCCAAGACGGCCATCTCGCAGCGCTGCGGTCAATGCAGTTTCATCGACTACCCCGCCCCGCGCGGCATTGATGATGATCGCGTCGTTCTTCATGCTTGCGATGGCGGTGGCATCGATCAGATGCCTGGTCTGGTCCGTCAATGGGACATGGAGGCTGACAACGTCGGCAGTTGCCAGCAACGCATTCATTTCCATTGATTTTACAGAACCCCAGGCCGGATCGTCATCGGCAAGAAATGGATCGTGGCCGACGATCGTCATTCCAAGCGGAACGGTCCGTTGCGCGACATCACGCCCAATCGCGCCGTAGCCGATAAGTCCCAGTACGCGTCCGCTTGCCTCACGGCCGATGGCGTCCGTCCGGGGCCAGTCTCCCGCGACGACGGCTTGCGATACGTCGTAGGCCGGTTTGCGCAGCAAGGTCAGCACCGTCGCTACGACATACTCGGCGACGGAAACATTGTTCGCACCCGTTGCCGGGCAGACCTTAATCCTGCGCGCCTCGCACGCGCTTAGATCAATATTGTCGAGGCCAACACCGAGACGGCCCACGACTTTGAGCTGATTTGCGGCTTCCAACAATGCCCCGCGCACTTGTGTCCGGTTTCGAACGATCAACGCAGGCGCATCGACAACCATTGCCTTAAGCGAGTCCGGCTGATCAACGAGTTGCGGATCGTAGATAACGTCGAAATCAGCGGCGAGTCTTTGAATCGCATCCTCGTCCATAAATTCGGTAATGATGATGTCAGCCATAAATCTTCCAGAATTGATTCATAAATTCATTTGTCTTCAAGAATGTAGCCGCGCGCCCTACTTCATTGTTTGGTTAGCTTGCAGGTCTTCCTGATAAAGGTGCGGCAGGGGGCGACGCGCGTTATTCGATGAGTCCGGCGCGGCGCGCAAGATCTCGGTACTGTTTGGTCCGTTGCGCCATGAAAGCTGGAATTTCCGAATAGGGAATGTCGAGCGGGACAAAGCCAAGTGCTTCCTTGCGCGCCACATAATCCGGATCCTGATTTAACTTAGCGAACATGGCTGAAATGTTCCGGCGCGTCTCCTCGGACGTACTGCTTGGCGTCGCAATTCCACGATAGGCCCCATCGACCATGTCGAATTTAAGTTCACGGAACGTCGGGGCATCCGGAATATTAGGATGCCTTTTTTCCATGGCGACACCGAGAACACGAATGTCATCTTTGTATTTCATTGCGACAGTCGTGTAGCCCCATGCAGCATCGACCGTTCCGTTTAGCAAGGCTGCAATTGATTCCCCTGTGCCCTTAAAACCCTGATATCTGGTTTCGATCTTTGCAGTGTTATCGAACCGGACTTGGGCCAGATGGTTCGCTGTGCCCTTGCCAGAGCCGGAAAACTTGACCTGGCCAGGACGTTCCTGTGCGTCCTCGATTAATTCAGCCAGTGTTTCGTAGGGAGAGTCGGCTGCGACGATTACGGCGTTTGGCGTGTAGTGGAATAGATATACGGCGGCAATGTCTTCAGTCTTATATCCTGCACCGCGCGCGGGCTGGAGAATGATGTGAGGTAAATTGATGCCGACAATCGTGGAACCGTCTGCTGACATATCATTCAATGCCGACCAGACGACGGCGCCACCGCCGCCTGGCTTATGAGCAATAACTAGATCGTATCCCGTTAGGCGCTTGAAGACGGGCAACTGCAGGCGCGCTGTGATTCCGGATTCGCCGCCATATCCGAAAGGGATGATGTAGTCGACAGGGCCTTCTGGCCACCCTTCCGCTGCGACCGGCGCGGCGAGAAGGGTGGCGAAAAGGATCGCGACGAACCCAAAGAGATTATGGGTTACTTTAGCGCTCGTCTTTCTTACTCCGCTTTGCGAATAACCTGTTGGAGCGTTTAGTTTACGCGCTCCGATAAAGCTTCGTCATTACAAATTCACGATGGCCAAGTGCTTCGGCTGCCGTCAGACGGCCATTGCAGGTGCGCATCGTAATATCGATCAGCTTGTCGCCGGCTTCGTCGAAATTCATCTCGCGGCGCAAGATGCCGGAGACGTCGAGATCGACATGCTCGCCCATCTCGCGGGCTGTCCGCGGATTGGCGGTCAGCTTGATCACCGGCTCGATCGGGTTGCCGATCACGTTGCCTTGTCCCGTCGGGAACAGGTGAACGGCGAAGCCCGCCGCCGCCTGCAAGGTCACGCATTCCGCCGCCGCTGAGGACGTATCCATGAAGTACAGACCGGCACCCTTGCTCGGCGCTTCGGCCGGTTCCAGAACGTCGATGTAGCTGGTCTTCTTGCCGATCTTTTCGAGATTGCCGAAGGCCTTCTCTTCAATCGTCGTCAAACCGCCCTCGATATTGCCCGCCGTTGGCTGGCTTTCCGAAAGGTCAGACGTTTTATGCGGCTCGATTACCTCATCCATATAAGCCTGCCAGGTGTCGAAGAATTTCTGTCCGACTTCCGGTGTCGATCCACGCTGCTGACAAACCGATTCCGCGCCGGTGATTTCCGATGTTTCGCCGAAGCAACTGGTAACGCCCAGCGGATCCATTTTGTCGATGAAGTTACCGACGGTCGGGTTGGAGCCGAGGCCGGATGTCGTATCCGATTCACCGCATTTGACCGAGACCCAGAGGTCTTCGATAGGGCATTCCTCCCGCTGCTTTTCGCTCGCGTCCTGAGAGAGTTCCTGCGCGCGGCGGCTGGCTTCCATGACGACCTTGTGCTCGCCATTCCGTTCCAGCCAAAAGCCCTCGACCGGTTTGCCGGTCTTGGCGATACCGTCGACGATACGGCCGGTCCAGGACGGTTCGATACCGACAACGATGACGGCAGCAACGTTCGGGTTGCAGCCTGTGCCGATCAATGTACGAAAGTGCAGGTCCAGATCCGCGCCGAACTGCAGCCGTCCGTAATGGTGCGGCAGCGCAATGGTGCCTTTGACATTGTTGGCAATTTTCTCGCAGGCCGCGTTCGACAGATCGTCGAGCGGCAGAATGACCACGTGATTGCGAATGCCAACGCGGCCGTTTTCGCGGCGGAAACCGGTGAAAGATTTAGGAGTAGCCATCTTGCTTACCACTTCTTCGTCTTGAGGTTATGGGTATGGACGTGATTGCCCTTGCCAATGGCGGAGACAGTCTTACCGATGTCATGCCCGTATTTCATGATATCGGCGCCTTCGGCGATGTCGGACAGCGCGACTTTATGACCGATGGGAATGGCATCCAACGCGGTGATCGAGATGGTCTCATCGGTTTCCATAACCCAACCGGTCATCTCCGTGTTGGCTTCGACCGTTTCGACGACGACGACACCAACGGAGTCCGTCTTATCATGCACAACGAAATGGGGGGCGCTCATTATTCCTCCTGTGACATTGGTTTTGTGTAACGCTGGTTTATTTTGATCGCGCGGCCCGATGGTGGTTGGAACGCGACCGGATTGTTGCTATGTCTTATATAAGACATATGAATTGATCGCATGTCAACGGATCGGCAGTGAACCAAATTTCGACGAGAGATATTGCACCGCGGTCGGCAGGTGCGCCGGCGCGCCAGCCGCTTTATGCGCAGGTGAAAGCGTTAATATTGCGCCGCTTGATCGACGGTGTTTGGCGTCCCGGCACGATGCTGCCCAGCGAGATTCAGCTTGGTGTGGATTTTGGGGTCAGTCAGGGAACGGTGCGAAAGGCACTGGATGCGCTTGCGGCAGAAAACTTGGTTGTCCGGCACCAGGGGCGCGGTACCTTTGTTGCCGAACATGATACCGATCGCGCGCTTTTTCACTTTTTCCATATGGTGGGAGAGAATGCGGAGCGGCAGCTTCCTGAAAGCCAGATCTTATCCTGTCGATATGGAAAAGCGACGGCAACTGAAGCATCTAGGCTCGCATTGCCCAAAGGCGATTCCGTCGCTCGGATACGCCGAGTGCGCATATTGGGCGGCGTTCCCGCGATTGTAGAGACCATTGTTTTGTCCGAAGCCCTCTTCCCCGAAATAGGCCGTGACGGCGATTTGCCGAATACGCTCTACGAGCTGTACGAGCGTCGCTACGAAGTGACGGTGGCGCGGGCGGAGGAGCGCTTGCGGGCGACGTCAGCGAGTGCCGCGGTGGCTGACCTTCTGGGAATCGCAGTGGCGGCGCCCCTTCTTGAAATTGACCGCACGGCATTTTCGCTGGATGGCGGGCCTGTTGAGTGGCGGCTTAGCCTTTGCGAAACAACGACCCATTACTATCAGGCTGAGCTGGTCTAACGACAGCAGTGGCCTAGCCGGCGTCTGCCTGCAAGGCTTGTCGCCGCAGGGCCTTGCCGGGGCGTTCCCCCGTGGCAGATCCATTCCGCCAAACTGGCTTTCCGTTGACGAACACCATTTCGATCCCTGCGGCCGCTTCTGTCGGATGGGCAAAGTCGGCGCGGTCGATGACGGTGTCCGCATCGAAGATGACGATGTCGGCAAAGTTCCCGGCGGCAATCTCGCCGCGCCCCGTCAAGCCGAACTCTGCGGCGGGAAGACCGCTCATACGATGTACCGCATCTTCCAGTGTCAGTAATCCCAGCTCCCGGCTGTAATGGCCAAGGACTCGCGGAAATGTTCCCCATAACCGGGGGTGCGGAAATACATCATGTGGCAATCCGTCGGAGGCAACCATGGCATGGGGATATTGCAGAACACGCTGTACGTCCGCTTCGTCCATCATGAAATAGATGCCGCCGGCAGGAAGCAGTGCTGCAGCGGCTTCCTGTGGGCTGCATCCCATTTCCTTGGCGATATCGTCAAGGTCCCGTCCCGCGACGTCAGGGCGGGCTTCTGACCAGGTAACGATGACGCGGCTTGATTCGGTGACCCTATCGGCACTCAAAACCGTCGAGGCTGCGTGGTAGGGATAAACGTCCAGGGTAATATCCTGCTGCTTGCGCACTCGATCGATCAGCGCGAGCGAATTTTTCGTACCGCCGAAATTCGATGCACCTGCCGACTTATGGTGCGACAGGACAACTTTGGCGCCGGAAGCTCGGCCGATTTCGAAAGCTTCTTCCAGCGATTCCTCCAAATGCGCCCCTTCGTCACGCAAATGCGTTGTATACAAGGCGCCGGCCGGGCCAAGCAGTTCCGCCAGTTTAATGACTTCAGTCGTTGGTGCGGCATTGGCTGGCGGATAAAAAAGACCAGTCGACATGCCGATCGCGCCGGCCTCGAGTGCCTCGGCGAGATCCTGCCGCATGGCCTCAATTTCATCATCGGTCGCACCGCGATCCAGTTCGCTCATGGCGCCAACCCGTAGTGTCGTATGACCGCAGAGCAGTGCCGCGTTCAAGGCTGGTGGCGTTTCATCAAGCGCATCGAACAAATCGGCCATTTTGGGGAATCTGTAACCATCGCCCAGCAGATCCAGGGGCGGCGGCGGGCGATCGCCGGTGAATTGAAGCGGAGCCAGGCTGATGCCGCAATTGCCGGCAACGACCGTCGCCACACCTTGGCTGGCCTTGTAGGTCATATCGGGTTTCGACAGCAGCGCGTGATCGTCATGGGTATGTACGTCAATGAATCCAGGTGCAACGATTTTTCCGACGGCATCGATCCGTGCGCTTGCCGAAGCGGTGCTTAAGTCGCCAACCGATACGATCCGGTCACCGGAAATGCCGACATCCGCCTTTATTCGCGCGGCGCCGGTCCCATCAATGACGGTGCCGTTTTCGATAATGAGGTCGTAGGTGGTGTCTGACATGACGCTGTGCCCTGTAAACCGTTGTGTTACGAGACTTGTTGTCACCATATCGATGGACGGAACCGACCGCAAAAAGAGTTATCCGAAACCTCGACAATTACGGTATCGACGACGCGGCGGTGTCGCATTCAACGGCGAATCCGACTATGGTCGGCGAAATGGATCATACGGTTCCTGATTGGGGGCAGCTGTCCATACTGTCTCGGAGGATTGATGGCTTTAGAGGACGGACCGGAGGCGGTGAAATCGCCAAGGTTTGAGGCAATTGCGGCCCCAAATGCTCGCGGTTGGTATTGGCGAAGCATACTTGCCTTTGGCGGCATATATGCGGAAGTCATCATCGTTGCCATGATTGTGAATCTCATCGCACTCGCGCTGCCGCTTTTTTCGATCGCCGTGTTCGACCGGCTCATTCCCAATTTTGCAGAGGATACCTTTTGGTTGCTGTTGATTGGGATCGCGGTCTTATTTGCGTTTGATCTGGCGCTTAAATTACTGAGGGGCCATTTCGTCGATTCGACGGCACGCGCTGTTGCAGCGCGCGTTGGCGACCGCGTTTTCGAACGTATGCTCGTCTCAAAGTTGGCTGCGGCGCGCGAAAACGAAGGCACCCTGTCGGATGTCGTGAACGACGTAGAGAAAGTTCGGTCTTTCTTAAGCGCAGCGCCCATCTTGGCAATCATCGATCTGCCATTCGTTTGTATTTTTATCTTTGCAATTTACGCCGTTGGAGGTGCGATTGCGTTCGTTCCTCTGATTGCGGTCGCAGCGGTTTTGTTTTTGAGCCTGATATTGCAATTGCCACTTCGTACGATCGTCGCCCGCGTATCAGACAACGTCCGACGGCAAGTTCGGCTGACAAATGAGTTGGTCATCGGTCTGGAAACACTGAAAAGCACGGTATCGGAAGCCGGCATGTTCCGTCGATGGCTTGACGAAGCGGATGCGGTATCCCGCTCGTCGCGCGCCGTGCGGGGCCTTTTATGCTGGATAACCAATCTTACTGCATCCGCCGGCAACTACGTGACGGCTGGAGTCATAATTTATGGCGCAGTCTTAGTCAGTCAGGACGCACTTTCGATTGGCGGCCTGGTGGCGATTGCGATGTTATCGGCAGCGGCGATGTCACTGCTTGATCGAATTGCTAGTGTACTTGTCGATTATCATCGTGCGCGAGCGGCGATTCAGACGATCGATTCAATAATGAGCCTGCCGGTTGAGAGGCCGGAGGGCGGCATGTATGCCCCGCCGACGAAAATTAAAGGGTCAATCGCTTTTCAGAATGTGTATTTCCGCTATACAGGTCAGGAAGTGGCGGCGCTGGATGGCGTTACCTTTCAAATCGAAGCCGGTGAAAAGGTTGGCATTATAGGCAGGATGGGTTCGGGGAAAACAACCCTCGCCCGGCTCGTCATGGGCCTCTATGAACCGACTGAGGGTATTGTGGCGATCGATGGTACGGATATTCAGAATATCGACCCCGCGGCATTCCGCGCCAACATTGGGTGTTTACCGCAGGACGTTCAAATTTTCAGAGGATCCGTGCGGGATAATATTGCCATTGGTGATGTCCAGGCCGACGATGAGACCATTCACAATGTCGCGCGGATCGCTGGTGTGGATGAATTCATCGGGCGTCATCCTATGGGACACGACATGCAGGTGAGCGAGCGAGGTGTTTCGCTCTCGACGGGACAGCGGCAGGCTATTGGCATAGCGCGTGCCTTGTTGCGCGATCCGCCGATTTTGCTCTTGGACGAACCGACCGCATCGCTCGACAATACGTCCGAAGGCCGGTTTCGGGCGCGCTTTGGAAATACAATGGGAGACAAGACTCTGCTGTTGATTACCAATCGAGCATCCATGTTGTCGTTAGTCGACCGGTTGATCGTGATCGACGGCGGTAAAATTATCGCGGATGGCGCCAAGCAAGAAGTGCTTGAAGGATTGCAAGGTGGCCATATTCAGGCCGTACAGGGTCTTGACTAGCGATGGCGGCCTCGCAGGATACAAAAAACCCTAAAAGGCATGCACGCCGTTATCGTTCGGTTGGATTTTTCAGTCAAATCTTACTGATTTTTATCTTCGCAGCCGCTGCGGGCGCCGTCTTCGCTTTGAAAGATCTGACGTTGGCTTCGGTCTTGCGTGGGTCCGGTAAGGTCGCATTTGTCGGGAAAATTAGGCGTGTTCTCAGTCCAATTGACGGCGTGCTGGCTGCGCGGGCGTTGCGGGAAGGTGCGGCAGTGGAAGCGGATCAGGTTATGTTTCTGATCGAAAGTAAGGAAAGCACGGACGCAACGGCACCCGCAGCGAGCCTGCCCGCACTGCGCAGCATAGTTCTCCGGCTCGAGGCCGAAGCTAACGGTAAAAAGGAATTGATCCTTCCGGAGGATCTTGCGGAGAATCCGGAAGCACTAAGTGAATTGGCGGTATTCTCTTCTCGGAAAACTCAGCTTGCGGCGGCGCTTAGGGGTCTGCGCAACGCCGCAGCGAAAACAAAATTGGATATCGCGGAGCAAAAGGCGGCGGCAAACCGTCACGCGCGGGCGCGCGACCTGGCGCAGGAAGAACTGGATGTACTCAAGCCTTTGGTGACTCGTGGAATTTCGCCAAAACTGGAGTATCTTCGAGTACAACAGAAAGTGCAGGATCTGGAAGCACAACGGCAAGCGGCATTACTCGCCGTTCCAAGGCTTGAGGGGTCCTTGCGTGAAAGCGAGGGCCGTCTTGAAGAAACAGTGACGTCGTTTCAGGACCAGGCGCAGCGAGAGTTGGTTCAAAAACAGTCCGAACTTTCGGTGGCGGAACAGGAGGCTTCCAAGCGCTCGACGGTTAGAGAAATCGAAGTTCAGGCTCCGATCCGCGGTACAATTCGCAGAGTGTTTGTACGAAACGCCGGGGAGCAGGTGCGGGCCGGGCAATCATTGGTCGAAATCACACCGATTGCAGAAACGCTGTTCGTTGATGCACGCTTTCCCTCGACCGAAAGTATGGGCTTGGAGGTTGGTCAAGTTGCGACTCTGAGTACAAATGCTCCTGGTCGCACGAATATCCCAGCTGTGGTCGCGAAGGTGGATCCGGGAACCGTTACCGATACGAACGGGAGGCATTTCACGAATGCGCGGTTCCGGGTCGATGCCGACGCGCCAGGTTTCGACGTTCTCAGCAAAACGAGCGATGCTGTTGTTGTGACGATTGAATCGGATAGCGCTCTAATAGATTATCTTTGGGATACGATAATCGGCGCGCGCGGCGGACCATTCCAATGGCCGTAAGGACCGTACGTTCAGAGGCAAAGCACGAAGCATTGAGGAAGGTCGAACAGCTATGGCACGACACAAGCCGCTAAAGAAGGCACCTTTCCCAACATTGGATCCGATTGACGGCGTTGCTCTGGCGACCGGGGAATGTGGTGTCGCCTATCAAGGTCGAACGGATCTTATGCTCGTGGAATTTCAAAAGGGCACGCAAATCGCGGGCGTTTTTACACGGTCGCTGACGGCCTCGGCACCGGTCAAATGGTGTCGTAAAATTCTCCCCGGCGGAAAGGCGAGGGCCATCGTCGTCAACGCGGGTAACGCAAATGCCTTTACCGGCCGGTCGGGCGACGCCATCGTTCGCGCGACCGCGAAGCGTGCTGCGGAAGTGATTGGTTGCCGCGAAAAAGAAATCTTCGTCGCGTCGACAGGTGTCATTGGCAAAGCGTTTTCACCGAAATTGATTCCGGGAAAACTGGCCGGCCTTCACCGCCGCGTTAAACCGGATGCCTGGGATGAGGCTGCTGCTGCCATCATGACAACCGATAATGTACCGAAGGGGATGGTGCGTACGGCCCGCATTGGCGACACAGAGGTGACGATCAATGGCATTGGCAAAGGCACGCAGATGATCCACCCGGATATGGCAACGACGCTGAATTTCGTGTTCACCGATGCCAAAATCCCAGCGGAAGTGCTGCAAAGAATGTTGGCAAACGCGGCCGACCTTTCCTTCAATTGCATCACCATCGAAGGGGACACGTCGACCAGTGACTCTCTTTTCCTGGCCGCTACCGGTGCGGCCAAACATGCGCGTATCAAGGAATTTCGCGATCCCGCATTGAAGGAATTCAAACAGGCCTTGAATGAGGTCTGTATCGGTTTATCGCAAGCGATCGTTCGTGATGCCGAAGGCGCGTCCCGGTTCGTGACGTTGCATGTTACCGGTGCGGCTTCGACGCGCGCGGCCCGTCTTATCGGGCGCACGATTGCCTCTGCGACTTTGTTCAAAGTGTCGATGGCTGAAATGCTGCCGCCGTGGGGGCGAATGATCATGGCGGTTGGCAAATCGGGGGAAAAGGCGGATCGCGACAAGT
>JAJFJB010000257.1 GCA_021774435.1 Alphaproteobacteria bacterium
GCCCTTTTTTTTGGCCGAATGCCAAAACTACCGTAGCCTCACCCCAAGCCTTAGAAGAGGCGTACCAGCATGATAAGTCCTGATTTTCTTAAGTTTTCCACGTTGGCACTGCACGCAGGCCAGCAACCGGATCCTACGACCGGTGCCCGTGCGGTACCGATCTACCAAACAACGTCCTTTGTTTTCGAAGATACGGACCAGGCGGCGGCACTATTCAATCTGGAACGGGCAGGACATGTCTATTCTCGCATTTCCAACCCTACCGTCGCCGTCCTTGAAGAACGCCTCGCAGCGCTCGACGGCGGAGTAGGGGCCGTCTGTACGGCAAGTGGACAGGCAGCACTCCATCTTGCAATCGCGACCTTAATGGACGCCGGCAGCCACATCGTTGCCTCGGCATCGTTGTATGGCGGGTCGATAAACATGTTTGCCCATACGCTGCCACGATTTGGTATTACCACCACTCTCGTCGACCCGCGTGACCCACAAGCGTTCAAAGACGCGATACGGCCGGAAACAAGACTTATATTTGGTGAGGTGATCGGCAATCCGGGGCTCGAAATTCTGGATGTCGAAACGATCGCCGGTATCGCGCATGACGCCGGTATACCGCTGATGATCGATTCGACCTTCACGCCGCCCGCGCTTTGCCGACCGATCGAGCACGGCGCCGATATCCTCATGCATTCCGCCACAAAATGGCTGGGCGGACATGGCGTTGCGATTGGCGGCGCACTGATTGATGGTGGCCATTTCGATTGGACCGCATCAGGCCTGTTCCCGCAAATGACAGAACCTTATGCGGGCTATCATGGCATTGTTTTTACGGAGGAATTTGGCCCCGCAGCCTTTATCATGCGGGCCCGAGCTGAAGGATTGCGGGATTTTGGCGCTTGTATGAGCCCGACAACGGCCTTTCACATACTTCAAGGCGTTGAAACATTACCGCTGCGGATTGAACGCCACGTTGCCAACGCCGAAAAGATCGTTGAATTCCTGGATGGTCATGAGATGGTGCCGTGGATCAACTACCCCACGCTGAAGCAGCATCCCGACCATCATCTTGTTGACAAATACCTTCCTAAAGGGGCTGGCTCCATGGTGAGCTTTGGCGTCAAGGGTGGTCGTGCCGCTGGGGCAAAGTTTATAGAATCGCTGGATATTTTTTCCCATCTTGCAAATGTAGGCGATGCAAAATCGCTCATATTGCATCCCGCCAGTACAACGCATCAGCAAATGAATACGGAACAGCTCGCGGCCGCGGGTGTTGGCGAGGACATGATCCGTATGTCGGTCGGCCTCGAAGACACAGATGACCTGATCGACGATCTGAAAAAGGCGCTGCGCGCCGCCGGGAGGGTTTAAAGAATGAATTTCTCGGTAAACGGCTCTGATATCTACGCAGCTACCGGCGGCAAGAAATTCGATCCCAATCTCCCTGTCTTGATATTCATCCACGGCGCGGGCTTTGATCATAGCATCTGGCAACAACAGGCGCGGTACTTCGCGCATCACGGCTATGCCGTTCTCGCTCTCGACCTGCCGGGGCATGGCGCTAGCGTCGGAGATGCCATTTCGAGCGTCGAAGCGCTCAGCGACTGGATCGGAGGCGCCATTGAGGCAACAGGTGCGGCCTCCGCATCCCTCATCGGACACTCGATGGGTGCGCTTGCCGTGCTTGAGACAGCAGCCCGCCATCCTGGAAAAGTCGATAAACTTGCCTTGCTCGGAGTCGCAGCCAAAATGCCGGTTCATCCCGAGTTATTAGATGCTGCCAACGCCAATAATCATAAGGCAATCGAACTGATAGCGGGCTGGGGACACGGTGCCCGCGCCCACAGAGGCGGCAATATCGCATCTGGTGTCTGGCTAATGCAGGCCGCGACGCGGTTGCTCGAACGTGCGGCACCGGGCGTGCTGGGAAATGATCTCACCGCATCCGATGCTTATAAGGCCGCTGTTTCGGCAGCCGGAAAGGTTCAATGCCCAACGCTGCTTCTGCTCGGCGGACAGGACAAGATGACACCGGTGAAAGCAGCGGCGCCCCTAACCGAAGCGATCCAAAATAACGCAAAGGTCGTTCTTCAGGATGCGGGACATATGATGATGGTCGAAGCTCCGGGGGCAACGCTGGATGCACTAATCGACTTTCTGGGCCGGTCACCATCGTGAACGAGCTGCAGGAGCCGTCGCGGGCAGAATTTAAGCGCTTCCTTGCCATTCCAACGCGTTGGCAGGATTGCGACGTCTACGGACACGTCAACAACGTGGTCTATTATTCATATTTCGACACGGCGGTAACCGGACATCTCGTTGCAGAAGGCGGACTGAAGCCGATGGAGGCACCTGTCATCGGTGTCGTTGTCGAAACACGGTGCCAGTTTCGCCAGGAACTCAATTTTCCGGATACCATCGACGCCGGCATAAAGGTCGTTCGGCTTGGTACCAGCAGCGTCAGCTATGAGATCGGATTGTTTCGCCAATGCGAAGAGAAACCGGCTGCCTTTGGACATTTCGTGCATGTCTGGATCAACCGGGAAAGCCGACGGCCTGAAGCTGTTCCGGCTGCGATACGGAAAGCCCTCGAACCGCTTTGCGTTTGAGTTCAATTCAGAAAAGCAAAGAGCGCGATACCAATTAGATACCGCGCCCTCGAAGGCTTTCTAGTTCTAGCGTTTAGGCTGCTTTATTGCCAATCGACTTCACATTGTGATTGATCGCGATGTTCCGTGGCTTCATGGCCTCCGGCACCTCGCGGACCAGATCGACGTGGAGTAGACCGTTCACGAGATCAGCGCCAGCCACCTTGATGTGGTCGGCAAGATTGAAGCGTCGTTCGAAGGCGCGCTCGGCGATCCCACGATGCAGGTATTGCTTTTCCTCTTCTGCGTTCTCGGTTTTCTCGACACGTCCTGTGATGGTCAGTTGGTTTTCTTTAACCTGCACATCCAGGTCGGTCTCCGCAAACCCTGCGACAGCCATCGTAATACGATAGGAGTCTTCATCGACCTTTTCGATGTTGTAGGGCGGGTAGGTTGGCGCTTGATCCGCGGCGACGCCGTCCATAAGACGAGCCATACGGTCAAAACCAACAGAATTACGGAATAGGGGAGTCATATCGAAAGTACGCATTGCCATATCCTCCTTGTAAGCGACATGGGTTTCCGGGGTCTGCCATCATGGCCAAACCCATCCAATTAGCGCTTTGGACCCGACAATCGGCGTCCGGCGCATCCCGTATGTATGCAGCAATCAGGGGACTTCAAGTGCCTCCCAAAGGTAACAAATAGCGTGTGAGTTTTTTCTGAATTAACCATATCTTACAGTTAGATAGAATTCTGAAACAAAATATGGTAGGTTTTGCGCATCATATTGATTAAGCATTTCATGGCAATTTAAGAAATTTTAGGCATGTCTGACACATTAAGGACTACATACTTTTCCGCCTTGCATGACGAAGCCTATGCGTTACTCGTCGAAGCGCGCAACTATATCGTAGCGCTCCGCCTGCAGGGAAATGACGGTTCTCAAAAGAATAGCGATTACCTGGATGTCACATTGGAGACAATGCGACTTACGACCCGGCTAACCCAGGTCATGGCCTGGATCTTGGCCCAAAAAGCGGTACAGAACGACGAAATTTCCCCTGAGGAGGGTGCGTCAAAGCGCTATCGTCTATCTGGTCAGACGGTATGCATGGACAATGTGTCAGGGCAATCGGCGCATTTGCCACCCTATCTTCGCGATCTCATGGCGCGGAGTTATGACTTATATTGCCGTGTCGACCGATTGGAACATCAGATCTGCAATCGGTTGAAATCCGGTGCGTTAGAAGCAAATAGCGTCCTACCGGAAGGACCCTACTTGCGGCCAGTTAGGACTTCAGACCAAAACCCTCAAACCGCTTGTTGAACTTGGCGAGCTGACCGCCAGAGTCGATCAAGCGATGCACACCCGTCCAAGCGGGATGCGACGTCGGGTCGATATCGAGTTTCATCGTGGCACCCGGCTCGCCCCAGGTCGAACGGGTTTTATAGGTCGTACCATCCGTCATTTCGATGGTGATTTCATGATAAACGGGATGGATGTCTTTCTTCACGATCTTACTCCTGGTGGAAGGCGTGCGCGGGTATAACCGAAACCTGCCCCTGAACGCAAGTGGTTAAGCTAATACCTCTAGCGCTGATCGAGCTTTAGTTCGATGCGGCGGTTGCGACGATAAGCGAATTCGTCATTGCGCGGATCAAGGGGCTGAAACTCGCCAAATCCGGCGGCGGCAAACCGGCTTGCTGGAATTCCTTGCGATGCGAGAAATTTTACCACGGATATCGCTCGCGCGGTGGATAGTTCCCAGTTCGACGGAAACCGGCGCGTCTTGATGGGCACACGGTCCGTATGTCCGTCAACACGAAGGATCCAATTGATATCAGACGGAATTTTACGCGTGATTTCGAGCAGCGTTTTTCCGAGCTTCGCCATTTGCAATTTTCCAATTGGCGCTAATTCGTCCGACCCCGATGCAAAAAGCACCTCCGATTGAAACACGAAACGATCGCCAACGATTTGAATATCACGGCGATTGCCAAGCACCTGCCGCAACCGGCCAAAGAACTCGGAACGGTACCGTGCGAGTTCTTGCACCTTGCTCGCCAAGGCTGCATTCAGTCTTTGCCCCAAATTCGCAATTTTAACTTGCGATTCCTTATCGCGGACTTCCGAAGCCTCTAGCGCCTCGTTCAGCGTCGCCACCTGTCGGCGCAGGGCTGCGAGTTGCCGATTCAACAACGCGACCTGCGCTTTAGCTGCCAAAGAAATCTTGCGCTCTTCGCCGAGCGACTTTGCGCTCGACTCGGCATCCCGAACCGCCTTGTCGACGCGCTTTGTCAGTTCGTCACGCAGGGCCTGCAACGCGACGATATCTTGCTGAAGCGAGGCAAGTTTCTTCAGTTGAACTTCGATCTTCTCCTTATCGACGGAAATCGTTCTATTCGCATCTTCGAGGTTCTTATAAGTATTTTCCAATTCTCCGGACAAAGCCCCGCGTTCCGCAATGAGCGCATCACGTTCCGCTCGAACGTCCACCAGATCCGCCTGCACCGTTTTGAGGCTTTCCTGCACACCAAGCAGCGTACTGAGTTGCGTCGACAAATTGTCCCGTTCGGCTAGGGAGCTTTGCAACTCCGCTGATATCTGAGCCACATTGTTGCGAAGGTCGCGGCTTGCCCTCCGCTCAAGCGATAGCAACTCGGCTAACTCTGAGATTTGTGCATTCAGCTTGTCGAGCGCGCGGTCTCGGCCGACCAGCGCATCATTGAGGTAAAATTGCGCGACGACGAAGATCATCAACAGGAATATGATCACCATCAGCAACGTCGCCAGAGCGTCGACAAATCCGGGCCAAATATTCACGGCACTGCGACCCCGACGGGCTTGAGCCAACATCGGTCAGCGCCCTTTACCGCGTATCGCGTTATTCACGCCAAGCTCCCAAATTTATCGCTCAGGTTCTTCAGCCAGGGCCGCAATGGTACGCGCCAACAACCTGATTTCACTGCGAATTTCCTGAACCGTATCGGCCCGGCCAGGCGCCATATCATCATGAATGCGGCTCAAATAGGCCTCGATATTGCGAAGATAGGCCTGCGTGACTTCATCGGAGCCAGAGCGGCCTTCAGCTTCCGCTAGCTTTGCTAGAACCGGTGTCAGTTCCGACTGGCTTTCCGCAAGCTTCATCATCAGCTTTTGTTCCGTCGCCATCTGGTTCGACAGGGCACCGATACGTTCCGTCAGCTCATAAATATTACGGCTGTAGTCGGTCCTATTCTCTTCACTTCGCGCCATCGCCCGCTGCATGCCTTCCAGACCGTCGGCGGTCTGCTCCAGCAGTGCCTGAATGTACGCCGGAACCGACTGGTCGCCGCCCTCTATACCGCCTATCGCACCACTGCCAAGCCGTGTCAGGCTCGACAGCCATTCTTCAAGCTCATTGTAGAAACGATTTTGCGCCTGTCCTGCTTGCAGTTCCAAAAAACCCAGGACGAGTGAACCCGCAAGGCCAAACAAGGAGGAGCTGAATGCCGTTCCCATGCCCGAAATTGGCGCCTGCAGTCCTTGCTTCAAATCGTTAAAGGCGGCGTTCAGATCGTTGCCGGCGATATTCAGGCCACCAACGACGCTGCCTACCGCTTGTACGGTTTCCAACAAGCCCCAGAAGGTCCCGAGCAACCCCAGGAAGACCAGTAGCCCGATCATGTAACGGGAAATTTCCCGGCTCTCGTCCAAGCGTGCCGCGATGCCGTCCAACAACGTTCGCATGGCAACCGTCGACAAGCTGATCCGTTCGGAACTTTCGCCAAGCATCGTTGCCATCGGCGCCAGAAGGCGGGGCGTGGCCGCACCGGTGACGACCATGCTTTCCCGGCGAAAACTCTCAATCCATACAATTTCACTGCGCAGCATCGTTACCGTTCTAAAGGCGTGGATGATGCCAATTAGCAAAACGCCAAGAATGACACCATTCAGGACGGTATTTGCTACAAACGCTGCCCGCAATGCCGGGAATAACAGGGCAACTGTCGCCGCGACAACAGCTAGAAAGAATGCCATGCGCGTGAGGAAACGCGAGGGCTGAGACACGCGCTGTACCTCCATCGCAATCTCCGTCAAACGCTAGGGGGTGGATCGAATGCCATTATGGCGAATTCAGTGCGAGAGTTAACCGCTTTGATGCATCAACCTGCAAATAAACGCTATCACCGTGACAAAAAAACGGCCACCCAATGGCATTTACAAGCCAAAGCGCTGTAATTCCACGAAACAAGCGACGACGATCGCCCAATCTCATGATTTTGGAATAATCACATCGACACGATCGGCAATTTGGCCGTCGTCTTTCTTACCCAGGGCACGGACATCGATTCGCGTACTGCGAACGCCCTTCTTCATCAAATAGGTCCTCACTGCCAGTGCCCGGAACAGGGACATCCGGCGTGCCTGACTTGGCGATTCGCTTGAACCGTTTGCATAACCGTGCAGTTGAACACGGATATCTGGATTGCCGCTCATTTGAGCGACAAGTTTGTCCAGAGCGCCCGCAGCACTCGACGGCAAGTCGGATGAACCGGCATTAAAGCCAACTCGGATCGTGCCATCGGACGTCGTATTCGTCGGCGGCGTTCGGGCCGCGACCTGAACCGGTTTGGATTTCTTTGCCGCCGGAGGCGGCGGTACGCTGGGTTTGGGCAGCGGTTTACTTGCGGTTGCCGGTCTTGGTCTTTTCGGAGGAGGTGGAACAGTAGGCCTCACCGGTGGGGCCGGTTTTGCTTTTGGTGGCGGCGGCACGGCTTTCGCCCGCGGCGGACTCGCTTTCGGCAATACTGGTGGTGGTGGTACAGTGGCGGGTTTCGCCGGCACGCGAACAATCGGCGGCGGCGGTGCGACCTGTCGTTTTGGAGCGATAGGAGGCTTGATCGTTGGTGCCGTTGCCTTTTTTGGTGCGGGTGTCGCGACCTTAGGCGGTACCGGTGCGGCAACGGGAGGCCGTGCGGTTTGTGTTGCGCGCTTCGGAATAGCGGGGGCAGGAGGTACAACAGTCTTGCGTGGCGCGGATGGCGCGGCAGCGACAACTGGCCTTTTCGGCGCCACAGAAGGCGTCACAGGCGCGCGACGAGGTGCCGGTGCAGCACGTGTCGCCAATCCCTTCGGTAGGGATATCTGAGATTTCGGTGGCTCTGACGGTGGCGGCAACAATTTGCCCGTTGCCGCCGGTGCAAGCGGTGTCCGGCCTGAACGCAACATACCAGGCAGTGTCGGTTCAGGCCCTAGTTTTTCAAGCACGCTAAGATCGACGATAACACTCGGCCGGCTCGCACCAGGCGGAAATACAAAATACTGCTGCTGCGCAACAGCGGGGATCGCCGCCGACAGCAACCCTGCGACCGCCAATCCAAAACGCCACGAAAATATGCCCCGGCGCCGTCCCAAATTCAGAACACGCTTTTCCAAAATGGAAGCCTATTCATTTCTGTTATTTCACGCACAATGCGCTGTTTTGTTTGCGCCAAGACCATAACTCAGGGCTGATCGGTGCACAACTACTTGTCCTTTGTTTCGGCACTACGAAGCAGCTTACGCAGGGGTTGGTGAAGTTGCTCGTTACCGGCACAAACATTCGCCGCACCCAGTTCATAACGGCGTCCGCTTACATCGGTGACTTGCCCTCCTGCCTCTCGCACGAGCAATACGCCGGCAGCAACATCCCAAGGGTTCAAGCCGTTTTCCCAGTATCCGTCATATCGCCCCGCCGCAACATATGCCAAATCCAGTGCCGCCGAACCGAAGCGGCGCACGCCGGCGCACCCGGCCATGACACTGCCGAGTTGCCGTAAAAAAAGTGCGTGGCCTGGTCCGTCTTGAATGCCGAGGAACGGGATACCCGTTGCGAAAACGGCCTCACGCATCCGGCCTCTGCCGGAAACACGAAGCCGTCTGTCATTGATATAAGCGCCCAATCCGCGCTCTGCCCAAAATAGCTCATCCTTGACCGGATCGTAGACAACGCCCGCAACTACCTGTCCGTCGCGTTCCAGCGCTATCGAAATACAGAAATGCGGCAAGCCGTGCAGGAAATTCGTCGTCCCATCCAACGGGTCGACGATCCAGCGATGCCGTTCGTCGCGGCCCTTCGTTTCGCCCGATTCTTCCATGAGCATCCCAAAATCGGGATGCGCCTGACCTAGGGACTCACGCAGAATTTTCTCAGCTCTCGTATCGGCGCTCGATACGAAGTCCGCGGGCCCTTTGCGGCTGACTTGAAGTTGTTCAACTTCACCAAAGTCACGCACCAGCCGACGTCCGGCCTTATCGGCTGCCATGGCCATAACGTTGATGATCGCAGATCGCAACGCCATCGGCATTTACCTCTTTATAACTGGACCGTTACGGTCGACCGCGGTCAATCCTTCGCGCGCCCGACATAGGTGGCATCGGCCGTGTTCACCACAATGCGGGTTCCGGCCTCGATATGTGGTGGCACCTGGACGCGGACGCCATTCTCTAGCAAGGCCGGCTTATAGGAAGACGAGGCTGTCTGCCCTTTTACGACAGGGTCGGCCTCCGAAATTTCCATCGTCACATGTTCCGGCAAAGTCACGCCAATTGGTGATCCTTCGAACGATTCAATCATGACCACCATGCCGTCCTGCAAAAATTGGGCGGCATCGGGCCCGATAAAATCAATATTCAGCGTGACTTGATCGTAAGTCTCATTATCCATGAAAGTGTAATCATCACCGTCCTGGAAGAGGAATTGATTTTCCCGTTGATCCAAACGAACCTGCTCCACAGTTTCCGATGACCGGAACCGTTCGTTCAATTTGGTACCGTCGCGGATATCCTTAAGCTCGACTTGCAGATACGCGCCGCCCTTTCCTGGCTGCGTGTGCTGGATCTTGATCGCCCGCCAGAGACGGTTCTGATGCTCGATCACATTCCCCGGACGAACGGCGTTTCCGTTGATTTTCATGACGTCAGATTTCGGTAGTTGGATTGCGGCGGGTTTATAGCGGCTTCCCGTTGTTCAAGCAATCTCCGCCATCACCTTATTGAACAATTTCACCGCCGAAGCCGGGCCTTCTGGATAGTCCCAGACCCCCGCAACGACGGACAGGAAATCGGCGCCGGCGGAAATCAGCGTCGTGCAATTGTCAATCGTAATACCGCCGATCGCCACACAAGGTGTCTCCATCATTTCCTGCCACCAGGATAAGATCGCCGGATCGGCCCTAAATTTAGGCGTCTTGGTACCGGAATTGAAGAAGGCACCGAACGCGACGTAATCCGCCCCTTTCTCGGCCGCTCGCATCGCAAGATCGCGAGAATCGTGACAGGTGACACCGACGATCGCATCGTCGCCGACAAACCGCCTGGCATCGTCATAGTCGGCGTCCTGCTGTCCGACATGGACACCGTCGCAACCCGTTTCGACCGCCAAATCGGGTCTGTCATTCATAATAAAAGCAACGCTTCTGTCTTGCGCGATCGGTCGCAATACATCCGCCGCGCGCCGCACGGAATCATCATCGACATCCTTCAGCCGCAACTGCACGCAAGCGACATCATCGGCATCGAGGGCTTCCGCGAGTGTTTCGCCGAACGCCGCCGGCTCAAAGCGCGGCGGCGTAATCAGATACAGACGGCAACGGTCCTGCGGGGTCAAGCCTTGCCTTGATAGATTTGAGTGATGGTACTCAGCAGCTCAAGCGCTTCAGCCTTCGGACGCTGGAAGGAGTTACGTCCGATAATCGATCCGGAACCGCCTCCATCGCGAATTTCCCGAATCTCGCTAAGCAGGCCTTCTGTCCCTTTAGCGGCGCCACCGGAGAAGACGACAATGCGCCGACCGTTGAATGCCGATTGAACGACATGTTCGATTCGCTTTGTCAGGGTCGAAATATCGATACCCTCTGCCTCGTAAACTTTTCGCGCATCGTCTTGCTCAATATGCGCGGTCGGTGGCTTCACCTTGATGATATGCGCGCCAAGGAGCGCGGCCATGTGGGCCGCGTACGCCGTGACATCAATCGCGGACTCGCCTTCCTTGGAAAGGTTGCCACCACGTGGATAGGACCACAGCACGACGGCCAGGCCGACGGATTTGGCTTCCGCCGCAAGTTCTTGAAATTCCTCCATTAATTCAAACTGGTCATCCGAACCGGGATAGATCGTGAAGCCAACCGCCGAGCAGCCGAGGCGCAGCGCATCATCGACCGTTCCGTAGACGGTTTGATCCTTCGACGTCGCATGGCTGTTGGAACTGTTACACTTCAGTATCGTCGGAACGGCGCCCGCAAAGCTATCCGCGCCGGCTTCCAGTGCACCAAGCGGCGCAGCGTAAGCGGATAAATTCGCATCGACAGCAAGCTGATAGTGATAATGCGGGTCATAGCCGGCCGAATTCTTGGCAAAGCTGCGTGCAGGACCATGTTCAAACCCTTGATCAACCGGCAGAATTACGAGCTTTCCCGTACCGCCAAGCCGGCCATGCATCAAAATACGAGCGAGGTTGGTCTTTGTGCCAGGGCAGTCACTTTCGTAGTTCGACAGGATCTTTTTGACTCGCTGCGTAATTCTCATCTCGGCGGCTCCTATTTGCGGTTTCGGAGTCAATACTCGACGAATACCAATAATTCAATAAACAGCGCGCAATTCGGCGCAAATTTGACTGCTCGACTATAGCACCTTCGATGTTACGATGGGTTGATGATGAAAAAAGAAAACCAGCCCACCGAAGACGAACTGTCGATGTACGACGAGTACGGCGCAGAAGAAACCGTCGAAGCGCATACGCCTTTTGTGAAATTCGTCGGTTACGTCATGATTGCGCAAACGCTGGGCCTGCTCGGCTGTATCGCCGTTTACGACCAATATGGTGATATCGAGGGTGTACAGGGCATCATGCTCGCCTCCGGCATGATATTCGCGATTGGGATGGCCACGGCTCTCGCATCTTATGTGATCTTCCGAAACGTTATCGCCATGTCAAACGAGTCGATTGCAATGCGAGAGCAAGCGGAAGAGGACGAATACCGCCTAAATTTGGCACGGGGAAAGAACGCGGAAGCGATGAAACGCGCGAAAAACGGGTTCAAACTGTTGAACTTCTCCGGCGTCTGTTTCGTCGCCAGTGTCTTGATCGGCGTCAGCGGCCTGTTTTCTCTCTGAACATTTGCTATCGCGTTCAGGACAGGCTTTGAAGATGTGCCAAATTCGCTTCGCGCAATTCCGATTCTTCCAAACCAAGATCATAAGCCGGTGAAAGAATGAACTCAGTCGCGGTTATCGAGATTTCAATAATGCCTGCGAACTTATCCATGTAATCGGACCATTTTTCTGCAAATGCACCCTGTTGTGTCTCGGATAGCTGGGAATTTCGCAAATACTTTGCCGTGCCTGAAACCCGGACCGCTTTGCGTGCCAGAACATCGATGAAACACACTTCCGTGTTAGGCCGCTTCCCGATATTGCCTATCGTTCCCGGCGACCGCAGATTTCCGAATGCAATCGTTTTGTCGTCCAAAATCACAAATGTTGCCTTGGGGGATACCGATGGCGAACCGTCATCATTTATCGTCGCGACCATTCCGGCGCTGTGCTCGCTGATAAGCTTCCTCATCTCTTGAGTCAGCATGGCGCATCTCCCTTCGTAACAAATAGCGTTGAACCGAGACTACTCACAGGAATTTTTTAGCCACGTTCGGCACGCCGCATCCAATATTGCGACATCATCCACATCGGATTCCAGTTCAATTGTATCCGGCCTTTCCGTTAAAACCGAAGCTTCATAGCCTTCGGCTATTTCTTCGATCTCTCGCTGGTTGGGGCCGCTGTAGCGAATAAATTTGAAACCATGCCGAAGTGCGGCCAGGGCATGCCCCGGCGCGTCGCCGCAATCCAATACGGCGGCAACACTGACGCTCGGATATGCATCGCGGGCGAGGGACACTACTGCGTCAAACCAGCCGGCGCCAACATTCGCCGCAGCACCTGGAGCGCTCATCAACGTAACAGGGGTTTCGAGGGCCTCAGCTGCGGCAAGTGCAGCCTTGGCCTGGACAAGGCTTATAACCGTGACCGCTTTGCCAATCGGCTTCAGATAAGTTTCCCCATCGCCACGGCGGTGTCCGACATCCGGTTGGAGAAGCCCCATTCGTTGTCGTACCACGACAGGACGCGTACGAGTTTACCGTCAATGACCTGCGTTTGCGTGAGATCGAAGGTCGAGCTCGCTTGATTATGATTAAAATCACACGAGACGAGCGGTTTATCGTTCGTTTCGAGAACACCTTTTAGCGCGCCGCCAGCAGCCTGCTGAATGGCACCATTGATTTCCGCTGCATCCGTTTCCCGAGACGCATCGAACTTCAAATCGATCAGGGAAACGTTTGGCGTCGGCACGCGGATCGATGTGCCGTCAAGTTTACCGGCTAGTTCCGGAAGGACCAGTCCCACGGCTTTCGCGGCGCCGGTCGACGTCGGAATAAGCGATTGCGAGGCCGATCGTGCGCGTCGAAGATCGGAATGCAGCGTATCGACGGTCGCCTGATCGCCGGTGAAAGCATGCACAGTGGTCATAAACCCGCGATCGATCCCGACTGCCTGGTGCAGCACATGCGCAACCGGCGCAAGACAGTTTGTCGTGCAGGAAGCATTTGATACCACAGTGTGTTCAGCAGTCAGTTGATCGCTGTTGACGCCGTAAACAACTGTCAGGTCAGCTCCCGTCGCCGGAGCCGATACGAGAACCCGTTTTGCGCCAGCTTCAAGATGCATGGCGGCCTGCTCACGCGTGGTGAAAATGCCCGTGCACTCAAACGCGATGTCGACGCCAAGTTCACCCCAGGGAAGTTTTTTCGGATCGCGCTCGGCGGTAACCTTGATTTTCCCGCGTCCCAGATCCATCCAATCTTCACCGGATGATACTTCGCCCGGAAATGTTCCATGCACGGAATCATACTTCACGAGATGCGCGTTGGTATCGACCGGCCCCAAATCATTGACGCCAACGAATTCGATATCGTCACGCCCGGACTCCATCGCGGCGCGAAGCACCAATCGTCCAATTCGCCCAAAGCCGTTGATTGCAACCCGAACTGCCATTGATCTTTCTCCTCGTTCGAAAAAATAGCCGCCTTATACGCGATCCCGCGCGGCGTCCGCCACGGCTTTCGCCGTAATTCCAAAATGCTCGTAAAGCGCTGGAGCCGGCGCCGAAGCCCCGAATTCGGACATGCCAACGAATGCCCCGTTACAGCCTATATAGCGATCCCAACCTTGAGATACAGCCGCTTCGACGGCAACCCGAACCGTATTCTTGCCCAAAACCGTCTCCCGATACACAACATCTTGCGCATCGAACAGTTCATGACAGGGCATGGAAACGACCGCGGTACCGATACCATCGGCTTGCAGAAGGTCCCGGGCCTCACAAGCGAGGCTGACTTCCGATCCGGTGGCAAGCAACGTCACGCGGCGATCCCCATCAGCTTCCGCAAGTATGTAGGCACCGCGAGAACACTGATTTCCCCCTTCGGCCGTTGACCGTAATGTCGGTACGCCCTGCCGCGTCAATGCCAAGACGGACGGCGTCGAATTGGCTTTCAGCGCCAAAGCCCAACATTCTGTTGTCTCGACGGCATCGGCGGGCCGGAATACATTCAAATTCGGAATCGCGCGCAAGCTTGCGACCTGTTCGACGGGCTGATGGGTGGGACCGTCTTCACCAAGACCGATGGAGTCATGCGTCATGACGTAAATGACGCGTTGTCCCATCAACGCCGACAACCGGATCGAAGGGCGGCAATAGTCGGTAAAAATCAAAAAGGTGCCGCCGTACGGAATGAGACCGCCATGCAAGGCAATACCGTTCATCGCCGCCGCCATACCGTGTTCGCGGACGCCGTAAAAGATATAGGAACCGGAATAGTCGCCTGCTTCAACGGGCGACATGCCTGCAGCCTTGGTCAAATTCGACCCTGTCAAATCAGCCGACCCGCCGGCAAGATTGGGAATAATGCCAGCAAGCGCATCAAGTGCTTTTTGCGACGCTTGCCGTGTCGCCATTTTCGGCTGCTCCGCGATAACCGCTTCCTTGTAGGTGTCGAACGCCGCTTCCCAGCCATTGGGCAAGGCGCCGGACAAGGCACTCTCGTAAGATGCCTTCGCATCGGCAGACATGGCGTCCACGCGGGACCGCCATTCATGTCGTCTCTCAGCGCCGCGGCCACCGACACTGCGCCAGGCCCCAAGCACATCATTGGGCACAACAAAGGGATCGTATGGCCAATCCAATTCGTTTCGGGTCGCGGCGATTTCGTCCGCACCGAGCGGTGCGCCGTGAGTGCCAGCGGTGCCTTGCTTGTTCGGTGATCCGTAACCGATCACGGTGCGGCATGCGATCAGGGAAGGGCGGTCACTCGTGCGTGCCGTTTCTAACGCAGCGAAAATTGCTTCCGGATCGTGCCCATCGATGCGAGTAGCCTCCCAACCACAAGCCTCAAAGCGCGCTATTTGATCGTCTCGAACGGACAAATCAGTCGGACCATCGATCGAAATCTCATTGTCGTCGAAAAGAACGATCAGTTTTCCAAGGCCCAAATGTCCTGCCAAGGACGCGGCTTCGTGACTGATGCCCTCCATAAGGCAACCATCCCCTGCGAACACATAGGTATGATGGTCGACGACCTCGGAACCGTACCGTGCGGCCAGCATCCGCTCGGCGAGCGCCATACCAACAGCAGTGCCAATACCTTGCCCCAACGGGCCGGTGGTCGTTTCGATCCCCTGTGCGTGTCCAAATTCAGGATGGCCCGCGGTCCTGCTACCCAACTGCCGAAAATTTCGGATCTGATCAATATCCATATCCGGATATCCAGTCAGATGGAGCAGTGAATACAAAAGCATCGACCCATGCCCGTTCGACAGGACAAAACGGTCCCGGTCTGGCCATTGGGCGTCCGACGCATCGAACTTGAGAAAATCCTTGAAGAGAACCGTTGCAATATCCGCCATGCCCATGGGCATGCCCGGATGCCCACTGTTGGCGGCCTGAACCGCGTCCATGGATAGGGCGCGAATCGCATTGGCCATTTGCTTGTGCGTGACGGCTGCTCCCGTCGGTGGCTCGGCGCGCGTCATCTTTTAAGGCCTTGGTCGTAGGGAAAAAAGAGGACCGTATGAAATTGAACGATCGACGGCAACATGCCGAGCGACACGGGATGCGTCAACGGTGTTTTGATTTCTGTTGCCGGTCGATGCGAATTCATTCGGATTAGTGCTTCGAATTGCTGATTAATCCGACATCAAACCCCACCTGTTGACGATCTCAGAGGGGCCGCTTATGGTCGTTGAAGATCTATCCTGCGGAGTGTCGCTGATGCTCGAAGAGGTATGCTCGATTAAATGAATTCTCGATTGAAAAACGTCGAAGAACGTATTGAAAATGCTCTTGCTCGCGTCGATGCCGCCGCTGCGCTAAAAACAACGAATACACAGCAAAATGCAGATATCGCGGCGCTGGAAGCCGAGAACGCGTCCTTGCGTAATCAGCAGGACGAAATCTCCAAGCGACTCGATTCGGCCATCGATAAATTGCAGCGGGTTTTACAAGGACAATAGTTAAAATGCCCGAATTCAATGTCACGATTAATGGACGCAACTACGCGATTGCCTGTGATGAAGGACAAGAAGAACATATTGGCCGGCTGGCCGGGTATGTGAAAGTCCGTGTCGAAGAATTGGTTGATTCCGTTGGCCAGATTGGGGATGCCCGCTTGCTGCTTATGGCGAGCCTGCTTGTTTCCGACGAACTTTCCGACGCCTATGCCGACTTGGCAACACTGCAGGCCGGTGAGGTCGCAAAGGTTCCCACGGATGCGGCATCGGCCAGTGATGATGCTGCGACCAAACTGGAGGAGCTTGCCGAACGCGCTGAGGCTATTGCCGCGCGCCTCGAAGCATCCTAGGTATACGGTGGCGGTTAGCTGCGTGGTGCGTTAGGTCACCATTACCCCAGGGGCGATAATATGCTCTTCGGGAGCTGTCCCTGTCGGAATCTTGGTTTCGGCATATGGCGCCCACCTGGTAAAACAGGTCCTTGAGGGTTTGACTAGACCGACGGCTGTGCGGCGCCGCCAACCCGCACACCTCATTTATTCTCAATCGAATTCGGATCCCGTGAATGACGTCGATATTCACGCAAAAAAAGCAATTGCGAACGGAAGCCTCTGCGCGCCGCACTGCTTTGGCGGCGAAATATGACGTCGGGGACCGGTTCATTAAAATATTCCGGAACGAAATTCAGCTCAAACCAGGCATGTGCGTTTCGGGTTATTATCCAATTGCCAGCGAAGCCAATGTTATGCTGCTGCTATGTGACATCGGTACACGTGGCTTTGACACCGCCTTGCCCGTCGTCGCGGGTCGAGAAGACCCGCTGACATTCCGAGAATGGCGCGAATCTGACCCGATGGACAAAGGGCCGTTTGGCATTCCCGAGCCACGCACCAACGCCGAAATCATATACCCAGACGTGATTTTGGCGCCGCTATTGGCCTTCGATCGCACCGGCAACCGGCTTGGTTACGGGGGTGGATATTATGACCGTACAATCATCGCTATACGGCAACATAAACCGGTATTGGCTATTGGGGTCGCCTATGCGGCTCAAGAAGTAGACAGCGTTCCCCACGACAGCGAAGACGTAGCGTTAGATTGGGTCATGACGGAGAAAGAGGCCTTCGCGGTCGATAGAGGCAAGTAATGAAAATTTTATTCTGCGGCGACATTGTCGGGCGGTCAGGCCGCGAAGCGGTTGAGAAACACGTTCCGGATTTGCGCGAACGGTTGAAGCTCGATTTCGTCATCGCTAATGGCGAAAACGCAGCCCATGGCTTCGGCATTACCGAAAAGATTTGCAAATCACTCTTTGCCGCAGGCGTCGACGTTATCACCGGCGGAAACCATACATGGGATAAACCAGACATTATCCCACTCATGAACAGTGACTCACGGATGTTACGGCCAGGTAACTATCCCCCTACGACACCAGGACGCGGTGTTGGCACTTATACCGATGGTGCTGGCCGAAAGATTAAGGTCGTCAACATTATGACTCGGCTTTTCATGGAGTTGCTCGACGACCCTTTTGCTGAGCTTGAACGAAATCTTCCCCCAGCCGAACCGAAAAAAATGGGCTTCGATGCGTTGATCGTCGACGTGCATGGTGAAGCTACCAGCGAAAAAATGGCCCTCGGCCATATCGCAGACGGTCGGGCGACCCTAGTTGTCGGCACCCATACGCACATCCCCACCGCCGATGCTTTTATTCTGAATAACGGGACAGCCTATCAGACGGATGCCGGGATGTGCGGCGACTACGACTCCGTTATCGGCATGAAAAAAGAGGCCTCCATTGGAAACTTTCTCCGTCGATTGCCTCGCGAACGGATGCAACCGGCCGAGGGTGAAGCAACGTTTTGCGGTGTCTATGTTGAGAGTGACCCAGCAACCGGTCTTGCAATCACGGTCTCCCCGGTGCGGTGCGGCGGCCGCCTCGCAGAGCAAATTCCCGGATAAGTCAACTTCCAGGAGCGCTGCCGTGTATTAGACCGTTATTCGGCTTTGTCCGTTTGCGTTGGTGAGTTTTTCGAAACCGCCTGAGCTAGACCAGCGATAATTTCCCTTCCAATCGGACCGCCATCGCCTTTGATATTATTTCCAACGATGCCGCGGAGCGCATCGACATGCGCATTAAGAACATTCATCACGCCATCGTTGGCGGATTCGACTGACTCAACGAAATTGCACAACGAAGCGGCGATATCTGACACGAGACCGTAGCCAAAAGTCGACCCCAGTCCGCGAATATCGTGCGACTGAAGAAAAATTTTCTCAAACGACTTTTTTCCCTCGCCATTGTCGGCCTGCGCTTCGCGCATCGCTTCCACAAGCCCATCGATCTGCGCCTGCGCACGTTCGATATATTTCTCGGCATGCTTGCCGACAACATCCTCTGCCTTCTTGAGCATTTGGCTTGTAAGGGGGCCGCCGCCCGAGACTTTCGTGCGAATCGTATGCGGTGGCGTGATATATTCAGCCTTCTTGCCGCCGCCCTTTTGCTGTTCTCGTTCTCTGTTCTCGTCGGTTTCGGCCATAGCCTACTCTCCCGATAACGTCGCGCTTCCCGCTATCATGTTTAACAGTTCATATACTTCACCGCGACCCTCACTGTTTGTCGGGACGCGGAGATAGAGTCCAACACCGGCAAACGCCGTTAACAATCGATCTCCCCACGGCGGTCTTCTCCCATGAAGTCTTTTACGGTCCGCCGGCGATCAGGGCCGAAATACTCCGATGCCCGGACGAATTGCCGAGGATTTTCAATGACGGTTGCAATTCGGGTGTATAGCCCGTTCGCCGTCACCGGTTTCGCTAAAAATTCCGTAACGCCAACGTCGCGCGCTTCGATTACCCGTTCCATTGAACTGTGCGCCGTTAGCATGATGATTGGCACGAACGGGTTAGGACTATCCGGTGACGTTCGAACCATACGCGTGAAATCGATCCCATCCAACGGATCCATTTCCCAGTCCGTCAATACGATATCCGCCGGAAAATGCCGCAACTCAGCATACGCTTTGCTGCCGTCGTGAGCGGTTTGCACATTGCTGATCCCAAACGCAAAGAGAATGTCGCGGACGAGAGCACGCATGGATGCATCATCTTCGACAAGCAGAATATTTAGCCGTTCTAGATCGTATGCCATGCCTGTGCTTTAGGCCTCGGAGCAAAGGGCGGGAATATTCGCCGTTAAAGTAACGATGATTTTGTACATACACGCGTAGGCACTGACCGTACCGAAATGTTGGTTAACATTTTAATAATCAGCGCCTCTCGCTCCTCAGTGCCGCATTATTGCCATATTGGCCGCTTAATCACCCTAATCTATGCATTTTCACTATTGTGCATGCAATCACAACATCTGGTATAAGTGCAAAGCTAGTATGCATATACTTGCTCCGCAAATTGAATATCAATGGGGAATTCCACGGAACGAAATGGCCGGCCATTCAAAATTTAAAAATATCATGTACCGCAAGGGCGCTCAGGATAAGAAGCGCGCCAGTCAGTTTGGTAAATTTGGGCGGGAGATAACCGTCGCCGCGAAGATGGGCGGGCCCGACCCGGACATGAATCCTCGTCTGCGAACTGCGATTTTGGCGGCCCGCGCGGGGAACATGCCAAAGGATAATATCGACCGCGCGGTTAAAAAGGGTGCTGGTGCGGGCGAGGGCGAGGACTTCGAAGAAATTCGATACGAGGGGTATGGCCCTGGTGGGGTCGCCGTCATCGTTGAAACCTTGACAGACAATCGTAATAGAACCGCGTCGGAGATCCGCGCCGCATTCAACAAAAACGGTGGCAATCTCGGAGAAACCGGTTCGGTCAGTTTCATGTTCGATCATGTCGGGGAAATTCGCTATCCGTCGGAAAAGGCCGACTCGGACACGGTTTTTGAGGCGGCATTGGAAGCCGGCGCAGACGATGTCGACTCTTCCGACGATGGCCATGAGGTAATTTGCGCGCCAGAATCGTTGCATGAAGTCTGCGGCGCTCTGGAAGAAACGCTGGGTGAGCCCGTATCGGCCAAACTCGTGTGGAAACCGCAAAACAACACGCCGGTAGACGAAAGCGCTGCCTCGACGCTTCTCAAATTGCTGGAAGCGCTTGACGACAATGACGACGTGCAGACTGTTTCGGCGAATTACGACATCGCCGACGACATTCTTGAACGCCTGACCACGTAAAGGCCACACGGATAACATGCGATTAATCGGACTCGACCCAGGGCTTCGTAACACGGGATGGGGGATTATCGACGTCCAGGCCAACAGACTTACTTATGTCGCGGATGGCACCGTATCGCCGGCGCCTGACCAGGATCTTGCCAACAGGCTGCGGGATTTGCATGACGGACTCGCAGATGTATTACTGAACTATGACCCTGACGAAGCTGCTGTCGAGGAGACATTCGTCAATAAGAATCCCACAACCACTCTGCGTCTCGGTGAGGCACGCGGAGTGGTCGTACTGGCGCCCGCGCTTGCGGGACTACCTGTAGCGGAGTACTCCGCCAACCGGATCAAGAAATCGGTCGTCGGCGCGGGACATGCCGCAAAAAGCCAAGTCCAGATGATGGTGGGCCGCATCCTACCTGGCTGCAATTTTTCCAGTCCAGATGCCGCGGATGCTTTAGCGGTTGCTATCTGCCATGCGCATTTTGCGGAGACCAACCGTCGCCTGCACAACGCAGTATCGAACCTATGATTGCGCGGCTTTCCGGCGTCCTTGGTGAAATTGGCGAGGTTTCCGCCATTATCGATGTGGGCGGCGTCGGGTATCTCGTATTCTGTTCCGGCAGGACGTTGTCGCGAATGCCATCAGTCGGTGAGGCCGTGCGCGTGGAAGTCGAAACGCATGTCCGCGAAGACCATATTCATCTTTATGGCTTTATCGATGCGGCGGAACGTTCTTGGTTCCGCTTGTTAACGACGGTCCAGGGCGTTGGTGCGCGGGTGGGGCTCGCCATACTTTCGGTTCTGACGGCGGACGAACTTGTCCAGGCCATCGCGGCGCAGGATAAAGCGGCGGTCGCGCGGGCGAATGGCGTTGGCCCCAAATTGGCAGCCCGGATTGTCACTGAATTGCGCGACAAGGTCGGCGGCATGTCTCTTGGATCGGTCGCCGGCACGGCGGAGACAGTTTCCCCGTCGGTTAACAATGGTGAAGAAGCCATCTCGGCTCTGGTCAATCTTGGATACACACGTGGCGATGCCTTCAACGCGATCGCCAAAGCCGGAAAACAATTGGGCGATCAGGCCGCACTTGACGCATTGATCCGGTTCGGACTGCAGGAAATGTCACAATGAGCGACGCCGCAGATCGTATTGTCACACCGGAAATGGCGGAGTCCGATACCGACGAAGCCTCGCTACGGCCGCAGACCCTGGATGATTTTATTGGCCAAAATAACGTACGAGAGAATCTTTCGATCTTTATTCAGGCGGCGCGCGGCAGGAGCGAGGCGCTCGATCATACAATCTTCTTCGGACCGCCGGGTTTAGGGAAAACCACGCTGGCCCAAATCGTCGCGCGGGAACTCGGCGTCAGCTTTCGCGCCACCTCCGGCCCGGTGTTAGCGAAGGCCGGTGATCTGGCGGCTTTGCTGACCAATCTGCAGCCCCGAGATGTTTTGTTCATCGACGAAATCCATCGGCTGCATCCCGTCGTCGAAGAAATTCTCTACCCTGCCATGGAGGATTTTCAGCTTGACCTGATCATCGGCGAAGGTCCCGCGGCACGGTCGATCCGCATCGATTTGCCGCCATTCACCCTCGTTGGCGCAACGACGCGCACGGGACTTATAACCACGCCGCTGCGCGAACGATTTGGCATCCCCCTGCGTATGAACTTCTACGATATCGAGGATTTACAGCGCATCGTAGAGCGAGGCGCCCGTGTCCTCGATATGGCATTGAGCGGCGACGGCGCGCATGAAATTGCCAAGCGCAGCCGTGGCACGCCACGTATCGCGGGGCGTTTGTTGCGCCGCGTTCGTGATTTCGCAATGGTCGCAGGACAATCGGAGGTCAACGCGGCATTCGCCGATAACGCATTGCTTCGTTTGGATGTCGACGGCAAGGGGCTCGACGCCATGGACCGCCGCTTCCTGCGATGCATGGCGGAAAATTATGGCGGCGGCCCGGTTGGCGCAGAAACGCTGGCCGTCGCGCTAGCGGAACAACGCGACGCGATCGAAGAAGTGATAGAGCCTTATCTAATACAACAAGGCTTTGTGCAGCGCACCTCGCGGGGCCGGATGTTGACGGCGCAGGGCTGGCGCTATCTAGGTCTCGAAGCGCCGGCGGCGGCGGCTGTACAACCCGACCTTCTGGATCAGGAGACGGACGGAAGCGCCGGAGAATTAGATGTCTGATATCGGCGCGACTCACGTGTGTCCCGTCCGGGTCTATTACGAAGACACCGATGCAGAAGGTATCGTGTACTACGCGAACTATTTAAAATTCGCCGAGCGCGGACGCACTGAAATGCTGCGTGCTGCGGGAATCGCACATCCAACGTTGTGGGCAAACCACGGCGTCGGTTTTGCGGTACGCAACATGACGGCGGACTATCTCAAACCGGCGAAGCTGGACGATGTTCTGGCGGTACACAGCCGTCTAATCAATTTGCGCGGCGCATCTATGTCGGCGGAACAAATCGTCCGACGAGCAGATGAGGATCTCGTACGTCTTACCGTTCGATTGGCTTGTATCGACAGAAATGGCCGGCCGAAGCGACTACCGGATCTATTCCGCACGGCATTGGATTCGTATCGGCATGATATTTAGCAAGGAATTTATATGGACCAGAATTTAATAGAAGCGACGGCGCTAGCCGGATCGGTTGCTGATGTAAACTTTTCGATGTGGTCTTTATTCGTCCAAGCGACGTTGATCGTGAAGATCGTACTCATCGCGCTCGTAATTGCATCGATCTGGACATGGGCGATCATTATTGAAAAAGTCTGGCGGTTACGGCGTCTCGGTCGCGCGGCGGCCGCGTTCGAGGATGAATTCTGGTCCGGCGGAACGCTTGATGGTCTATACGAACAGGTTGGGCAGCGTCCCAAGGACCCCATGTCCGCCGTGTTTACAGCGGCAATGCGGGAGTGGCGTCGCACGGCGTCGCGCGGGCTGGACCGAAGCCAGCTCTCCCATACCAGTCTGCAGCAACGTATCGACCGCGTCATGCAGGTGAGCTTGAGCCGTGAGATGGAACAGCTGGAACGCTACATGACATTTCTTGCATCAGTCGGTTCAACCGCTCCCTTTATTGGACTGTTCGGTACGGTTTACGGAATCATGAACAGCTTCCAATCGATTGCGATCACAAAGCAGACGAGTCTAGCGGTCGTCGCTCCCGGGATCGCCGAAGCCTTGTTCGCAACAGCCTTGGGGCTGGTCGCCGCAATTCCGGCGGTCGTCGCCTACAACAAAATTTCGACAGATCTGAGCCGTTATGCCGGCAGACTGGAAGCATTCGCACATGAATTCAGCGGCATTCTCTCGCGCCAACTCGAGGAGGCCGAGTGAACCATGGGCGTGCAGATGCAAAGTGGCGGCTACCGCGGAAACAGCAAGTATCGCTACACGAAAATGGCGGAAATCAACGTCACGCCATTCGTCGACGTCATGCTTGTTCTGCTTATCGTGTTCATGGTGACCGCACCGCTCCTGACCGTAGGCGTTCCGGTCGACCTTCCCAAGACGCGCGCGGCGACGATCAACGATACCCAAGAACCTCTCGTTGTCTCGATCGACGCCTCCGGCACGATTTATTTGCAGGAAACCACCATTACGCTGGAAAAATTAATTCCCCGTTTGAGTGCGATTACCAGTTCGAACCCGGATCTACGTATCTTCATTCGTGGCGACACCTCTCTCGCCTATGGCGACGTAATGTCCGTCATGGGACAACTCAGTGCTGCAGGCTTCCGGAAGGTATCTCTATTGGCAAAAATCCCCGAATCCGATCCGGGCAAGAAATAGCCCTCGTCGATGCGT
>JAJFJB010000258.1 GCA_021774435.1 Alphaproteobacteria bacterium
GCTCGACAATCATGTCGTCGATCAGTTTTTCCGCTTGCGCCTCCTCGCCGGCCGCAATCGCATTGTTGACTGCCGCTTGGTCCAGACGGCTGCCGGCGAGATCGAGATTTCGAGCGTGATGCTTGCCGCGCAATGTGTTGGCCAGCACCCGCCGCACGCGATCTAAAGCCGTCTTGTTTTCTTCGTCGACCGATCCATAGACTAGTCCAGCGCGTTGAAAATTCGGCGGTGCTCCGACTTGGTCCAAGCTCCAGCGCACGAACTCGACCGATGCGCCTGCTGACAGCAAGACGCCATCGGCATGTGTGCCGGCGAGCCGCAGCATCTTGGGGCCGGATGCCGCCAGAAGCAGCGGAATATCATGTGGCGCGGAGGCGAGCGACCGGCTCGAAACGCTGAACCGCGTGCCTTCCGCCTGCACGGTCTCGCCGCGGAACAAGGCGCGGCAAATGTTGAGCGCCTCCCGCATGGGCACGAGCGGTGCAGTTGTCGCAACGCCGATACTGGCCATATCCGCCGGTGCGCCGACGCCGAGGCACAGCGAAATCCGGCCCGGGAAAAATTCATCCAGTGTGGCGGCGGCCATCGCGACATGAACCGGGTGAACCACATAGGGGCTTATCGCCACGAGGGTCACTTTCAGGGCTGGGTAGCGGTCCAGTAAAACACTTGCCGTCACGATGGGGTCGCGCTGGAACAGATGGCAGGCGAGCCAGATCATGCCGACGCCCCCCGCCACCGCCGCCTGCGCTTTCGCCAAAACCGCGTCGACCGGTTCGCGGCCGTCGAAGGACAGGCTAAGCGCGGGCAAGGCTTTCCACCGCTTCGATAATTTTCTGATAGCCGGTGCAGCGGCAAAGGTTGCCGCTCAAGTGGTGGACGATCTCCGCGCGGGTTGGGTTGGCGTTTTTTTCAAGGAGTGCCTTCGTCGCCAAAATGAACCCAGGTGTGCAAAACCCGCATTGTAGCGCGCCATGTTCAAGAAAAGCCTCTTGCACGGAATCGAGTCCGCTTGGTCCGCCAAGACCTTCGATGGTCGTCACAGCGGTCGCGTCCGCATCGACGGCAAGTGTCGTGCAACTGCTTACTTGCTTTCCATCGATAAGCACGGTGCAGGCCCCGCAGACTTGCATATCACAGGACCGTTTTACGCCGCGCAAGGAAAAGGTGTTGCGAAGAAGGTCGATGAGTAATGTGTGTGAGGCGACAGTCACTTCGACCGGTCCGCCATTGAGCATCAGCGTTATCTTATGCATCGACGGCATTTACGTAGCTCCTCCTTGGCCCCATGCTGCCCTGATGGCACGGACCGTAACCGTTTCCGCCAAATGCCGTCGGTAGTCTGCGCCTGCATCCTCATCGTCTGCGATATTGAGCGACGCGATGTCGGACGCAATGGCCTGCATAAGGGCGTCGTCAAGCATGCCGGGATTGGCCGCAATGATCCTTTCCGCATTTGGTAAGGCGACCGGGCATGTCGACACGCAGCCGAGCCAGATACGGGGTGCGACACTTGTATGCCGCGGCAATATGGCAGCGGCACCCGCGACGGTTCGATGACCTTGAACCACGCGTTCGTAGCATGTAGCGCGGTCGCCTAGGGGAATTTCGATCCTCAACAATATTTCGTCCGGCGCCCGGTCGGTTTCCAGGGCCCCCGTAATGAACCGGCTGGCAGCCACATTGCGTTCGCCGCGCGCGGAAATCAGGCACAGCGTCGCGTCCAGGGCGGCGAGCAAGACGGGCGGATCGGCTCGGGGTTCGGCGAAGCATAAATTACCGCCGATCGTGCCGGATGCGCGCACGCGGGCATTGGCGATCGAGCCGCACAATCCGGCAAGCGCCGACAGAGCTTCCTTAACGAAAACGTCGTCTGCAATCGACGCGTGGGTCGCGAGCGCGCCAATCGAGAGTGTGTCGCCGCTCCGGGTAATTGCACGAAGTTCCGGAATGCGTTTGAGATCAACGAGGTTTTCGTAATCGGCGAAATGCATTTTCATCGCCAGCAGCAGTTCGGTGCCGCCTGCATATGCGGAAACATCGTCGACATGGCGCGCCATGAGTGCAATCGCCTCATCGAGGGTGGTTGGGCGATGGTAGGTGAACGGCCTAGGAAACATCGCCGTCTCTTTCGCGCAGGGCGCGCCAGATCCGTTCGGGTGTCATGGGTAAATCGCGAATGCGCACGCCGTAGCGGCGGGCCAGGGCATTCGCGATGGCGGGCGCTACGGGCAGAATGCCGCCTTCGCCCATGCCTTTCGCGCCCATCGGCCCGGGCCCGTCGCCATTTTCGATCAGGACGGTGTGGGCGCGCGGGGCGACGTCGCCGGCCGCCGGAATGCGGTAGGCGACGGGTGTCGCGTTGACGGGCTGACCATCGACATAATCGAGCCGTTCGAAAAGCGCGTGTCCCAGGCCTTGCACGGCGGCGCCTTCTTCCTGCCCCTCCGCGCCGGCGGGATTGATTGCCCGACCGATATCCGCAACGCCGACATAGCGGGTAACCGACAGCTCCCCCGTTGCTTCGTCGAGGTCGACATCGCAGGCCCCGACCGCCGTCTCCCAGAACAGAGGCGATTTTGCGAAGTCGCTGCCCTTTCGTGCCGGGGTCACCATGGCCCGTCCGACGACTTCGCCAGAGTCTATCCCGAATGCCCGATGATAAAGGGTTTCGAACGTGAGTTCCCCGTCGCCATGGGCAACGCCGCCAGGTATGAGCTGTATATCGTTCGGCGCGGACTCGAATACCGACGCGGCCAGGGCCAGAATCTGTTCGCTCGCGTCGCGCGCGGCATCTTCCACGGCGAGACCCATGATGACTGTCGACCGGCTGGCGCCGGTTCCCCAATCAAAGGGCGCCGTCGCCGTATCGGGGTTCGCGACCCGTATCGACCTTGGGTCCTGATTCAGAATTTCGGCAACCACGTTCCGTAAGACAGCCCGGACGCCTTGGCCGATATCGACACTGTTGGCCATCACGACGATCGAGCCGTCCGCCAGAACGCGGACCAGCGAACCGCCAAGGGGAAGAATTCCGGGATCGGTTGCCGCGACAGCAACGCCCGCGGCAGGCCCATCGCCAAGGCTGGTGATCGCTTGTCCCGCATGCCCCAGCATTTCGCTGATGTCGGCGTCGAGTGGCCGCAAGGTATCGAGTATTTCACCACCACGCGGCAACAGATTGCGGTGCCGCAGGTCGATCGGGTCGATACCCAGTGCTAAGGCGATCTCGTCCATCTGCGACTCCGTTGCCCAGACGGCTTGCGGCCCACCGATCGAGCGGAACGCCGCGCCCGGCACCGTGTTCGTGTACACGGCCTTGGCGTCAATTTCGAGATTGGCGATATCGTAAGGCCCGATAACCCGGTGCGCTGCCTTGACCGCTACGGCGGGACCGGTATCCGCATAGGCGCCACCGTCGAGCAGGATGGTACCTCGTTTGGCGAGAATTTTACCCTCACTATCGACCGAGGTCCGCAATGTAATCGTCGTGCCTAGCCGGCGGCAAGTCAGCATTGACTCTTCCAAAGTCAGTGCAACCCGGACGGGGCGTCCGGCCTTGCGTGCCGCCGCGACGACAAGCGGTTCGATCTTGACCGAAGCCTTGCCGCCAAAACCGCCGCCCACATAAGGGACGATTATCCGGATGTCCGAGAGCGCGAGCCCGAAAATCCGGGCCAGCACCTTTTGAACTGCCGTCGGTGATTGCGCGCCCGACCAGACTGTCAGTTTCTCCCCTTCGAAGGCGGCAACGACGCTGTGCGGTTCGATCGCGAAATGGGAAATCCCGGGAAAGGTGTAGGTTTGTTCGAAAACCTGTGCCGCGTCTCGCTCCGCGGTCGCTGCGTCTCCGGTGCGGACTGTGTAGTTCTGGAAAATATTGGTCCCGGCAACTGGTTTTGCCTCGCCTTTGAAGTAGAAGTCGGCGATGGATTCGTGGACGTCGTGCAACAATGGCGCGTTCGGTGCAATCGCGGCCGAGGCATTGTCGACGAAGGGCAGGTGTTCGTAATCGACTTCGATCCCGTCGAGTGCCGCCTGTGCAATTTCGGATGTCTCAGCAACGACGAGCGCCAGCGGTTCGCCAACATAACGTACTCTGTCGATAGCAATTATTGGGCGGTCCATGAGGAACAGGCCCCAATGGTTCTGCGCAAGCTCCGACAAATCCTCTCCGGTAAGGACCGTAATCACGCCATCGAGTGCGCTGGCAGCATCACAATTTAGGCGAACGATCCGCGCATGGGGCACAGCGCTGCGCAGAATATGGCCGTGGACCATGCCCGGCACACTGACGTCACTCGCAAACACCGCACGTCCCGTGACCTTTGCTATCAGGTCGCCGCGCGCCGCTCCGCCGTGCATGGGAGGCTTGTTCATCGTTGGTCCCAAGAATGCCAATCTACCAACTCACCAACAGCGTAAGCCGCGAGACCAGACCTGTCCAAGAAAGTTCGAGCCATGGACCTGATGTATCCACTGGCCGCACACTGTGGCGTTAGAAAGAAAAATGGAATGACACGGTGTTGAGCGGCGCCACCTTGATGCACCTCAATGTCAAGCTGCCGGACTTTGTCTAACTCTAGCGGAGTTTAAGAAAACCGGTCCGTTATAGATGAGAACAGCTTTTTTTCATCAATTTGGTCCTCGTAAAGCCCGATGGCCGCGGGCTTTTCTTATTGCTTCGTTGCTTGCGGTCGGGGTTTTTGCCTCCCTGGGCCCTGCCGCGCACGGTGTCGCTGCTCGCGAACTCGTTGCCGACCAGGAGTATGTCCGGCTTGAGAAACTGGTCCGCGACACGCCGGTCGAGCGGATGAATGAAGCTTGGTTGATTGATCAGGTCTACGGAGCCTTCAAAAGCCCACAACCCTATCTGAAGCAGATCTTGGGAGACTCCAGCCTGCAGGCCAAGAACGGCCATATGGCCCGGTTGCGTCAGGCCATCGATCTGAAGTTTTGGTCCAGAGTGGCGAAGGAAAAGGGCTGGGTCATCGAGTTGACCAATCAGGGTAAATCCAAGGGCCACCGCAGCGACCTTGATCAGACGGGCTGGATAGTTGCCGGTCCCGAAGCCAACCGGCCGGCAAATTTTGAAGAAGTCCAGGGCCTGTGGGAGAAACATTTCGACGCGATCGGAATCGACCCCTCGAAACCGGACATGACCATTTTCAATGGCGACCAGTTTATGCCCGACTGGGCCAACGCCAAGACGGGAACATCTGAGTTTGTCATTTCACTGGCCGACAATGTTCTGCAGCTCCGCCAAAACGCCGAAGCCTATTACGTCCCCGGCGCCAATAAGGAACAAGTGCATACCCGCGCCCTTGCCGAAGGCCGCACCATGCATATCGTTTGGGATTATGACCTCGACATGCCGGTGGTAAATGGGCGTCCGCTGGATCTCGACGCGTTCGTCCGCGGCGACGAAGTCATACACTACCTTCGGACCGAGGATATTGCGGTACGCTATCACGGCGTCAATGCCGCCAAGCCCTGGCGCAATGCACTCGGCAATTTGGCGCAGAATTTGCGCAACTACCTGACGCACCTCAACGATCCGCTGGCGCGCCAGAAATATGGCAACCGGGTTCTCGATGGTGCCTTTGCGCGCATACTCGGTGTCACGCAGAGAGGCGCCAAAGGAGACATCAAGGAGTATTACAGCGTTCACAACGGGGAGGGATCGCCGGCAGCAAAGCGCGCTTTCAAGGAACATTTCATTCGTCAAATGTATGGCGGTGATAACCCCGAAGGGATGAGCCGCAACCGGGTCGACGAGTTGATCCAGATTTATGATGTTTCGGTTCAGGTGGAGACCGACAAGGGCGCGAACCAGGATTATTCACCGGAAAAGTATTACGCGCCATGGCTCCAGGAAGCCGCCGCCGAACTGCGGCGCTCGAACCCTGAACTGCGGGGCGCGGAACTTCGCCGTCAGTCCTGGGCCAAGGCCGAGCAGATTTATATTCAGAAGCAGCTGAGTGCGATCGTCGACGGCGCATCACATGTCCTCAAGCATGCGCTCGATAACGATATGACCGAAGCCGGCCGCAACCGACATCGTGCCGATTATGGGAACGACACGGCCGTCCATGAGCAGAACGTGCGCAAGGTACTGGCCGAGCGCCAAGTTGAGATCGCCTTGCTGTTCGAGGTCGTGGAGCAGATTCAAGACCCCTCGATGCGCAAGAAACTGCGTAACGACCTGCTGGATGCAGCACCTGAGCCCAAACTGCGGCAAATGTTGCAAGACCTGTCGGACCTCGCCCAGGCGGGACGGCAGGCCGTTGACGACTGGCTCTTGGCATCGAAAAAGCGTGGTAAGCTGGCGCCGCCGGAGGAATTCTACCGCAAAATCAGTGGCGACGTTGAGAAGATCATCCGCGCCAAGGTCGATGATGCCGCCGAGCTGACGACGCGCGAGCGGGCAAAACAATGGATGCGCCAAAAGGCCCTGCTGCTACTCGGGCCCCTTGAAGGAGAGAGGCTAAACAAAGCAGCAGAATTCGCCGCGGAGGCCGGCAATCAGGTTGGCGCCTTCAAAGACTGGTACTGGCAGGAGTTTCTCAGCGGCTTCAACTTTTTCTTCTATGCCAATACCGCAACCGGTTTGCTCAAGGCTTATGAAGACCAGTGCCTCAAGCGAGGCGTCGGCGGGACTGCTTGCAGTTCGGCCGTTGCCTGGCAGGCGGCGAAAGACTTCGCCTGGGGCCTGCCGGTGATGGACTCCTACGGCAGCGCGATCTTCGCGGTGATGCAAATCAACCGCGGCGACCCGAGCGGGTTCCTGACCCTGCCCTTGGTGCTGGCGCCGCGCGTCGGTGTCGGTGCGGGCGCATTGCATATCTATGCGGTCTACAAACTCACCGAGGGTGTTTATGACGTCACCTACGGCTATGTCATGTACACAATCGAGGAAGACATCCTCGACCAGGCATTGAAGGCATTGCCAGAACCGGGAAAGAACGCCCGTCGGTGCGGCGAACGTCGCGGCGTCGGTGGCGGCGAGACGCCACAGTTCCCGCTATTCTTCAAGGAAATCGACGTGCCCGCGAACAACTGGGACAACAATAAGCGTCTCGCTGAAGCGGAACGTCAGTTTGCCGTGCCGATAAATCATGAACTGATCCGCGAAGGCTTCGATCCCAAGTCGCCGAACTGGCAGGCAGAGCGCGGAAAAAGAATTCACAAATACGCCTGCCTGCTGCCTTACTTCCAGCGTATCGGTAAGATCTATACCCATTTCAGGCCCGAGGTGGAGCGCTATATCGAAAGCGCCCAAAACCGGGGACGGGAGGATTTCGAGGACCTCTCCCATCCCTACATGGCGTCCTGTGTGACGCGGGAACGAGAGGATCGCGAAAAGAAGCGCAAGGCTGCGGAAGGGAAGGGGAAAGACGCGTTGCGCGATTACGATGCGGCTGCGGCGAAGCTTCCGTCGCCGATCGCGACATGCCTGCCGCGTGGCTTGGAAAAAGTAAGCCCTATCGTCAAGGCATTCTTTACGAAGAAGATCGCCGACTGGCTGGGTTCGCAGCCACAGTTCTATCAGGATGCTTTCTCAACCACCGTGGAACAGACCACAGAGGGCGTGCCCGTTGCGGAGGATTTACGGCGCGCTTATGAGTGGGCCGGCTCTTATCTGGGGTGGGATACACGGCCCCTGCGGAAAAGGCTGCTGCAGAAGCTTTCTGACACGCTGATCCGCGAATATGTGCTCAACCAGTATCTGTACCATGAGCGGGAAGAAGCGAACTGGGAACTAAACCAGCGCATCCGCGGGGCCGCGGCCATGGTTTCGCGGGCCGAGAAACTGATGCGCGCGATTCAGACCGGCAACACCCAGATCAGCAAGCAGGTCGTCGGGGCGGTGGCCGAAAGTGCCGCTCGAAATTTCACCAAGCCGGTGCAGACCGTGAAACCCATGATCAAACTGAATCTGCCCAAGCACCCCTTGCGCCTCGGGCAAGATGCCCTGGTAGATGCCAGCATTCGAGGCGAATATTACGCAGGCGGCATGACAGGCCCCTCCAACGACTGGAAGATAAACCTCAAAACCATGCCACTGGACTCAGTGAAAGAGGGCGCCCCCGACGGCCTCATCGTTACCGAAAAGTTGGCCAAGCAAATGAAAAACAAGAAGAACGCCATCTTCTCCATTCGTCAGACTGTCGTTGCCGATCTGGTCGACGGACATGGCCGCGTGCTGGGTAGCGAGACCGGTGAAATCATCTGGTACGACGTCCGCCTCAAGCTGGACCGGGAAGACGAAGAGGACCAGCCCGACCGGACTGACCAGACTGACACGGAGGCGCCGAGCGTCGATCTTAGTGGCATCCTGTCCCGCATGCGCGAGGCGGAAGTCGGCGCCACGACGGCTACGGGCCAAGCAAGAGCGGCCTGCACTGCGGCGGAAAACATGATTGCTGATGTTGAGCGGGGGCTGCCCGCCATGGAAGCCAAGCTGCAGACCTTACAGGCAACTCTGAATCTCTGGCGTCCGGCGATGGCGCAGTTCAACGCGCTGGGCGACAAGGCCGACCAACTAGCGGGCGACGCCAAGAAAGCGGCGACGCGAGCGCGGGAGTACCAGCAACTGGCCGATCGTACCGCCCTTGCGGCCTGCGAGCGCCTGCGCGAAATCAATGATGCTTCGGAACCGCAGCGGGCGCAGATCCTCAATGCCGTGAAGGCCGCGGTGCAGGCCTGCAAATCGCACGCGCGGACCGTCGGGCAGGCGGCACAGGATGCCAAGGGTGCTGCCGCCGCATGCAGCGCGTTAATGGGAGCGCTGACCTCTCTCAAGCCGGCGAAACCACTACCCGCCACCGAAGCCAGCGAACTCAAGACCGCTGCGACCGACTCAAAGGGAAAACTCGACGCGGCAAATGCCACGCGCAATGCCGCTTCCGGTCGGATCGGGGTCGCGAACGGGTCTAAGGGAAGTGCGGCCGAGTTGAACGCCGAGGCCAAAACAAAGGTGGCCGGCCTCACCATCGAACCGGAAGTCGCGGCGCAACTTGCCGAGATGAACGCCATCATCAGCAATATCGACCAGCTGATCGGCAAGGTCGAAAACTGCCCTGAGGACGTGGCGGCGGCCCTTGAAACTGCCGCAGGCCGACAGGATGCACTGCGTGCCAACGTCAATGCTACGACGAACGAAATCGCCCGGTTCGATACAATGCTGAAAAACGACAGTCATCGACTGCGCGTGCAAGAGGGTATCGACCAGTCGGGAAATTATGCCGAGATCGCAGACTGGTCCCTCCGGGGTATGCAGAAAATATTGATTTCCGTGGCGACCTGCCAGGCTACAGCGGAGCAGTTGATCAGGCAGGCAGCGGAACGCGACCGCAGACACGCCGAGGAACGTTGCAGTCAAATTAGAGGCGCCCGGGCCGTCCGGCACCCCTCCGGCGAAGGGTGGGCCTGCCAGTGTGCCCAGCCAGGTGCCAAGTTCGATCAGGCGCAGAACCGGTGCAACCCGCCAAAGGCCAATTGTGCACAACTCGAAAATCAATTCTTTGGTTTACTCGTCGCCAACCGGATACAGGAAGCCCGGCGGGTTCTGTCCCAGTCCGGCCATTGCGAATTTTCCATCGGCGGCAGCAGCTATATCCAGGAGCGGGTCTGCATCAATCTGGCGGAACAATTCAGAGCGGCCTATGGGGCGGGGAACTGGTCCGCGGCAGCCGGGATCTTGTCCCGCGCGCGGCATTGCGGCTTCTACGCCAGTGCCGCGGCAGCGCTGAACCAGCGCATTCAACCGGGCCGGCCGACGCCGACCCGCCCGCCGGTCACGACGCGACGGCAACCGACCGCGCCACCGGCCCGGCCGCCATCGGGTGGCGGGTGTACCGGCGCCGGCACCGGAGTCCTGCTGCTGTGCCAGGAGGCTGATAGTGTGGATTAATCGTTACGTCTGCGCTTCGCGCACCGGGCACGCTGGTGCAGCCTTTGCCCTTAGCGTCTACCTGCTCATAACGTTGATCGCTGGGCCGGCGATGGTTCGCGCCGATGGCATGCCAGCCGAATACGCCAGTCTGACACCAGCGCAGGTTCATCACGAAGCGTGGACCTTCCATATGGGCCGCGAGGGAAAAAACAGGGATTTCGACCGCGCACGCCGGCTTTACGAATATGCGGCCGAGGCTGGATTTGCAAAATCGCATTATGGCCTGGCGACCCTGTATAGCCGCGGACAGGGCGTTGAAATCGATTTCCAGCGCGCGATACGGCATTACGAAAAAGCCGCCGGCGGCGGCTATGTCCGTGCCTGGTTTAATCTTGGTGTTCTCTATCATTATGGTCTCGGCGTTACGCAGGATGATTTTCGAGCGCGTGTGTTCTTCGAAATCGCCGCCCGGATGGGACTCGATCATGCCGCACACACCTTGGGTATTTTTGACGAGCGCGGTCTGGGCGGTCCGATATCCAAAAACACGGCACTCAAATGGTATCGCAAGGCTGCCCGTGCCGGCTTGCCAAAGGCACAGGCGCGGCTGCGCGCGATGGGAGAAAGCTGGTGATAAAAATTATCCAGATTGCGCAGAAATGGCAGCTTGGACTGTTCATTTCGGTCGCGGCATGCCTATTGGTATCTGCTGCGCAGGCAGAACCCTTGACCGCAAAGATTACCAAAGTCGACGGTTCGACCATTCATGTCCGGCTTGACGGCAAGAATCGTCCCAGTATCGGCAACAAGGCCACGATAAGTTTCGAGGTCGCCGGTGTCGGACAAGTTCCGCTAAAGGGAAGCTGGAGGGTGAAGAAGGTTTCCGGGTCATCGGCCATCCTCGAACCGGAGGGTCGCGTAGACCAGCCGCGCGTCGGGCAAACCGCGACGATAGAAGCAATTGCGCAGACTGCAGTCAGGGAGCGGAAACCGCGCAAAGCGGGAAAAACAGGCAAATCGCTGACATTTTTTGACGAGAAACCGGAGAGAAAATCCAAAAAACCGGTCAAGATATCTGAGGCCTCGAGAGAAAATATCCGCTTTATCCAGCGCCGGCTTCGCGAGCTTGGTTACACACCGGGTACCGCCGACGGCCTCCCCGGAGCGCGCACGCGTGATGCAATTCGCGCTTTTCAACGGGACAACAATTTGACGGTCGACGGCCGCGCATCCCCTGCCGTCTTAAGCGCGATACGCACCACGCGCAAAGTCCGTGAAACCGTATCGACTGACCGACGCAGCAACAAAGGTCTGCAGCGGGACGCGTATAATTACGAATTTGGCAAGGGTGGAAAAACCAAAGACGTGGCGCGGTCGTTCGAGCTCTATCAAATCCTCGCAAAGCGTGGTTACCCACCTGGGTTATTTGGCCTCGGCGTGGCCCATGCTTTCGGTAAGGGTGTCGAGAAAGACTTTGTTCGGGCGCGCCAGTATTTCGAACAGGCGGCCGCTGGAGGTCATGGCAGAGCGCTTTACAATTTGGCCGTGATCCATCGCAAGGGCCTCGGCGTCACGAAGAATAGCACGAAAGCAATGGATTACATGCACCGCGCGGCGGCGACAGGTCTAGTCAATGCGTACCATGGACTCGGGACCTATTATGAAAACGGTCTGACCGGCCAAAAAGACAAGGATGCGGCAATAAGTTGGTATCGTCAGGCAGCCGTTAAAGGGCACAAGGATGCGCAAACGAAACTGAAGCAGATGGGCCTCGGTTGGTAGTTCAATTCACTGAATCGCGCAGGCTTTTTTCAAGTGAGCCGCTATATCGGTTAATCCATGCTCTTTGGCGAGGGCGCAGGCCGTATCCCCGTCGGCACTTGGTATTGATGGATCCGCACCGAGTTCGAGGGTCAACCGGACGATCTCAGGCACCCGATTGACAACGCCCGACATCAAAAGCGTATAGCGAAAGGCGTCTTGAGCATCGATGTTGGCACCCGCCTTCACCAGCATTCGTACAAGCGTCTCCCCTTTTCCGGGGTCACGCTGTTCGATGAAAACGTATTGCGTCGTAATAATCGGCGCCTCTCCCGACCATCCTTTCGCGACGATGTTTGGATTGGCTCCCCGTTGGAGTAGGCGTTCGACTATCGCCACGGCTTCGGATGACATTATGGCATGATGCAAGGGCGTTGCTCCGTCGGTATCGCGGGCGTTGACGTCGGCGCCGAAGTCCATCAGCAGTGCGGCCATCGCAAGACTATCAGCGATCATCAAAGGCATAACGCCACTCGATGGCAGCGGTGCGTTCACATCTATTCCCGCCGCGATCAAGTCGTGTACGCTCTCAAGGTCGTTCAGGCCAATTGCGAGATTCAACGTCCCAAGCGCTTGTTTGACCTTGGCTGTCTCCCCGGCGGAGGCGGGTACGCCGACAAGCACCCATACTGCCAGAAACGAAAGAAACAAGGTGCCTTGTACCGCCTTAACGGCGCGATTTTCGATGTTTCCAGTTCGACACATGATCACCGCGATGCTCCATTGAGCCGCTGCCGCGGCGCGAAAAGCCGTCCCAACAAGCTGCGGGCCAAACCCAAGGGAATGGGCAACAGCATCAAACCGTAGTCGCGATAGGAAACCGTTTCGATGATCTCTCGCAATGTTAGGATGCTATACGGAGCCATCGCGGTGAAAGGCAAGACAACGCCCAGCGAGATCAACAGCCATCGAGACGGCTGGCGATAGGCGAGCAGAAACGCGGTCGCGGCAAGTAACGGGCCAATTACCGGGTGCGGTATAGGTAAGGCGTAGAATGAGACTAGATGCCCAACCAAAAGAGCGCCCGCGCCACAACCCAGCGACAGAAGAATTGACAGAACCCATGACGGTTTGGGGGTTTTCACAACGTTTCGTCGAAAATTGCGTGTCCTGAATTTGGCTAGAACACGTAACCCCATTCAATAAAATTTAAAAAGTTTCCCCATTGCGGGCAAAGACAATCATCGTCTTGGTCAAGAACAGGGGCCGCCTCTTTCGAACACCACGCCTCCGAGGGGTAATCCTCCCTAATATTTTGGCCTGCTGCGGGCAGATTTCTAAGGTAAACGATAAATCCCGAGTAGGTTGTTTTCGGGATAACGCAGACCGATCGAATTTAAAGCCTTCCAGATCACCAATTCGCATTTGTTCAAAAACTTAAACGATTTAAAAGAGGACAAGTCGTCCAAATAACGAAACTCCTCCTCGACGAAGCCGTGCTTGGTGAAAAGCGCGTGCAACGTGTTTCGAGTGTTCATTTTATATGCAACGGGAAAGGTGTCCTTTTCTTCACCGCCCCAGATAAGCTTCTTGACTTTGAAGTGGACCGAAAAGGGCGTCAGGTAGGTAACAATCGGCACCGGGCTGAATTTGTTGATTGTGTATATTACCACCACACCATTCGGCTTCATGATTTCACGAAGCTTCAAAAGTACCGCATCGGGGTTGACGATATGCTCCGCGACCATCCGGAATGTTGCCAGATCGAAGCGTTCTTCCGTTTCCAAATCTTCGAAAAATGTCTGATAGTAATCATGGGCGTAGTCGTGCTCACGAACATTTGGGCTTGGATCTACCGCGATTAACCGTTTGCACCGCTGGGCGACCTGCTTAGACAGATTTTCGTTTTGTGGGAAGATCGCTCGCCCGCCGCCAACATCGACCCAACTCGTATCGGCCGTGACCAACTTGTTGACAACCGCATCGTAATAATCTCCGGGCTGGTAATAGCCAAACTTCAGGCGCTGGCGCGGCGACCAGCCCGTCTGATCAGGTTCGCCATATTTGGTCAAGAAGAGCTGGTACAGATCATCATCCGTTGGTGCAATTTCCATAGATTCCTCAATCGATTGTCGTCGCAGAGCCCGTATGAGACGCTACGATAATTACAGTGGCACTATAGTAACATGTGAGTATTGAGCCACATGTAGTAAGGCACTTATCCAGACTAATACCTTCGAAAACAATGTACCCTAAAGCTTAATATTTTTTATTTAATAGCATTTTAGCAAAGGGGCTAAACTAGAAATTCGATAATCCAATGCCGTGCCCTCCGTCTGATATTCCGTGAATCCAGGCCATTCACGCAATATCAGACGGAGGGCACGCGGAGCGCCCTTTGAACGACCTTCCTTTAAGCACCTGCTTACCAGCCCTCGTCGCAACGAACATGATCGAATACGTGCTCTGGCCGGGTTCTGGCGTCGGCGAAACCTCTTGCGGCAGAACGGTCTTCCGTCTTGAGCATATACTTGCGTCGGCGCTATGAATTGGCCCGTGGCGCGTCGATTTCCACGACATGATCCAATCCAATGTGTTTCGGCTTCCGGTGTAATATGACGACGATAATAGACACCTCGTATTGGACCTTGGTCGACTTAGTCCGGCGGCAAGCTCAGGCGCACGGAGAGCGGGATTTCATGTCGTTTGAGCACGGGACGCGGCTGACCTTCGCCTCTTTCGATCGGGACAGCGATCGACTCGCCCGCAACCTAGCCGGTTTAGGCGTTGTTCCCGGCGACCGGGTCATGGCCGGGGTGAAAACATCTCCAGCTTCGAGATCGAACAGGCTTTGAATGACCATCCGGACATTGTGGAAGGCGCCGTGGTTGGCATTCGCGTCGAGGGAACCGGGGGCGAAGACGAGGTCAAGGCCTGCATCGTCCCGGGGGACAGCAAGAAAATCAATTACATTGGCCAGCTGGACTATTGCGCTGAAATGATTCCCCGTTTCGCCGTGCCCAGATTTATCAAGATTCTTGAAGAAGTGCCAAAACCCGCTACGGGAAAATTTCAAAAAGAACCCCTGCGGCAAGCCGGTGTGACCGATCGCACCTGGGATAGAGAACTCGTCGGCTACAAAATTGCCCGTCGGGTCTAATGTAATGCGAGCTGTTCCGGGTAAACCTGACCGAACCGCCGTATCATCAACGATGTCTAAGTATGAGATGGCATCAGACCTACTAGAGCTGAAAGCAGACATGGCGATGTTTATCTTCGATCAACGCAAATTTTCGCCCGTAATTGATCCGTCGCAGTGTTAGCCTGACAGCACCATACGAACAGCGTAACGCACAGGCAGCGAGCCTGCGGCGAACCATTCGTTATGGAAAATGCTGGCGCGCCCGATAGGAGAAAGTTCGAACCGCTTGTTCGAGATATTCACTGAGTGGAGTGCGATTTTAGGCGAATCTAGCGATGAAATTACGGTCTCACCATCGCCATAAACGGTATTTCTGCTTTGAGACCCTAATCGGACGTCATCGATCTAAAATTTTTCTTCCGAGTCTAGCCAACAAACGACACGGCCTCCTCGAAGATGCACTCAAAGGAACATCGATCTCAGGCGATAGAGTTTCATATGTGGTCCCCTGATTTATAGAGAGATCGGTGGTCCTTTAGCGCAGGAAAGTGCGGATTGCTGTTGTCATCCGATCGATCTCTTCCTCAGTATTGTAATAGTGTGGCGCCGCGCGCACGAGCGTCGGCAAATTTCGCACTGTGGCATCTAAGAGCGTGCTGGAAGGCCGGGAGATGCTGACGTTAATGCCAAGCTCGGCAAGCCTCATTTGCACGGTTTCGGGCTCATGCCTATCAACTGAAAACGTGACGGTGGCGGCTGGTTGTGGCCCGAGATCATAGACTCGGACGCCAGGAACCTCACTCAGAGTGAGTCTCATCTGATTGGCCAGCGCTTGGCAGCGCGCGGCAATCTCATCCATTCCAATAGCGAGCGCATAGTCGACCGCAACACCGAGCCCAAGTCTTGCGGCATAGTTATTTTCCAAGGTCTCGAACCGACGCGCATCAGGGCGAAGTTCATATTGGTCCAGTGTGCGCAAGGGTGCCGCGAAATGATCGATCATCGGCGGCTCAAGTTGGACCATCAGGTCACGGCGCACATAGAGGAATCCCGTGCCCCTCGGCCCGCGCAGAAACTTGCGACCGGCGGCTGTCAGCATGTCGCAGCCGATCTCTGAAACATCAACTGGCATCCGACCGACCACCTGACAGGCATCGAGCAGGTAAGGAATGCCGTGTGCCCTTGCGATGCGACCGACCGCGGCAGCAGGATTGACTAAGCCACCATTCGTTGGCACCCAGGTGATTGCGATGAGGCGCACACGTTTATCGAGCATCTTTTCAAGGGCATCCGGATCTAGAACGCAGTGGGCGTCATCAGGGATCACCTCGATCGTAGCCCCGGTGCGCTTTGCAACCTGCAACATACCGACATAGTTCGCACCGTATTCGGCTCGTGCGGTCAGGATTCGATCACCAGGACCCAGTTGCTGGGCGTAGAAGGCCATCTGCCACGCAACCGTGCCATTTTCAGTTAGTGCGATCTCATCTTTCGCTGAGCCAACAAGCCTTGCCACACTGTCGTAGACGCCGTCGAGCTGTGCAGCAGTTTCGCGCGCCGCCTCATGGCCACCGATCTCAGACTCTCGTCTGAGATAGCCAATCATTGCCTCAAGCACCGCAGATGGCATCAAGCCAGTGCCGCAATTGTTAAGATGCACGCAATTGGAGACACCCGGTGTCTCAGCGCGCAGGCGGGCAATGTCTATTGGCATTCTTGCTCCGGTGTCTAGTTATGAACATCCATTCGGTTCTCCGGAGAATCACTGACGTGTTGCAACGTTAGCTTCTCTCGGCCGGGCCGAATGGACAACCTTCTGAAAGTTCACATCTATTGTAAGCGCTGCGAAAACAACAGCAACATCTGGTGGACCAACGGCGGCAAAGAACGTGGCAAATGCAATGAATGCGGTCGCGAACATGATGAAAATCTTAGAGCAGATGAGCGACCTTGGATATCCCACGCGTCTGTCCCCGGACCTATGACTTCGTCCTAAGAAGACTAGGTCTGTTCCGGGTCAGACTCGGCTGTCGACCGATATGCCAACGATGTCTGGGTTTGTGAGCAATTCGGACTTAATTCAGTCGAAAGCAGATATGGACGAAGTTTTTTCGCACTCTATACCGACTTTCGCCCAAACCAAGCGTTTCATGGCATTAACCTGACAACTCAATTAAACAGCGTAACGTCCAGGCAGTGAGCCCGCGGCGAACGATATGCTATGGAAAATGCTGGCGCGCCCGGGAGGAGAAAGTTCGAACCGCTTGTTCGTGACATTCGCCGAGTGGAGCGCAATTTTGGAAGAGCGCAGTACCCTGACCGAGGGAACGCCTTCGCTATTTCTGGAATGAGGTGGAAATCGGTCGAGCTTCAGTCTAAGCCGTGAAGTTGTAGTTTAGCCATAACTGGTCATTCGAGGCTGGTTTGTCAGTTTGACTGACGGTCTGGCATCGATCAAAAAAAGGCGGTCGGTTTCGTTCGTCTTTAACTGGAAAAGGAACTGGGGTACCGTTATGGCGCACAATACAGGATCTGCAGAAGAAACGAAAAAACATGACCGACATCTTCATTAGCTACGCTCAGCTGGATAGAGATCGCGTGTCGAAGATCGCCCAGGCGCTTGAGGACGCGGGTTGGTCCGTTTGGTGGGACGCTCGCGGCGTGGCTGGCGATAGATTGGACGATATGGTCGATCGCGAGTTGGCCAATGCGAAGTGCGTAGTAGTCGTATGGTCAACAGCGTCGATTAAGTCTGACTGGGTGTTGGGAGAAGCAGACGAAGGACGAGAAAAACGTATCCTGGTACCAGTTACAATCGATGGCGTAGAGCCTGTGCGGCGGTTTCGTCAACTCAATACCGTTAGTTTGAAGAATTGGAAAGGCGGCCGTTCGAATCGGGACTTTCAGAGGCTACTCGACGGCATCAGAGCGCTTGTGCGACCGAGAGCAGTATCGAACAGGCAGGCAAACCTAGAGTACAGGCAGGCACGACCTGAGCCTCTGCTTTTCGGTGAAGAGCTTGAGGGGTACACGGAAAATAGCTTTTCAGCTCTAAGAGCCGGGGGTTTCCTTTGTGCTGGACGCTTTGGATTCGCGCTGGTCAATCAGGTAACCGGAGCAGTAGAGAAAAAGATAGAAGCACCGAACCGCATCCCGATATACAAGGACCCAATTCTGAATAACGACTTTGTCGTGCTATCCGGCAAGAAAGCACTGGAATGCTGGGACTTACAGACGGGCAAGATTGTAAAAACGAGGCCCGCGCCCCGCTTCTTGAACTTTCGCTACTCCAGTAGAGAATGGCATTTCAGCGGTCAAGATTGCTCGGCGGACGGAGAGGTTTGGGTGCGAGCTGTAGATGGGCAGGTGGTTTTCAAACGCGGTTCTCGTAGACTTCGCCGCGTTGAATATAAGCTTTCCGACAAATACGCCCTCAACTGGAAAGTCGCCGTTTCTTTCGATGGCACCCTCGCTGCGGTCTCCAAGGATGTCTTTGAGGACAAAATTGTCATCTACGATACGAAGACTGGAAAGGAGAAAACGAGAGTTCAAAAATCGAGGCTAAACGACGAGGGCACGGAGATGTGCTTTTCTGCGAACGGTCGCTTTTTCGCGGCGGGCGGTTTTAAGCCCTATTGGATCGGACTGTGGGACACCGAGCAATTTGACCTTGTATGGATGCTGGAGGAATCAGCTAAACCCGTGGGTCGCCATCTGAAATTCGTTGTGAATGACGATTTCCTAATGGTTGGTTTGTCGTTATTTCGAACCAGTTCGGGCGAAGAACTCAAATACGATCATGATCAGCTCTTTTTTCCAGGTGCTATATCGATTGATGGCACGAGCCTGCTTGTCAACCCGCCCAAAGGGAACGCACTCCTGAAAGATGCTCCCGACCTAACCCAATTCGCAAGTCGGCACTGATCACGCGAACAATCTGCGCTTGATCGGTCTCTGCTGTTAACCGCAGAGCGCTGCTCTGGGTCAGACGCGGCTGTCGGCCGATGTGCCAACGATGTCTGGGTTAGTTTGCAATTCGGACTTAATTCAGCCGAAATCAGACTTGGACGAAGTTTTTCCGCGCTCAACTCCGACTTTCGCCCAAACCAAGCGTTTCATGACATTAACCTGGCAACGCAACTAAACATCTTAACGTCCAGGCACGGAGCCTGCGGTGAACGGTTCGATATGAAAAATGCTGGCGCGCCTCACAGGACAAACTTCGAACCCCTTGTTCGATGAGTTGGCCGAGTGGAGCACAGTTCTCAAAGGTACGCCGATGGATCACTACCTTACGCCGTTACCTTAGTGCTGCAAATCGCCCACGATTAGTCCTCTGCCTTTCCCGTTGACTAAAGGTTTTAGCCTCGTGACGTTGCCCCTTAATTGTACCCGTTTATAGGTAAGGTCTGTTCTGGTTATGGTCCTGGTTAGACCGGGTTGCAAACTCCTTTGGAGATAATCCGCCTAAGCTGGTGTGCGGTCTCTCGGTATTATAGTCGTGTCGCCAAGTTTCGATGATCCTGCGCGCCTGGCTGTAGCTGCGGAACAGATGCTCGTTCAAGTACTCGTCCCTCAGCCGTCCATTGAATGATTCAACGAAGCCATTCTGCATCGGTTTGCCCGGCGCGATGTAGTGCCATTCGACGCACCTTTCCTCCTGCCATTGAAGGAGCGCGTTGGAAGTCAGCTCCGTTCCGTTGTCACTGACGACCATGCAGGGATAGCCCCGCATCTCGGCGATCCGGTCGAACTCCCGCGCCACGCGGACGCCGGAGATCGAGTTGTCGACAACCGTTGCCAAGCATTCCCGGCTGAAGTCGTCAATCACGCACAGAATGCGGAACCGACGGCCGTCGACAAGGGCATCGGATACGAAGTCCAATGACCAGCGTTGGTTCTGACCTTGCGGGATCGTCATCGGTGCCCGTGTGCCGAGCGCCCGTTTGCGCCCCCCACGCTTGCGGACCGTCAACTGCTCCTCCTTGTAGAGCTTGTACAGTTTCTTGTGGTTCAGCTCGATCCCCTCGCGCTTCAACAGGATATGCAGCCGGCGATAGCCGAACCACCGGCGCTCCGACGCCAACGCACGAAGCCGTTCCCGGATCGGAGCATCGTCCGGACGCGTCGATCGGTAGCGGTAAACGCGCGGTGATATCCCCGCCAGCCCACACGCCCGGCGCTGCGAATAGCCTCTTTCCTTGATCGCCCAGTCCACAGCCTTGCGCCTCGAACCGGGCGTCAAAAGTTTTTTCCGAGCATTTCCTTCAGCGTCGCATTGTCCAGCATCTGCTCCGCCAAAAGCTTCTTCAGCTTGCGGTTCTCTTCGTCCAATGCCTTCAGCTTCCTGGCGTCGGACACTTCCATCCCGCCGTACTTCGAACGCCACGTGTAGAATGTTGCATCTGAGATCCCATGCTTGCGGCACAGATCGGCCGCCGACATACCCGCCTGGTGCTCCTTCAGCACTCCGATGATCTGTTCTTCTGAAAACCTTCTGCGCTTCATCGTCCGTCTCCTTCGATGGAAACAGACCCTAACCTCAATCCAGGGACATTTCAGGGGGCAACGTCACTCGGACCGGCGAGTTTCCGGCGAAACTCAAGCATCTGAAGTTAAAATCGGAGCCGACACGTAGGACCTCACTCCGGCACGCCCGGCTTTCGCAAGCTATCAAGCCAGCTCTCCAAGGTTTGTTTATGCATGCTAATGAACTGCTTTTTGAGAAAACCTAGCCAGCGAAACGATCCGTCATTATTGAACGCATCGTCGATCGCGCTGTCGCGCACCGTAAACGGCCTGCCATGCGACCACAGGATCGAGCCCCGATAGCCAAAGATCACATCCGCCATCCAGTTTGGATTTTCCCGGCGAGAGATAGCATCTTCGTCCATTAGCGCCGCACTCGCCATCGCGAGCCTGCGAAAATACGGGCTCCTTATAGGCTCCAATAGCAAGGATAACCTGAAAGCGTTCGTCGGTCGTTCGTACCGCCAAAAAATCGCTGACTGACATCGTCGTGTGTCGCTTTCAAAAGAATTCAACAAAATGTAGTATTTCTCTCGCGCCTCAATTTGGCCTATTTTTAAGTTGTGCGGGGAGGGGCGTGGGATTGTACGATGCATAGGCCTGTGGCGTTTAAGGATGAATGGCTTTAGTGACGGCGACTGGCGTCGGCTGGTGAAATCGATTTGCGACGAGAACTGTGTCGTGGTTCTCGGGCCAGAAATCGCCTTGGACCCAAGGGTATCGGATGAGACGCCGCTCACGGTGTCACTCGCACGAGAATTGGCGGGTGGTCTCCCCGAAGGTTTGCCGGTCGGCGACGGAGACGACCTTGCCCATATCGCGCAACTGCGCCGCCGCCAGGATAAAGACCGATACGAGCTCGTTTTCGATGTACAGGCCTTCTACGAGAAGTTCGGCAAAGTGACTTCGGAACTACATCGGCATCTCGCGGCTATACCGTTCAACATTTATCTTTGTACAACACTCGACAGGTTCCTCGTAAACGCGTTTGCTGAACTATCTGTAGGTAGGAAACCGAAGCAAGAACACTACCAATTTTCCGGCGGACCAGCCTCGACCATTCCCCAACCCAGCGAGCTGCAGCCCTATCTCTATCAGCTGTACGGCGACATCAGTGATGACGACTCGCTCGTGCTGTCGGAGTCCGATTACCTGAATTTCCTTGTCAACATTGTCAAAGGCACGCCGCGGCTACCCGCCTTACTGGCCGCGGAGCTAGCGGATGAAAAAACTTCGTTTCTCTTCTTAGGCTTCGGGTTCGACAATTGGAACGTACGCGTCCTGTTGCATGCACTGCAGACGCACGGCCACCGTAACCTGTCTTTCGCTCTGGAAGGCCCGGACTTCTTCCGGAACCCTGATTGGACGCGAGCGGCGTTGTTCTTTGAGCAGGAACACAAGATCGAGTTCCGCCAACATTCTTGGCAGGACTTTGCGGCGGAACTCCGTCGTAGGGTCGAAGAGGAGCGACAAACAGCCCTCCCTACGCCGCCGCCATCGGGGGCGCCGAAGGTTTTTCTGTGCCACGACAGCCGGGACCGGGACCGAGTGGAAGAAGTGGAGCGGGGGTTGCGCGAGTTCGACATCGATACTTGGCTTGATCGTAAATCCCTACGCGCCGGTGTCGATTGGGACAGGCGAATCAAACAAGTGATTTGGAAACAGGTTGATTATGTTTTGGTCCTAGAAACGCCGAATATGGTTGCGCGCACTGAAAGTTACATTTTTCAGGAGATCCACGAAGCGGAAGAACGTCAGAAGCGGTTCCCTCCGGATACGGTGTTCCTGGTTCCGGCGTTGCTGGTGCGCACAAATGGCCTTGACCAACTTGATCCCTACCACCGGGCGGACCTGACCGAAGAGGGCGGTCTCGAAAAACTCACCGACGCCATCAAGGAGGATTGGGAACGACGACAGGCACGTGAGGCGGGGGAATCGAATTGAGAGGCGCCGACACCAGGGTCGACGGTCGGCTCCTGCCGCAGGCGACGGACGGTGAGTTATGGGACCGATATCCTGGTCCGCTTCAATTCCAGGACACTGAACATTCGAAGAGGGCGTTCTGGGGGCGCGAACGAGAGACCGAAGAACTTCTGCACCGTGTCCGAGCGAATCGCATGTTGGTCCTTTTCGGCAAGTCGGGCCTCGGCAAGACGTCGCTTCTGCAGGCAGGGTTGTTTCCCCGCCTTAGGGATCATGGACTGCTACCGATACCCATTCGGCTCAACGATCCCGACCGCGCGCCGTTCGGCACGATTATTGCGGCCATCCGGTCCGCTTGCGAAATACGCGGAATCGATCTCGTTGAAGGCAGTGATGCGGATCTCCGCCAATTCTGCGCAACCTCTGATTTCTGGGACGGTGATTTATTGCTCACGCCCGTCCTGGTGTTCGACCAGTTCGAAGAAATTTTTACCCTTCAAAAGGACAGTGCGCGCAGACTCCTCGCCACCGAACTAGGAAAACTCGCCGACAGGGTTGTCTCGGCGCGTGCGCCAAAGCGCGGCGGGAAGGAGGAACCAACTCGTCGTGGCGACGTCAGTCCGAATGTTCGGGTAATCCTGAGCCTGCGCGAGGAATATGTTGGCGCGTTGGAGGAGTTAACCGTTGATATCCAGGCGATCTTCGAGCAACGGTTTCAGCTCGAGCCGCTCGATGGGAAGCGCGCCATCGAAGCGATCGTCAAGCCTGCGGGCCAGGTTGATCCCGAGGTCTTCAAGAGCGAGCCTTTCACCTACAGGGAGAAGGCGCTCAAAGAGATGATTGAGGTCCTCACGGACGCCCGGGGCGCAGTTGAACCGTTCCAGTTACAGATCATTTGCCTTCATGCTGAGCGCGAGATGGCGAAGTGTCGAAAAGGGGACTCGCGCGCTTTCGAGGTGAACAGTGCTATG
>JAJFJB010000259.1 GCA_021774435.1 Alphaproteobacteria bacterium
TTAAATTTCAAACGCCACGAACGATCTAATCAAAAAATTGGGATCGTGGCGGTTTTTCACCGCCACGATCCCGTATCGTTAGGTCGATTACTTGTCCAACCAGACGTCTTCCATGCGCCAGCCGTTGTAAAGGCTGTTTACATGCGCGACGTAGCCCTTAACGTGGGCCTGCTTACAAGTGTAGTTCTGGTTGTGGTAGAGGATCGGCCGTGCGGCGTCTTCCTGGAGTTGCTTGTCAATTCGTAAGACAAGTTTCCTGCGCGCTGATTGGTCAGTCATCATCGACTGCTCAACGAACAGTTTCTCCATATCCTGGTTGCAATAGCCCGTATAGTTCCGTTGCGAGCCGCAGGAGTAGTTTTCGAAGAAGTTCGCATCCGGATCATCAACACCGACCGCTGTTGCGTTTAGGCCAACCATGTAGTCCTTGCGCGCCACGGTGGCGTGCCAGTTACTGGTTTCGATCGTTTTCAAGGTACCATCGACATAGATTTCCTTGAGATAATCAATCAACAGAACAGCGGGATCGCGATACCCAGCGATGTTCCGCGTCGAAACTTCGACCTTCAAGCGGTTGTTCGGACCATAACCAAGGCCTTCCATGATCTTGCGTGCTTCAACACGGTTCGCTTTAACGTCCGGATTGTAGCCCGCGACTGACGTAATGAACTCCGGCGTGAAGCCCCAGACACCTTGCGGTGGTGGCGACATGGCGCCGCCTTGACGGTTCTCGCCCTTGCTGAGAATTTCGATTGCCGATTTACGATCCAGCGTGAGGACCATCGCGCGACGGATTTTCGGGTTGTCGAACGGTGGTTTTGCCTGATTGACGATCAGATTGATGCTCGCGCCCATAACGCGTTCACAAACGGCGCTTGGTGCCTGAGCGGCAATGTCACGCTGTAGCGGTACGGTCACATCGCCATTGAAAGCCATGTCGAACTTGCCGGCGATGAAGGCCAAGACGCGTGTCGAACGGCTCTTGATGATTGTGTACTCGATGCCGTCGAGATAAGGCTGGCCCTTTTTCCAATAGTCCTTGTTCTTCGCGAACTTGACGCTCTCATTCTGTTTCAGTGAAACGAACTTGAACGGGCCGGTGCCGATCGGGTGCGTACGCATCTTCTTCGGTGACACATGGCACGGATAAACCGGCGAATAGCCAGAAGCCAGCAAGGTCAGAATTGCCGGTTGCGGACGTCCCAGTTCAAAAGTTACCTCATGGTCGCCGTTCGTGCTGACGCCTTGCAGATTTTTGTACCAGGCTTTCCGGGGGTTCTTGCGCAGTTTGAATTTGCGGCCACCATGGCCCAACAGCAGGTCCCACCAGGTGCACTTGACGTCTGCAGAAGTGAAGGGCTTGCCGTCATGCCATTTCACGCCTTTGCGCAGCTTGAACGTCAGTTTCTTTTTGTCATCGCTCCACGACCAGCTCTCGGCCAAGTCCGGCACAATCGTGTCCAGGCTGTTGGTTGCCTTTAGTTGATCGTACATGACCAGGTTATTCATAACCGGCATATACGGGGTCAGTGTGGAGTTGGTTGCTTCTTCGTGGATCGATCCGCTTGGCGGTGTTCCGCGATGATAGGCCTTCAGGATGCCGCCTGACTTCTGCGCCATCGCGGCCTGCGCGCCCAGTGTAACCGCTGCCAGCGATACGACCGCGGTCAGCATTTTTAGTGTCGGTTTCATGAAACCCTGCCTCCTAAACGTTGAATTTTTTCGTTTTACGCGAAATTTTTATTATGTATTGCACGGAGTATGCGCAATCGTTTCGCTCGTGCCAAGTCGCACGTTGAAATTTGCTAACGCGCGGTCCAGCCGCCATCGACGGTGAAGGCGGTGCCGCGCATCGCCGCACCGGCGTCGCTACACAAATAAACGGCGGCGGCGGCGATTTCCTCGACGGTGATGAAACGGCCCATTGGCTGGTGGTAGGGCTGCTTTTGGGCGATGTAATCGTCTAGTGCTTCGTCTTTCGAAACGCCCATCGATTCCGCAAACGTGTCGATACGGTGTTCGCTGAGATTGGTTCGCACCGTTCCCGGGCAAATCGCATTACACGTGACGCCTGTTTCTATTGTTTCCAGCGCGACGGCCTTGGTCATACCCAGGAGGCCGTGCTTGGTCGCCGTGTAGCCGACGACATTCGGCGATGCGACGAGGGCGTTGGTCGACGCAGTATTGATGATCCGGCCCCAGTCGCGCGCCTTCATCTGCGGCAGCACCGCGCGCGTGGCATGGAAGGGGGCTGACAAGTTCACTGCCAACATGTCGTCCCAGACCTCCGTCGGAAACTCTTCCGTCGGGGCACGATGCTGCATACCTGCATTGTTGATCAGGATATCGACTTTGCCGAGTTGCGCATCGGCATCATCGATCATATCGGTAATCTGATCGGGATGGCGCATGTCGGCACCGTTATAGACAACCGTGACGCCAAATTCTGATGAAAGCCCCGCGCGTGTGGCCTCGATGGCGTCCGCCTCTCCGAAGCCATTTAGCATGATGGCGCAACCCTCGGCGGCCAAGGCATGCGCATAGCCCAGTCCAAGGCCGCTGGTTGAACCCGTAATGACGGCGGTCCGGCCGTCCAGAAATCCTGCCATGGTACAATCCTCCCCTTTATTCTGTGATGTTCTGCTCCCGCAATTGTGCGCGGCAGGCGATCCAGATCAACCCGGTTGCCACTGTGAGATAGATTACCGTCCCGATGGCCATAGATTCGAGACGGATGTCGGCGTCCATCATCCAGCCCATTGCCGGCGGGCCAAGTGCGGAGGCGAAGACGCTTATGGTCGCGGCCATGCTGCGAATGGCACCGATGTGACGGGTCCCGCCGAATTCCGTCCACATGACCGGCGCAATTGTTTGACGTAGGCCCGACGTGGCGCCGGATAATGCTAAGTAAACCCATGCCCAAAGCGCGCTATCGAGGAATCCCAATACCAGAATACCCACGACGTAGGGTACCAAGATGAGCGGCATTAGGCGGGTCGCACCCGCGCGATCGACGATTGGGCCGGCAACCATGGAGAATAAAGTCGTCATGATGGCGAAGATGGCATAACCGGCCGTTACCCATTCGGCAGACCAGCCTTTCATCGAGGCAATGGAAAGTTGGTGAAAGAAGAGCGCGGTCTCAATTATGGATGGCGCTAAAATGCCGGGCAGGATGGCGTAAAAGAAGGGATGCCGAAAAACTTCCGCAACGGTGAGATTGTTGCCGCTGGAAATTTGTTTTGTTGAAACGTTGAACGCTTGTTTCACTTCCGGCGGTGGCGAGTCGCTGCGTCCCCGCAAGAGCCAAATGACAGCAGGAAGTAATAGGAGGAGAGCGAGCAATCCCGCGAGAGCGTAGGTCTCTCTCCAGCCCAGTAGTGCGATCAACGCGACCGCAACAACGGGAAGGAAGGCGCGGCCGGCCGGGAATCCAAGAGAGACGACAGCGACGGCCTTGCCTCTGTTATGTCTGAAATACTTTACCGTGGCCGTAATCGAGGTGTGGCTGGCGAGGCCCTGTCCCATTTGCCGCAGCATGAAAATGGCCACTACGAGAAATCCTGCCGCGGGGCAAAGCGCAGCGCCGACACACGCTATGGCCAAGCCGATGCTGACAAGCGTCGCATATCGAAGCAGCGGCATGCGGTCGATCCACCGGCCTGTGAACGGCAGCACCGCGGCGGAAAGTAGTGTCCCGAGCATATAGACGGTGCCCCATTCCGCGTGCGACAGGTCGAATTCCTTCTGCACTTCAGGTCCGAAAACGCCGATGAAGAATGTCTGGCCAAAGCTGGACGCCAGGGCCATCAGAAAGCCGAAGCTCAAGAATCGGAAATTCTCTCGGGCGAATGTCAGGTAGCCGGTGGGAACCTCGGCGGCCGGGGTTGTCATTTCAGGTGTCCTGTAACGGCGCGTGCCGGGCGACCTTTATCTTAGTGTACTGGCGGGTATTTTGAAACGCACGTGCCGCCGCGTAAGATCGCGCAAATTTATGATATCTATCCGCGCTGTTGAGAGAGGAGAACCGTTAATGGAGCAATATCCGGCAGTCCAATTTATGGTAACGCATGGTCGGAATTTATCGATACTTGTAGGGCTGGCATTGCCCGTACTCGTTCTAATCGGTATTGCATTTGCCGAGTGGCATTGGGTCTGGGGAATTGCTGCAATTGTCGTGGGGGCTGGGGTCGGCTTCGCGTTTCGGACATTTGCCGAATTAACGCAAATCATTGCCGATATGCTATTGCCGCAATAGGGAGTGATCGTGCATGGCGGGTGAAATCATCATTGTCGGCGGTGGCTTGGCAGGTTTGACGACAGCGAACCGGGCAGCGGAGCTTGGACTCACGCCGATCGTCTTGGAGCAGGGTGGCGATACTTTATATCACTGTAATTCGCGTTTCGCAGGCGGCCTTCTTCATGTGGCCTTCAAGGATATGACGGGTGCCGCCGCGGAAATTGAAGCCGCGGTATCCAGGCTCGTCGATGAAAATGACGCGACGGCAAATGGCGCTGTCTTGGCACAGGAAAGCGGCAGGGCGCTCGCTTGGCTGCGGGCCGAAGGTGCAAAATTTATTAGGGGCGGATCACTCGAATTCATGCGCTGGGTTCTGGCGCCGCCGCGGCCCCGGACGGCGGGATTGGACTGGAAAGGCCGCGGGCCGGACGTTCTGCTCCGCAAATTGACGGCGAACCTGGCGGAACGCGGTGCCGCGGTACGCCTGTCGACGCGGGCGCGGGAACTCATTATCGAAAAAGGACGTGTCGTGGGTGTCGTGGCGGAAACCAACGGGACGCGTGAGTCCATCATGGCGGAAGCCGTCGTCATTGCCGATGGTGGTTTCCAGGCGAACATGGATCTCATGCGCCGTTTCGTGTCCCCGCAGCCGGAGCGGGTTCTGCAAAGGGGTGCTGCCACGGGAAACGGCGACGGCCTGATGATGGCGGAAGCTGCCGGCGCGCAACTGGTTGGCATGGATCGGTTTTACGGTCACTTGCTGGGTAGAGAGGCATTCGAGATCGAAAAATTGTGGCCCTACCCTATTATCGATCCGATCGCGGCGGCCTCGATTATCGTGAACGAAGCCGGGCAACGGTTTCTCGATGAAGGCCTGGGTGGCGTCTACATGGCGAACGAAGTGGCGAAGCTGGCTGATCCGCTCTCCGCGACGGTTGTTTTCGACGATGCCGTGTGGAACGGCCTCGCGGCGGACAATCGTTATCCGCCTTGCATGAACCCGGTTTATGAAAAGGCGGGCGGCACGGTGTATGAAGCCAATGATCTGGCGACGCTCGCGCAAAAGGTCGGTGTCTCTCCTGAAGGGTTGGCAAAAACGGTTGCGGATCACAATGCTTCGATTGACATCGGCCGTGCGTCGACCTTGTCGCCGATGCGGAGCGTCGACAAATTCAAGCCCCACCCCATCGCGACGGCGCCATTTCGGGCGATCCCGGTT
>JAJFJB010000260.1 GCA_021774435.1 Alphaproteobacteria bacterium
GGAACGGCGAAGGCGCCAACGATACCCAGAGCGGCTATCAATGGTCCCTGAAGAAGCGAAAGCGCCATCGCACCGACGGCTATGAAGGCCAGCAAAGCGAATACGATAACCGGCGCCAGCAACCCGAACAGCGCGTAACTCGCGTAAACGCTGCCAAAGGCAATCAATACGCCCGCACCGGCAAGCGCGGGAGGCACATAGTCGGGCTGGAGATTTGCGATCGCACGTTGCAGGGGCCGCTGACGCAGCCATTCGCCGCCGCAAATGAGCGCCACCCCCAGCAGAAAGCCGAGTATGACGCGGACAGCCGGCGACAGCAGTTGATGTTCGACGCTGTACTTCACCAGGAATATCCCCGCCAAAGCGATCGTTATGCCGCCGAGCCAAACAAGCCACTGCGAGGCAAAGATCTCTTCCAGGGATTTCTTCTCGGTCGGCTCTTTTGTCGATGGTACCCAAGACGTTTCCGGAAACGGCGCATTGGAGACCGGCGGTGTTTCCGAAGATCCGCTGTCCGCACCGTCCGCCACGAGTGACGCCGTGTCCACCCGAGGCGCGGTTTCTGCCGGCGCATCCGGTTCGACTGATAATGGTTGCGAACCGTTTTCTTCCAATGATCTCAGCCGGGTATCGAGCCGGACCATTTGTCGTCCCAACGTCTTCGCGCGCCGACCAGCAATCACCGCGAGGACAGGCGAAACAATCGAGGACGCTATGACAGTGACAATAACCAATACATAGAACCCATCCATGAGCCTTCTCCACGCTTTGCCACAACCTTTACGAACAGTATGAACAAAATATGTTGATTCTGAACATTGTTCAATATATATTATGAACAGTGTTCAATTAAACGGTCAAATTTTACCAATGGCACGAAGAGCAGATCACAGCCGGGAAGAACTGTATGAAATCGCGTTGCAGGCAGCGTCCGAAGTCGTCGAAGCCGACGGATACCGCGCCTTGACGGCGCGTAACGTCGCGGACGCCATCGGCTATTCGCCCGGTACGCTTTACAACATCTTCGAGAATTTGGACGACATGATAGTCCACCTCAACGGACGGACGCTCGATGCACTTTACGACCGACTCTCTCTTCATGAGTCAGCACAAACGCCGGAAACCAATCTGAATGGCCTTCTCGACGGCTATCTCGGCTTTCTCGAAGATCACCCCAACCTCTGGAACGTTTTGTTCGAATACAGCTTGCCGACGGGCAAAGAGCCGCCGGACTGGTATGCGCGCAAAGTGAGCAAGGTTCTCGGCATTCTTGAAATTGCCTTGTCGCCCCTGTTCCCGGATCATCAAAACGAAGCCAAATCGAATGCGGCCCGCATCCTGTGGGCCAGCTTGCATGGTATCTGTTCTTTGTCCGGCAGCGGCAAACTGAAAGTTGTCTCGGCACAATCAGCCCGCGTCATGGCCGAAGGATTGCTTGCGAATTACGTTGCCGGCCTGCGTGCCAATCAAAAAGGGCACTGAGCGATGCCTGGCACCCCACTCACCAACGACCGGCACCGCTTGCAGAACACGGGAAAGCCTATGCCGACAACGGGCGGCAAACAGTTTTTCCCCGACGTCTTTATTCACGCCGGTTGGCGGTTACAAAAGAACGTGCTGACTGGTGCGCATCGGTTGCTGGATACGGGCAAACGGTTCGACGACCACCCCGAAACAAGCCAAAGAACTGGCCGGTACGAAGTCGTTTCCGTCGAGTCGGTTGTCGACTATTTGCATCGCACTGGCGACATCTCTGAAGTCGTCACCATCGCGGGCACCTATCGCCGGTCTGACGGGCCATCGACCAATTCGGCCAACAAAGACTCCAAGAGCGACTAGCGAGGAACAGAAATATGTCGGAAACCCAAATCAGCCTCTTATCCGCCAAGCGGTTCCTGCCGCTCTTCGTGACCCAAGCGCTTGGTGCGCTCAACGACAATCTGTTCAAAAACGCTCTGGCGTTGCTGATCATTTACCGCATCGCGGAGGTCGCTGATCTCAACGGCCAGGTCATGGTTACGATCGCCGGCGCGATTTTCATCCTGCCTTTCTTCCTGTTTTCCGCCATGGCGGGCCAAATCGCCGACAAGTTCGAAAAATCCAGACTCATTCGAACCATCAAGGCTTCCGAAGTTGTCATCATGGCAATGGCAGCCATCGGGTTCTCCTACGATAACGTCTATTTCCTCATGTCCGTCCTATTCTTGATGGGTATGCAGTCGTCATTCTTCGGGCCGGTCAAATACAGCATACTTCCCGACCATCTGGCGGAGAACGAACTGATCGCCGGGAATGCACTTATCGAAGCGGGCACATTCCTTGCCATCCTTATTGGCACAATCGCGGGCGGCCTACTTGTTCTGCAGCAGGGTGGCACAACGATCATATCGGTCGGCATTGTCATTGTTGCGCTCCTAGGCTTCTTAAGCAGTTTTGCAATTCCCAAGGCACCGGGCCCCGTACCGGACCTCAAAATCAATCCGAACTTCCTGACCGAAACCTGGTCAATCGTCAGAAAATCGTCCGCCCAACGTGACATATTCCTGTCGATTTTAGGCATCTCCTGGTTTTGGCTTGTCGGGGCCACGTTCCTTGCTCAGTTCCCGGCCTTCGCCAAAGAAATCATATCTGCCGACGAAACCGTCGTTACGCTTTTCCTGACACTCTTTTCCGTCGGAATCGGGATCGGCTCGCTCGCCTGCAACAAATTGCTGAAGGGAGAAGTGACCGCAAAATACGTGCCTCTTGCCGCCATCGGCATGACGGTCTTCATCGCCGATCTCTACTTCGCGAGCGCGGGGCGTATTCAAGCCTCCACCTTGATTTCCGCTGCCGACTTCGTCGCCGTACCGTCAAACTGGCGGATCGTTTTCGATCTACTGGCCATTTCGATATGTGGAGGTCTGTTCACCGTTCCCCTCTATGCAATCCTGCAAAGCCGCAGCGACAGCGAATTCCGCTCTCGGATTATCGCCGCCAACAACATCATGAACGCGCTGTTCATGGTTGTCGGCGCGCTTGCGGCGACAGCAATGCTTGCCGCTCACATGACAGTCCCCACTGTCTTCCTCGCCATCGCCATCTTAAACGGCTTCGTCGCCATCTATATCTGCAAACTGCTCCCCGATACCCTGATCAAAGGGTTTTTAATTTCAGTCCTGAAACTCTTCTACCGCGTCGAAGTGCGCGGCTTGGAACATTATACGAAGGCCGGGCGCCGGGCCGTCGTCGTCGTCAACCACGTCTCTTTCTTGGACGCGGTGTTGCTGGCGACATTTCTGCCGGTAAAACCGCTTTTCGCCATCAATACGCAGATCGCCGATGCCTGGTGGATCAAGCCGTTCTTGCGGCTTGTCGATGCGTTTCCGATGGACCCCACAAACCCCATGGCGACCAAATCGCTCATCAAAGCGGTCAAGGAAGACCGCCACTGCGTGATCTTCCCGGAAGGTCGCATCACGGTGACCGGCGCCTTGATGAAAGTCTATGAAGGTCCCGGCATGATCGCCGACAAGGCAGATGCCATGCTTGTCCCGATCCGGATCGACGGTGCGCAATACACGCTCTTCTCGCGCCTGAAGGGAAAGGTCCGTATCCGCTGGTTTCCGAAGATCACCGTGACGATCATGCCGCCGCGCCGCTTTGAAATACCAAACGAGATCGTCGGCCGCGAGCGTCGGCAGTTGGCGGGAACGAAGCTCTATGACGTGATGAGTGAGATGGTGTTCGAGACTTGCGACAAGCGTCAGACGTTGTTCAGCGCCTTGCTAGAAGCGAAATCGATACACGGCGGGGCGCACACAATCGCCGAAGACGTGGAAAGATCGCCAATCACCTACAGCCGTTTCATTACTGGTGCCCTGGTGATGGGACGCAAGCTCACGCGCATAACGGAACGCGGCGAATATGTCGGATTCCTTCTGCCGAATTCGGTCGGCGCCGTCGTAACCTTCTTCGCGCTGCAGGCATTTGGGCGTGTACCGGCAATGCTCAACTTCTCCACCGGCACCGCCAACATGCAAGCTGCCCTTACCGCTGCCGAGATCAAGACAGTGGTCACTTCGCGGCGCTTCATCGAGCTAGGCAAACTGGAAGACGCCGTCGCAGCGCTGGGAACTCAATCCGAAATAATATATTTGGAAGACATCCGACAGAACATATCCCTGTTCGACAAACTGCGCGGTCTGATTTCGCGCCGTTTTGCACAGTCGGTGCATGCAGGCCACGCGGCCACCCCGGAAAGCCCGGCTGTCATTTTGTTCACATCGGGATCCGAGGGCATCCCAAAGGGTGTTGTGCTCAGCCACGAAAACCTGCTTGCTAACCGCTATCAGCTTTCTGCGCGGATCGATTTCAACCCGACAGATACCGTTTTCAATGCCCTGCCGATCTTCCATTCCTTCGGCCTCACCGGCGGCACATTGTTACCGATCCTGTCCGGAGTGAAGATATTTCTCTATCCGTCGCCGCTGCACTACCGGATCGTCCCCGCACTCGTCTACGACACGAACGCGACGATCATGTTCGGCACCGACACCTTCCTATCCGGCTACGCACGGGTCGCCCATCCCTACGACTTCTACAGCCTGCGCTATATTTTCGCAGGCGCGGAGAAGGTCAAGGACGAGACTCGGCGCGTTTGGTCGGACAAGTTCGGCTTGCGCATCCTGGAAGGCTACGGCGCCACCGAAACCGCACCGGTGATCGCCGCCAATACGCCGATGCATTTCAAGCCTGGCACCGTCGGCCGTGCCATGCCGGGGATCGAATGTGAACTGGAACCGGTTCCCGGGATCGACGACGGCGGCAAGCTGATCGTGACCGGCCCCAATATCATGCTGGGTTATCTGCGTGCCGAGGCGCCGGGCGTCCTGGATGCGACCCAAGACAACCGATACGACACGGGCGACATCGTCACGATTGACAATGAAGGGTTTATCACGATCCAGGGCCGCGCCAAACGGTTCGCCAAAATCGCCGGCGAGATGGTGTCTCTTACCGCGGTGGAGGCCTTGGCGTCCGCTGTCTGGCCCGACCATATGCACGCCGCGATCAGCATTCCTGACGCCCGCAAAGGGGAGCAGATAATCCTGTTCACTGAAAACCCGGATGCGCCGCGCACCGCGCTGACCGACCACGCGCTTTCGAGCGGCATGTCCGAACTCGCGGTACCAAGAACGGTGCGATCCGTGGAGACAATTCCAGTGCTCGGCACGGGGAAAATCGATTATGTCGGCGTTAATGCCTTAGTACAGTCGGTCGCGGCATAGCCATGCAAAACCTGACACAGCGTTCGAAGATTTTCGTGCTTCTCGGCATGTTCGTCGCAACCCTCGTCGCTGCCGCCTTTGTGGCACCGATACCACAGGATCCGAACTACCATATCTTTGCCGATTCACGACCATTGCTGGGCGTTGCGAATTTCGGCGATGTTTTGTCGAATGTCGGCTTTGCAGTTGTCGGCATCATTGGCCTCTTCACCGGCGTGAAAGCGAGTGTTCTCCAGAACCAGAACCTGGCCGTTTCGCATTGCGGCGATCGCATCTGCCGCCGGGGCGCCCAGGCAGTCTTCGGCAAAGGCGACCGGCGCGCCGATCTGTTCGGCCAGTTCCTCGGCCACGGGGCGCAGGCTGTCGGCCGCATTGCGCTGGCCCTTGGGTCGCCCGAAATGGGAGAGCAGAATGACTTTCGCGCCTTCACGTTTGAGGTATTCGACTGTCGGCAGGGCGGACCGAATGCGTGTCGCATCGGTAATCCGGCCATCCGTCATCGGGACATTGAAATCGACACGGACCAGGACCCGCTTGCCGTGCACATCTGCATCTTCAATGCGACGAAGTTCGGCCATCAGATCGTCTCCCGCGTCAATCGATTCTAGAGGAATTTGCCCATTGCGGCGGTCGTGTCGATCATCCGGCAGGCGAAGCCCCACTCATTGTCAT
>JAJFJB010000027.1 GCA_021774435.1 Alphaproteobacteria bacterium
CAACGGCCGCATTTTGTGCACCGCTCCGCAATTTCGGCGGCCCGGTCTGACAAGGACTCGATAAAATTCATGATGCTGCACCACTCACGCGAAGGTTAACCAACAACGGCCACAATATCATGGGGACAAATTTTACCCGAACATTATACAAATCTATTTCATTATCCCCTGTTTGGGTGACTTCCAACGCCCCCGATAGCCGTATCAATAGTGCAGATTTTGAGAACAATCGAACACGGCAACGGGGAATAGACATGCGGAAAAACTCAGCGATTCTGGCAGTTACGATCGGCTTGTTTACGGGATTCTTCGGTACATCGGCGGTATTTATGGTGCTTTTCTGGGGCTAGTTGACGCCAATCGCACACCAAACGAAATTGAATACTTAAAATTTGTGTGGCCGAAATTCGCCACTTTCTACATCCACTTTATCACAAACTGAAATTTGCGCGGGAATGCGCACGCCTCGCCTGTCTATAATTGCGCAATAGCACAATGAGCGAGGCCGACCCCATGAGCTGGGAAAAAGAAGTAAACGACATTCAAGAAAAGCGCGCGCGCGCCAAGGAACTTGGCGGCGAAGCCGGGGTTAGCCGACAGCACAATGCCGGCCGTTTGACGATCCGGGAGCGGATTGACGAACTGCTCGACCAAAATAGCTTTCATGAAATGGGTGAAGGCGCGGGCGCGACCGAGCGCAATAACGACGGCTCGATCAAGGAATTTTCGCCGGCTAATTTCGTCTTAGGGTTCGGCAACATCAACGAGCGCCGCTGTGTCGTCGGCGGCGAAGATTTCACGTTGCGTGGCGGGTCGCCCAACGAAGCGGGATTGCGCAAGAGTATCTATGCCGAAGAACTCGCCTGCCAATACCGCGTCCCGCTTATTCGCATCCATGAAGGTGGCGGTGGCAGTGTCGCCGGTGCCGGCGGCAAGACGGTCGGGTCACCGGTCTATTCCCTGCCGCGATTCCAATCGGTCGCCCGTGCCATGGCGACAGTGCCCGTCGCAACAGCGGCGATGGGTCCGGTTGCCGGTTTGCCCGCTTCGCGGCTTGTCGCGTCGCATTTCTCCGTTATGACCAGCAAGACTGCCCAGGTTCTGATTGCGGGCCCTGCCGTTGTCGAACGCGCCTTGCATGAACAGAAAACCAAGGAAGAGCTCGGTGGCGCAAAAGTGCATACGAAGAACGGCGTCGTCGATAACATTGCCAAGGATGAAGCGGACGCCCTCGCCCAGGTTCGCCGCTTCCTCGACTATTTGCCACAGAACATTTGGGAACTGCCGGCACGGCGCGAACCGACGGATGATCCGAACCGAAGCGATGAGGAACTTCTATCTCTAATCCCCAGGGACCGGCGGCACATCTTCGATGCGCGCCAGATGCTCGCGTCGATCCTCGACAAGGACTCGTTTTTCGAAATGACGCGCAATTTTGGGCGCGGTCAGATTACCGGCCTCGCCCGCATGAATGGTCAATCCGTCGGGGTCATTGCCAATGATGGCCGCTACTACGCCGGCGCCATGACGGCAGCGGGCGCGCAGAAGGTCCGCCGCTTCGTGGAAATGTGCCAGACCTTCCATTTGCCGATCATTTCATTTGTCGATGAACCAGGGTTCATGATCGGCAGCGAGTCGGAACGCCTCGCCACGATCCGTTACGGCACCGCAACCGTGCTGACGGTCGCCGATTGCCAGGTTCCGTGGGCGTCCGTGGTTGTGCGAAAATCGTTCGGCGTCGCACAAGGGGCCCATTACGGCCCCAACGCCTACGTCCTCGCCTGGCCGTCGGCGGAAATGGGCGCCCTGCCCGTCGAAGGTGGTGTCGCGGTCGCGTTTGGACGGGAAATCGCCGCAGCGGAAGACCCCGAAGCGCGGCGCAAGGAACTCGAAGAAATGATGGCGGCCCGCACGAGACCGACCGCGCGCGCAGAATCATTTTCGATGCATGAATTGATCGACCCGCGCGAAACCCGGCCCCGCCTTTCTGCCTGGATCGATTGGATTCAACCCATCCTGCCCGGCCTGACGGGACCTGTTAACTTCCCGGTTCGGCCGTAACTACGGCGCGGCTTATAGTCGTCTCCATGTTATTATCGCTGCGGGCCAGAGGAATAGAATTCTTCAAAGCCAACCGAGTGCCCTGCCTTGCGGGTGCGGCGGGCCTGGCACTATGCCTTGCACTTATTTGGGTATTCTCTGTCGACCTCGGTGGGCTCAGGGCGCCGGAGGATAGCAGAGCACTCCAACGTGTATTGCCGGTATCCTTAGCGGACATTCGAAAGACCAAACTGGTCCCACCAAAGTTCGTCGACCGGATCGACGTGGATCTTTCCACACTTTCGGCAAAAAACCGCAAGCGTGACTTTTTCCGCATCATCATGCCGCTTATCGCGCGGGAGAATGACGGCATCCGCCAAATCCGAAAAACAATCGTCGACAAACCGAATACGGTTTCGAATTCACTATACGAACACTATGGCGTCGAGCCGGGCGACATCGCCGTCTTGAAACGCCGGGTAGACGTAATCCCTGCCTCCCTCGTGCTGGCACAAGCAGCGTTGGAGAGCGGTTGGGGCACGTCGCGATTTGCCCTCGATGGGAACAATCTTTTCGGTATGCGAACCTATGATACCGACGCGCCGGGCCTCGCACCCGCCTCGGGCAAAGGCTTCAAGGTGATAAAATTTGAAACGCTTGGTGCCGGCGTAGCTGCGTATATGCGAAATCTCAACACCCACAACGCCTACAAAAAGCTGCGTGCGGCCCGTGCCGAAATGCGGAAATCGGGACAGGACATATCGGGGTCGAAACTTGCAATCTGGTTGACGAATTATTCGGAAATTCCGGAAGAATACAGCAAAAGGCTGCTTACCCTTATCGCGCAGGAAAAGCTTCTGCCATTCGATCAGGTGAGGTTAGCCGCTAGCAATTAGGCCAGTCTGGTGCGCACACCAAGTTGCTGCCCTAGCGTCTCTGCAATATCTTTTCAGGTAGATTGTTATTCGTGACGGTAAGGCTCGCCATGCCCGACAAAATGCACCTCCTCGCCTTCTTGATGCATACACCTATCAATCACATGACCATGAGCTGGGCCGACCCCGCGGACCGGCAAGCGGATGGTCTGGGATCCATTGCCCATTGGCAAAATTTGGCACAAACCCTCGAGCGCGGCTGCTTCGACGGCATGTTTTTTGCCGATGTTCCCGCCGTCTACGATCACTACCAAGACAACACCGATGTGGCGATCCGTCATGGGGTTAATTGGCCGACGCATGACCCTGTCGCTCTAATCGGCATCATGGCCGCCGCAACGCGGCATCTGGGTATTGCCACGACAGTGTCCTTGGCTTCGCTGCATCCTTTTCTGGCGGTGCGTTCCATGTCGACGCTCGACTATCTCAGCCAGGGCCGAGTCGGTTGGAACATCGTCACCGGAAACGCCCGTTCGGAATACCGCGCCATGGGATTGGACGTCGTAGAGCACGACAAACGCTACGACCGCGCCGATGAATATATGCAGGTCTGCTACGCCTTGTGGCACGGCATTCCCGAAGATGCGGTTGTCGCAGACCGCGAGAAAGGAATTTACGCGGACCCGGCCAAGATCGAAAAGATTGCTTTCGAAGGAGAGTATTTCCGGTGCCACGCAACACCCTCGGTCCTGCCCTCTCCGCAAGGTCGCCCGGTTCTTTTTCAGGCGGGTTCGTCCGGGCGCGGACAGCGTTTCGCTGTCGAACATGCCGACGTGATTTTTGCAATCCAGCCCGACCTGCCACGCATGCAGACCTTCATGCAAAATCTTCGCAAGACGGCCGCGTCCGCTGGTCGAGCGAGCGACACCAGGGTCACCTTTGCCGTACAGCCTTTCGTCGCCGACAGTCTCGAAGCGGCACAGGAAAAGCGGGACGCAATGCTGGCGAAGATTCCGCTGGAAGCCGCGCTGACCCGAATATCGGGCACGTTCGGGGTCGATCTGGATACGGTCGATATCGATAAGCCCTTACAGGAAATAACCACGCAGGCGTCCCAGGGGCTCGTTGCCGCCATGTCTTCCATGTTCAACGACAGGAACATCACTTTGCGCGAGGCAGTGCGCCTGTCCGGATTGGCCGGTCTCATCCCGCAGATTCTCGGCACGCCCGAACGAATCGCGGACCAACTGGAAACGCTCTGGCGGGAAACCGGGTGCCATGGCTTCAACCTGACCCCCGCCCTTGTTCCCGGCGGGTATGAAGACTTCGTCGACCACGTCGTCCCGATCCTCCAGCAGCGCGGCATTTTCCGCACCGAATACGAGTCGACGACATTGCGCGGCAACCTCGTCGGCTGATCGGCCGCCTCAAGAGGAGAGCCCCTTCACGGCGTCGACCGGAACCAAAGTTGCGCCCGTTTGTTGCCAATATAGCAAGCGTTTGGTCTGCCCGCCCTGCGCCACAAAATACCCGGTAAGTCGCCGCGCGGCTCCGCGACCCGCGACGCTATAACGCGCCTCAAGCCCTCACGTCGTATCTCGGCCACGGCACTTAAAGCCCAACGACAAGTCTGCCTGTGAACGGCACCGGCCCGAGGGTATGACCAAAACGAGTTACGCTATGTATTCGATAACATCTACAAAGACACTTCCGGTTTGTGAGGGAAGCCGGTCGTGGCTCGGTCACCGTCGCGACGGGTAAAGATAGCCATTTACGGACATGCCTTATTCACTCAGGTAAACCGGCTTCACGCAATGCGTCGATAAAAAGTACATTGGCTTCAGCGTTCTCAGGAAAATTCCAATCGCACCATTTTTGAATTTCACTCAACGAACTACTTGGCGTGTACGCTAAAAGGTCGGCAAGGTCGACTGCAATCCCCTCCTGTATGCCGAGTTTGATCGACGCGGCCACGGCAATATAAAATGACGCGGGCCGTGGGTTTGGGCTGCGGCTCCCGCGCCGCGCCCATTCTAAAGCTTCTTGATAACACCCCATATTGAACAACACATGCGCCCTTAATGTTAAGAATCCGGCGAAAAATATGTCACGGGGACTAAGCTGCATGGCGTGCTCAATATGAGGTAACGCCTCTTTAGAATGCCCCGCTCTACCCAGCACGAAGCCGAGCGCGTGATGCGCCATGGCGGAACTCGGATTAAGTGCGACCGATTCCTGTGCTTTCGAGATTGCGGTTTCGTGATGGCCGAGATAGCTGTGCACCCTGCCATCGGCCCATAAACAATTCGGGTCCCGGGCATCCAGTGTGATCCCCACGCGTGCTTTGTCACGCGCCTGGTTCAGGAGTGAACCATCGTCGGCCATAAAGTGCATCGCGAGACGAACGCGCGCCTCGGCCGACATCGCAAACGCCGGCGCAAAATTAGGATCAAGCTCATTCACTTTATCGAACTGTTCAATCGCCGCTTCCAGCCCTTCTTTTGTCGTCGCATAGAAAGCCGTAAGACCCCGCTGATAGAGGTCCCACGCGTCGAGACTATCCGGAGGTTTGCGTTGCGCGCGGTTGCGTTCTACCTCATCGATTTCCGGTGCGATGGCTGCGACGATCGCATCCGTGACCTCATCCTGGACCAAAAAAATGTCATCAAGGCTGCGGTCATAACGTTCAGCCCACAGATGATTGCCCGTTTCCGCGTCGATCAACTGTCCCGTTATGCGTATACGGTTGCCGCCTTGCCTGACGCTTCCTTCCAGGATGTAACGAACGCCCAGATCGCGCGCGACCTCCCGCACGTCTGGCGATTTACCTTTATACGAGAACGTCGAGTTGCGGGCGGTCACGAACAGGGATCGGAATCGCGAGAGTCCGGTGATGATGTCCTCGGTCATGCCGTCCGCGAAATACTCTTGCTCTTGATCGTCGGACAGGCTGTCAAACGGCAACACCGCGATGGAAGGCTTATCTGGCAGCGCGAGCGGAGCATCCGCTTCGAACGCATCGGCGAACGCGTCCCTCGGCGACCATATCCAGGTCCGCACCGGCCCGACGATGTTCTTCAGAGCTTTTTCACCGGCGTCCACGAAGGGTACGTCGAGCTTACCGCGAAGCTCGCGATGTGCGCCGTCCGAGATCGCCACGCTGTTGGGGGTGGCAACTTCCTGTAGGCGCGCGGCGACATTCACACCATCGCCAAAAATATCGCCGTCCTCGACTACAATGTCGCCGATGTTGACACCGATACGCAGCGCGATGCGCCGATCCTCCGGTGAATTCGCTGACCGTTCTGGGGTTGCCTCCTGAATTTCGACCGCTGCCGCAACGGCGTCCACAACGCTTGCGAATTCGGCCAGCAATCCATCGCCCATCAGCTTAACAACGCGGCCATGGTGGTGTTTCAACGTTGGCTCTACCAATTCCTTTCGGAGCGCGCGCAGCGCGCTGAGTGTGCCGGCCTCGTCCACGCCCATCAGACGGGAATAGCCGACAACATCCGCCGCCAATATCGCTGCAAGCCTTCGCTCCACCGTCCTCACCCAATTAGGCAGTTCCGTGATTGCTTCCAATGCTAATGCACGACATCAATATTGCCCAGTGACCAACGACTACGAGGTCTGTTCTGGGTCATCTATTACCAAAACACGGTATTGGTAGCGATGTCTGCGTTCGAGGTTGAAGCGGGCGTTGTTCGACGATAACCAGACTACATCGCCGGAGCCGATGTCACACACTCCCTAAAATTTCAGACTGCTCTCCAACGCGTTGGCGGCCTCGCTCACCGGCAGGCTTGTCCTAATCGCCAATCCTAATACCACCCGCCGTTTAAGGGGGTCACGGACTTGCTGCCCTTTCAGCCAAATCGCCGTTTCACAATGCGAAGAACGCGTCGATGCAGAAGGTGGGATGGGCGGTGTAACCCTAACCCACGGTGTACCCGCCATCGATCACCAGTTCCGCGCCCGTCATCCAGCCAGACTCCTCGCTCGCCAGAAACAAGCAACCATTGGCGATGTCGATGGGTTGGCCGAAGCGGCCCATCGGTGTCTTGGCGAGCCGGGGGATAGAGAGGACGGGGTCTTCATTGACGTCCCGGTTCATCCCCGTGGTTACCATCCCCGGATGGACTGAATTCACCCGGATGTTTTCCGCGGCATATTGCAAGGCCGCCCCTTTGGTCGCGAGGCGGACCGAGCCCTTGGAGGCGTGATAGGCCGCGCTATGGACCGAGCCGACGAGCCCGTAAATCGACGAGATGTTGATGATGGAACCGCCACCGGCTTTCCTCATCTCGGGGATCGCCGTTTTCATGCCCAGAAAGATGCCGGTGGAGTTGACGTCCATCACCCGGTTCCAATCCTCGAGGTCCTGTTCGTCGATTTTGGTGGAACCGCCGTCTGAGCGACGGCCGGGGACGCCGGCGGCGTTCACCAGAATGTCGAGGCGGCCATAGGTGTCGACGGCCTGTTTGACGACGGCTTGCCACGCGTCCTCGAACCGCGTGTCGAGAGGGGCGTAGAAGGCGGCGTCGCCGATCTCTGCCGCGACGCCTCGGCCCATATCGTCGTTGACATCGGTGATGGCGACCTGGGCTCCTTCCCGCGCAAAGACACGCGACGTCTCCGCGCCAATGCCTGAGGCACCGCCCGTGACCAGCGCCACTTTCCCTTCAAGCCTTCCTACCAT
>JAJFJB010000261.1 GCA_021774435.1 Alphaproteobacteria bacterium
TCGCATCCTTAATCGCACGATCGTCGGTCGTCGGGCTCCGCGCTAGATCTTCGCTGCGTGATGCCAATCCGCGCAATAGGTTTACCCGGCTTACGACTCCAACCAGGACGCCATCGCGAACGACTGGCACCCGCTTGATATTCTTTTCCGCGAGAAGTCGGGCAATTTCCGCGACAGACGTATCTTCGTTGACGGTAACGACATCGTGCGTCATCACTTCGGCTGCGCGTGAGCCATGCGTCTTTATGTAACTTGCGGCATCGGCCTTACTGTCGCTCAGCAAACGAAGCCACCAGGATGTGTGCTGCGCGCCATTTCCAGCAATGTCTTTGCGCAACAGTAAGTCACCTTCCGTTACGATCCCAACTATAGCACCGTCAGTATCGACCACGGGCACTCCGCTGACATTCCGCGACAGCATTAATTCTGAAATTGCTTCGACTGATGTATCCGGCATCACCGTTGCGACATTTGTCGTCATGATATCTTTGGCTTGCATCGTCGTACTCCTTCATCGCACGGAAACTCATTCGTGCTTCTCTGGTGTTGCTTTCTCAGCCGCCTGAGATTTTTTAAACGATGCTTCGATGTCACGGATATGACCTATATCATAACTCTTATCGTGGATGCGGTTAGCTCTCGCGTCTGCCCAGTCCTCGTCAACCGCGAGGCTCTTGCAATACAACGTGTGAACGCCAAAAACGGCGCCCCAAACCATCACAGGCCAATAGAACCAAAGTGATTCAAACCAGAGGAAATCAATAACGCATAACGCGACGCTAGAAATAGCGAACAAAACCAAATGGATTCGGTGTATCTTCGCGCGGCGGGCGATACTTTCGTCAGGCTCTACGGTTTCCATGAATCCCTTCCATCAATCAGACCAACCTATATGATATCGGTCAGAGCGCCGAATTTTGTAGTGCAGCTTTAATACGGAGTTCCGATGCCTCGCAATCTGAGTTGGCGCTGGGTGAAATACACGATCGCAATCGTATCCTTAACGCTTCTGTTCAACGACGCAGTATTCGCAAAACGCCCGCAAATCCTGCCGGACGGAATGCTGATCAATGTATTCGCGTTAACGGAAGCATCGGCGGCGTTAAAAATTTGTGCGAAAAGCAATGCTTTCGTGCGTCTTACCTCAGACCGGAAAAACCAATTACAACGCCTGCAGACTGATATCGATAGTCTGGTAAAAAATATCGCTGCAAAATATGACGAAGATCTCTTTCCATTCTTCGTTCAATCCAGGGACGAGGCCGCAGCTCGGCCGAACACGATCAAAGAGATGCAGACCCGGTACGCGTTCTGCAACGACCAATTTTTCGAACGTATGAAAGGTTACGTTGCCGATAGCCGACAGAAGCTGAATTATTTTTTATCGCAACAGCCAAACGCCCGGTAAGCCGCTTCGTCTGAATTAAGCAGCAGCGGCTCGCCCGAGTCGGTTGAGAAGGAAATCAACATCTTCTGGGCTTTGACCGTCAACAGTATCCTCGAAATGCGTCAAGACCCGTTCCAGCATCCGCTTTGTCATGGCATTCGGATCACCATCGATGCGTTCCTTCTCGGTCTCCACCAAAACATCGAGTGCAATCCGGTACGCGGTAAATAACGAGTCCGGCAGACCACATTTGTCATACAGTGATTTTAAGCCCAGTGATCCTTTATCATGGATGAGTTTGCGCGCATTCAGCACGGATATGCCCGACATATGGGCAAGCGCTGCCTCGAAGAAATTGAGATCCCCCACGCAAACGGCACGTAGCAGTATCGACGGCGTCAGTCTGCCGTTCCTTGCCAGCGCGGCAACCAGCGTTCCAACATCATTCTCATCCGAATTCTCCGATAATAGGCCGAGCGTTGCCCTCTCTCTGATCTGCAGCACCAAATCGTCCGCGAGCGAGTCCGGCAGCTCGTGATGGATTACCAGATGGTCGATAAGTTTATCGGAGACTTTTGCAACGAGGCGTTCCGACACCGTAATCGGCAATGTCGAACGCATAACTAAGGGTGTCTGAACTTTCTCGCTATCGCCGAATTTGTCGACAACCTTGTGCATCGTGCTATCCGCAACATCGGCGCCTTCGTTGCCAACCAGCGTCGCGACGACATCTTCGTCCCCATGATCAACCAGAACATCGGCTACGGCTTCCGAGACCGTCGGACGACCAGCGACAGCCGTCTGCCGCTTGCTGCCCTGGGTTCGAACGATATCAATCAAATCCTCGTCCGAAAGCGCCTCCGAGAATTCCAGCATCGGCAGCGCGACTGTATCACTCGCGTCACGAGCCAAGGAGAGCGCAACATCCGGAGACAAATCCGGCGCGTTCTTTAGGTGAGAGACGAGCGCCGAGCGAACGCGTTCTTCGGCGTCTTTAACCATAACGCGGAAGATATCTTCCGCAATTTGCCGCTCGGAATCTGAAAGTGCACTCCGTTCATAGCGGCCCGCCACCTTTTCCGCCGCATTCAACCGGTTCGCGGAAGACGGATCATCGATCAGACGGGCAACGTCTGAGACAGAAAGTTCGTCAGCCATGGAACGTTCTTTTCCCAAAACCATAATTATTGAGGGATATCAAACGCAAAATTGTTTAATTAACCATTAAGCGAGAAGCCTTCCTGCACGCAATTTTTTGGACGCCACAACAAGACACACGGGACCGTGACTTGTTAGGCCGCCAGACTGTCTATAAAACGCGCGGTTATGATAAGATGCCTTCTACTTTGTTGTGTCTTCATTGGCTTGGCGCGCACCGCCAGCGCTGACCCTCTTATGATCACCGCGGATGTCGCCCATCAGCGCGCACGGACTGGCGACGTTACCTTAATTGACATCCGTTCGCCCGGTGAATGGAACCAAACCGGTGTTCCAAAAGGTGCGATCGCGGTCACGATGCATGACGATAAAGGCGTCGAGGCATTCTACAAGAAGGTACTTGCCGTGGTTGGACAGGATAAATCCAAACCAATTGCGGTCATTTGCGCAGCCGGCAATCGCTCAAGCTGGGCGCAGAAATTTCTCGCTTCGAGGGGATTTCTGAATATTCAGAACGTAGCTGAGGGCCTTTTTGGCAATGGCCTGTTACCGGGCTGGCTCGCCCGCGGATTGCCAGTCGTCTTCTCCCGCTGACCCCAAATTTTCGGCCATATGGCGGATAGCACCTATGGTTTTAGAGCCGCTTCGATTGCGGCGCGCTGCGCATCTATGTCGACTCCCAGTTCGGAAGTGACTTCGAGAGCACGATCTTCAAAAACACTCGCGTCCGGGTGCTCTGCCTGCCACGCTTCAATCACCCGATCCCGTTCCGTGACAAGAGCGCGGATCTGAGGATCGAACAAGCATACCATCGACGATATCCACATATTGACCGGCCAAGAGGGCTGCGCATGGTCGATCAGGAACAGATCGATTAACCGGTGCACGTCGGCCGCCGTATACCAAATCTCACCGGTCACCCACCTATTGGTCGTAAACAGCTTTATCGGCAGACCGGCATTGTCCATCGAAAAAGCAGCGATGTGGCTTAAGGCGTCATCCGGGTCTTCGGGCGCTTCGTAGTCCGGCACATCTGCTGGCTTCATATCTTCGGGCATGCCATCCGGGCGAATAAAAGTATGGAAATGCCCATGCTCTCCGGAGCGTTCCTCTGGCGGATGGGCGTGATAGTAATACTGAGAGTGTGTCTTGTTATCGTATACGTCGCCGTCCGGATAATGATTCCACTCGAAAAATGTATCGACATTCTTGATAAGTTCGCCGACGATATTATCGCCAGTGTTGTCCAGAATACGGTGGCATTCCAGAACTCGTTCCCCCGCATCGCGCATGTCGATCAACGTTTTCCGCGGCAGCGATGCGAACATATCGGTATCGAATTCTCTCATCCGGTCTTCCTCGTCAGAAAATTTGTTAAGCGCCGATACCGTTTATCACAAACCCACGTGTTCCGAAAACTATCCATCTTTTCAACGTGTTTCACGCACAAGTCGAAAACCGATCAAGATGTGTTTTAGGTATGCGGGTCGAGAGTGGCGCGCGGCCGGCCGACAGATGCCGCATCCGCTATCGTCCCAGGAACCTCCCTTCACGATGAAGCGTTGTGTGCCCGATGCGGTTGTCGACGTCCATTCGAATACTTGGCCCGCGGGGTCAAGCAAGCCAAATGGGCTCTTTCCGTTCTGAAATTTGTGCACTGTAACGGTATCAAAGGGTCCAAGGTCATGGCTGTTCAACAGGTTAGGATCGTATTCCTCTCCCCAAGGGAAACGCCAACCATGGATGCCGCGTGCTGCTTTTTCCCACTCCGTTTCTGTTGCTAACCGCCACAAACCGCCGGTTTGGCCGCTCAGCCAACGCGCATAGGCTTTTGCGTCACCGTAACTTACAAGGACCGCGGGATGGTTTTCTCGCCCGGCTGGCGGTTTGCCATCGACCCAAGCATGCCGGCGGGTTCGGGAAAAGGGGTGTATGAGGCCGTAGCTTCGCCATGTCGTTTCATCGACATCGGGTGCACGATGTCCCGTTGCTGCCACAAAAGCGGTATATTGCGCATTCGTAATCAGCGTTCTGGTTATTTCATAAGCCTTAGTATTGACCAAGCTGCGCTTAAATTCACTTTCATACCACCGGTTTTTGCGGGTAACGCTATGCCCGTAGGCTGCCTCGTCGAGACGATAGGCCGCTTCCCGCTCCGCCCGGTCTGAGCCCCTGATGAAAGTGCCCGCGGTTACGGTTATAAGTTCCGGAATTGGTGCCCTGGAATCGCCCGAAGCCGGGAATGACGCAATTACGAAAGCGCCAATTACCAAAGCGATGCAATACTTCATCTCGAATGGACTGCTCAATTATCGGTACGGATTCATAGTGCCACAGGCCCTATTCAGGTACCATGACATGCGTACCAGACTCGCAGTAATTTGATTCCTACGTTACCAGCCGATTGGCCGCCTGAAGTAACCTGTCCCTCAGCTCCGCGTTATATGAACGCAGCATTCGGCATCACGGACAACACGTGCCGCATTCGGTCCAAGCAGGAACTTTCCAGCCCGCGGCCGGCTTGCACCTAAAATGATCAAATCTGCCGAGACCTCATCGGCGATGCGAAGAACCTCATCGTAGACGGCACCATGACCAACGATGTGCTGCACGGAGACATCATCAGGGACATTCTTACTCACGAATTCATGCAGTTTTTGGCGCGATTGCTCGAGTACTTTTTGCTCATAACCTTCGGGAAAAAACGAGCCAACGATGCTCATGCCAAAGTCCGGAACCACGGTCATGACGCGCAATGTCGCACCAAAAAGTTTTGCGAATTCGATAGATACGGGAAGTGACTTCGACCAGGAATTTGGATCACCCAGGTCGACAGCTAAAAGTATGTTCTTATACACGGGACGTACCCCTCAACATTGATTCTAGACGCTTACGCCGTCGCCGCCGCAGTATCGGCAACGCCATTACGACGCCGTTGCAGCAGCACAATGAGTAGCAGCAAGACGAATGCCGGAACATACATCAAGAACTTCGAAGGTTGATCGACAGGCACGAGAACCGTTTGGATCTTCTGATCGAAATCCAAACCGCTCTTGGACGCAGCACTATCGAATGTCGTGCCGTCCACAAGTACTTCGTCGCCCTCAAAGAGTAATTCTGCCCCGAAAGCCGCGAGACGCTCCTCCCCTGTTGCCTCGTTGCCAACAGGTACAATCACGGTAAAGGTAATCTTGTCCCCGACATCGTCTTGGCCTTCGACAATCAGCCGCATCTCAGTGCCCGGCTGGGCGCTCCCGAGCGCGGATACGATATCTTTCGGCGCCCCCCGCTCGAACGGCGGCGATACGTAGTCCATCCAGAACCCTGGCCGGAAAAGCGTAAATGCGATCACAAGCAATAAGAGCGATTCCCAAATCTTTGATCGCGCCAGAAAGAAGCCTTGCGTACCCGCGGTAAACAGAAGCATAGCGCAGGTCGCGACGACAAAGATAAAGACGCCCTCCACAGCCGACACGTTCATCAACAGCAAATCAGTGTTGAAGATGAACAGGAATGGCAACAAGGCCGTCCGCAGTGAATAGAAGAATGCCACAAAACCTGTCCGAATAGGATCTCCACCGGAAACAGCAGCCGCAGCAAAGGACGCCAGCCCAACCGGCGGCGTCACGTCGGCCATGATGCCAAAATAAAATACAAAAAGATGCACTGCGATCAGAGGCACGATCAGCCCGTTCTGTTGCCCTAAACTGACTATGACCGGTGCTAGCAACGATGAAACCACGATGTAGTTCGCTGTCGTCGGCAACCCCATACCCAGGATCAAGCTAAGTATCGCGGTAAAGACCAGGATCAACATGATCTGGCCTTGAGACAGGAACTCGACGAGCTCCGCCAATACCAAGCCCACGCCCGTCTGCGAAACGGTGCCGACGATAACCCCTGCCGCAGCCGTCGCAATGCCGATACCGATCATATTACGAGCGCCGGAGATCATGCCGTCGATCAGTTCGCTAAACCCTTGCCCAAGCATGCCACCAAGGCTTTGTTTGCGGAAGAAGGCAAACAACAGACGCTGTGTCAGCAGAATAAAAATCATCAGGGCTGCCGCCCAGAACGCCGAAAGCGCCGGCGACAGGCGCTCGATCATCAGACACCAAATCAGCAAACAAACGGGCAGCAGGAAATGCAGCCCCGCCATGACGGTCGGGCCCGGTTCTGGCAGGCTCGTAACCGGCGAATTCGGATCGTCCAGTATCAGGTCGGGATAGCGCGCGCAGACCGACACCAGATAGACATAAAGCACCACCAGCAGGGCACCG
>JAJFJB010000262.1 GCA_021774435.1 Alphaproteobacteria bacterium
GTCTGCCTGGGAGGGAGGCAGGGTGTCCCCGCTGCGCGCCTGCAGGGAGTGTATGGCAACGACGCAGCGGGGACCGCGGCCCCGCCCTGCATCGTCGTTACAAGTCTAGAAATTTGTACGCGCGACCGCGCCATAGATGGCGGAGTGTTCGAGACGAAGTTCGAACTCGGAGCCTGCGGGTAGGGTTGGCTTGGCGGCTACCCGCAAAAAAATAATGGCGGATGGGGTGGGATTCGAACCCACGAAAGGCGTTAACCTTTGCCGGTTTTCAAGACCGGTCCCTTCAACCACTCGGGCACCCATCCGGTGAAAGCGTGACGTGTGGCTTTCAGGCCCCGTTTGGCAATAAGCATGCTGTGTTTGGCCGGGGCGACCGTGAGTATCATTCCTTTGGGCGGTCGCGCAACACTCCATCCAGTCGCTGACAATGGGCGGCGTCGCTGCGCGCCTTTCTCGCCTCTGAAAACGGGCTGAATCGTCTTTGATTTAGGTCATTGTCCGTTGCGGCCCAATCCGGGATAGTGCGGCACGCATTGAGGAAGGGTGTCTTCATGATTACTGAACAAGTGCGCACGGACCGTGCGGCTTTCGGGGAGTTTCTTGCGCTGCCCGCGGCAGCACTCGTTGTTGCTATCGGCGTGGCGGAAATGCTGGCGACCAGCGAAGCCGTCATGACGTTTCATGCCGGGTTTCTGGTCGTCGCGGCTGGTCTGGCCGGTCTTTGGTTGCTTATGCGCCGCATGGGTGGCAGGGCCGGGGAGCATGAAGCAGGGTACAATCACGCGGTTGTCCGTGCCGGTGTGATCGCCTCCATGTTTTGGGGCGTTGCCGGCTTTCTGGCCGGCGATGTGATCGCCTGGCAACTCGCCTATCCGGCCTTGAACCTGGATCTGCCATGGACCAACTTCGGACGGCTGCGGCCGCTGCACACCTCGGCGGTGATTTTCGCGTTCGGCGGCAATGTTCTGATCGCGACATCGTTTTTTGCGGTGCAGCGGACCTGCCGGACACGGCTGGCCGGCCATATGGCGCCGTGGTTCGTGTTTTGGGGCTATCAGGTTTTCATCGTCCTGGCCGCCACGGGCTACCTGCTCGGCGTCACGCAATCCAAGGAATATGCGGAACCGGAATGGTATATCGATCTGTGGCTGACCGTCGTCTGGGTGGTTTATCTGCTGGTGTTCCTGTGCACGCTGTTCAAGCGCAAGGAACCGCATATCTACGTTGCCAACTGGTTCTTCCTCGCCTTCATCGTCACGGTGGCGATGCTGCACCTCATCAACAATGCTGCCATTCCGGTGAGCTGGTCGGGGACCAAGAGCTATATCCTTTGGTCGGGCGTGCAGGACGCGATGACGCAATGGTGGTATGGCCACAATGCGGTCGGCTTCTTCCTGACGGCCGGTTTCCTTGGCATCATGTATTATTTCGTGCCGAAGCGGGTCGAACGGCCGGTTTATTCCTATCGGTTGTCGATCGTCCATTTCTGGGCCCTGATCTTCACCTATATCTGGGCCGGGCCGCATCATCTGTTCTACACCGCATTGCCGGACTGGGCGCAGACGCTCGGAATGACCTTTTCGATCATCCTGTGGATGCCGTCCTGGGGCGGCATGATCAACGGCTTGATGACGCTATCCGGCGCCTGGGACAAGCTGCGGACCGATCCCGTTATCCGTATGCTGGTCGTTTCGGTCGCTTTCTACGGGATGAGCACCTTCGAAGGACCGCTCATGTCGATCAAGGCGGTGAACAGCCTCAGCCACTACACGGACTGGACCATCGGTCATGTGCATTCCGGTGCGCTCGGCTGGGTTGGATTCGTGAGCTTCGGCGCACTGTATTGTCTGACACCCTGGCTTTGGGGCCGCAAACGGCTCTACAGCCTGCGGCTTGTCGAATGGCATTTCTGGGTCTCGACTCTCGGTATTCTGCTCTACATCACCGCGATGTGGGTCTCGGGCATCCTGCAAGGGCTGATGTGGCGGGCATATGACAGTCTCGGTTTCCTGGAATATTCGTTTATCGAAACCGTTGAGGCCATGCATCCCTTCTACATTATCCGGGCCATCGGCGGCACACTGTTCGTCCTGGGCTCGCTGATCATGGCCTACAATCTCTGGCGGACGGCCCGCGGCGATGAAGCCAGCGAGACGATCCACCATCCCGAAGGCGCGTCCGCTGCGGCGCTTGCCAAGCTGCCAGCGGAATAAGGGAGAGAACCATGTCAGTTTGGGCAAAACATAAAATCTTCGAAACCAAGTCGATGGTTCTCCTGATCGGTACCTTGATCACCGTGTCGATTGGCGGACTGGTCGAAATCATGCCGCTCTATTTTCTCGATACGACGATCGAGAAAGTGAAGGGCGTGCGGCCATACTCACCCCTCGAACTCGTGGGCCGGAACATCTATATCCGCGAGGGTTGCTACAACTGCCACTCGCAGATGATCCGCTCCCTGCGGGACGAGGTGGAGCGCTATGGGCCTTATAGCCTCGCGGCAGAGAGCATGTATGACCACCCTTTCCAGTGGGGCTCGAAACGGACGGGTCCGGATCTGGCGCGGGTCGGTGGCAAGTATTCCGACGAATGGCATGTCGCGCATATGGTCGATCCGCGCGATATCGTCCCGCAATCGATCATGCCGGGTTATCCGTTCCTCATGAAGACGCCGGCATGGTCGGGTGATATCGCCGACGATATGCGGGCAAACCGTATCGCCGGTGTTCCCTATACGGACGCCATGATCGCTGCGGCGGGGACAGACCTGCAGGCGCAAGCCAACCCGGACAGCGACGGGGCGGAAGCGGTATTGCAACGCTACCCGAAGGCCGTCGTGCGCGACTTCGACGGCGACCCGGAATTGGTGTCCGAGATGGATGCGCTGATCGCATATCTGCAAATGCTCGGAACATTGGTCGATTTCAGCGTCTACGACGCCGCCGGCGACAATTTGCGCTAAGGGAGGACAAAAGGATGACATACGAAACAGCGACGTCGTTCGCCCAGATCTGGGGAATGTTCTTCTTCATCATCGTGTTCGGCGCGGTCGTGGCCTATGCGCTGTGGCCGTCGAACCGGGACAAATTCGACCGGGCGGCCCGTTCGCCGCTCAACGACGACATCATCGAGGACTGAGCCATGGCTGAAACGGAACGGGACGAAATCAGCGGTCAGGCGACGACCGGTCACGAATGGGACGGTATCAAGGAACTCGATAGCCCGCTGCCGCGTTGGTGGTTGATGGTTATGTATGCCTGTATCGTCTGGGGCGTGGCCTATTGGGTGCTTTATCCGGCCTGGCCTTTGATGTCGGGTTATACCAAGGGTGTTTTAGGTTATTCCTCACGGGGCGAAGTCGCCGCCGATATCGCGGCGGCCAATGATGCGCGCAAAGTCTTTGCCGACCGCATTGCAGAAGCCGACATGGCAACCATTCGGAAAGATCAGAAACTGATGGAATTCGCGCTGGCGGGCGGAAAATCAGCCTACGGCGATAATTGCGCCGGCTGTCATGGCGGTGCCGCGCAGGGCGGGAAGGGGTATCCGAACCTTTCGGACGACGATTGGCTGTGGGGCGGTTCATTGGAAGCCATTCAACAGACGATCCAGTTCGGAATTCGTTCCGGCCACGATGAGACACGGCTCAGCGAAATGCCGGCGTTTGGTCGGGATGAACTATTGGAGAAAAAGCAAATCGCGCAGGTCGCACAGTATGTTCTATCGCTTTCTGGCAAAGCGACGGATGAGGCGGCCGCCAAGCTTGGTGCGCCGGTCTTCGCGGAACAATGTGTCGATTGCCACGGCAAGAACGGCAAGGGCAACCGGGAACTCGGAAGCCCCAATTTGGCCGATGCCATATGGCTTTACGGCAGCGATGCGAATGCGATCCGGACGATGATCACCGACAGCCGCAAGGGTGTGATGCCGCATTGGCAGGGCCGCTTGCCGGACGTAACGATCAAGCAATTGGCTATTTATATTCATTCGCTCGGTGGCGGAGAATAGGGCCCGACGCGGATGCCTGCGCCCGACGATACACTGACACCGCTTGAGGCCCTCGCGAGGGAGGCCATCGACGCTGTGCAGCCTGGTGCACAAGTGGCGGAGGGCGTGGAGCGGGCAGACGTTGACGCGGTCAACCGCAAGGAAGAACGCTCGCTCTACAAGTCGCGCGCACGCATCCACCCGAAGCGCGCCTATGGCACGTTTCGGCAGTTGAAATGGCTCATCATGGTCGTCACGCTGGGCATCTATTACGTCACCCCATGGCTACGTTGGGACCGGGGCGCGGGGCCGGACCAGGCGGTTTTGCTCGATCTGCCGAACCGGAAGTTCTATTTCTTTTTCGTCGAGATCTGGCCGCAAGAAATCTACCTACTGACTGGGGTTTTGATCATCTCCGCACTTGCCCTGTTCCTGTTTACGTCGCTGTTTGGCCGTGTCTGGTGCGGTTACAGCTGCCCACAGACGGTTTGGACGGATTTGTTCATCGCTGTGGAACGGTTCATTGAAGGGGATCGCAATTCACGCATCCGTCTCGATAAAACGCCGTGGAATTCGTTGAAAATTCTCAAAAAGGTCAGCAAGCACGCTATCTGGCTGGTGATTGCGGTAATGACCGGCGGGGCCTGGGTTTTCTATTTCCGGGATGCGCCTACTCTTCTCGTCGAGCTCGCAACGTTTCAGGCACCCATGGCCGCGGTGTCCTTCATTGGTATCTTTGCGTTCACCACCTATGCGCTCGGCGGCCTGATGCGCGAACAGGTTTGTATCTATATGTGCCCTTGGCCGCGTATCCAGGGCGCAATGTTCGATGAGGACTCGCTTCTCGTCACCTATCGGGAGCGACGCGGCGAACCGCGTGCGGCCCATAAGAAGGGCGAAAGCTGGGAGAATAGGGGCGATTGCATCCGCTGCCGGCAATGCGTTGTCGTTTGTCCCATGGGTATCGATATCCGCGACGGACCGCAGCTTGAATGCATTCATTGCGCGCTCTGCATCGACGCCTGCAACGAAGTGATGGCGAAGATCGGCCGGCCGCCGAACTTGATCGGCTACGAGACGTTTCGGAACCTCGAGGCG
>JAJFJB010000263.1 GCA_021774435.1 Alphaproteobacteria bacterium
TGGGAAGGCAAGGTAAATGCCTGGCCGCTCGATGAAGGTCTAATCGATTACGTAGCGGCGAGCTACGGTGCGGAATCCGATAATAATCCGCTCTATAGCGCGAACGTTATCGCAAACAAAACACTAATATTATCGGGGCGGTCAATCGACACCCGGAATATTTCCAAGACACTCCTGGCAGATACGTTGCACGAGGTTGGTGAGATCGAGGCCAATGTAGCGACTGGTTATCACGCGATTGAGTTCCTGTTGTGGGGGCAGGATTTGAACGGTACCGGGTCTGGTGCCGGTAGCAGGCCCGCCAGCGATTTCGATACTGCGAATTGTTCCTGGGGCAATTGCGATAGGCGCGCTGCCTATCTGAAAACCGCAACCGACCTTCTGATTGACGATTTGCAATGGATGACAAACCAGTGGATTGCTGGCGGAGGCGCTCGTGCAAAGCTGCTTAACGGCGACCTCAACACCGGACTCACCGCCATTGTCACAGGCATGGGCAGTCTGTCCTACGGTGAGTTGGCGGGAGAACGTATGAAGCTTGGCCTCATGTTGCACGATCCGGAAGAGGAGCATGATTGCTTCAGCGATAACACGCACAACTCGCATTTCTATGACGCGCTGGGCATTCGCAATGTCTATGTCGGCGAATACCGGCGTATCGACGGACGATTGGTTAAAGGCCCGGGCCTTTCGAGCCTCGTGTTGAAGCAGAAAGCGGCTGTTGATTTGGAAATGCGCCGTAAGCTTGATGCAACCATGGCCGCTATGCAGTCGATCGTAGCGGCGGCGGAAGGTGGCGAAGCATACGATCAGATGCTGGCTTCCGAAAACGTGGCAGGCAATGCGCGCATTCAAACTGCGGTGGATGCGCTGACCGCGCAGACACGGAGCATCGAGAAAATCGTAAATGTACTTGGTTTGTCGCGGATTGCATTTGAAGGGTCCGACAGTCTCGACAATCCAACCGTTGTCTTCCAATGATCTGGTTTGGCAGAAATTTTTCAAAATCCCCTTGGCGATGCGTCGCCATGGGGATTTTGGGGGCTGCAGCGATGGCGGTTTCCGCTGTGCGAGCCGAAGGCGACGCCGACATACTGCAGCCAACAACAGACTTTTCCAAACCGGAGCGCTATGAGCCGTTGCCCGCGGGGGCCGCGACGTCGCGGAAATTGGTTAATGGGAATGCATTTTCTCACAGTTCAGCAAATATGAGCTTCGAGCGTGAGTTGGACTTCAAGGTCGGGAATGGTTTCTTCCGACGACTTTGGGTTACTGCGCCTGCCTCGACACAGGCTTCCGACGGCTTGGGCCCTCTATACAACGCGCGATCCTGTCAGCGTTGTCATTTGAAGGATGGCCGCGGTCATCCTCCGTCAGCGGTGTGGCCGCAAGATGATGCGGTTTCGATGTTTCTCCGGCTCAGTATTCCGCCGCAAACGAAAGTGCAGCGCCTTGCCTTGGCGAGTGGAAAGATTGCCGTCGTACCAGAACCGACATATGGCGGGCAGTTGCAGGACTTTGCGATCCAAGGTCACAAGGCGGAGGGGCGAATGAGGATTTCTTATGAAGAAATTCCGGTCACTCTTTCCGAAGGTGAAACGGCCTCGCTGCGTAAACCGAGTTATTCGGTGCGGGCTCTTGGATTCGGCGTATTACATAGAGAGGTGATGTTATCGCCGCGCGTGGCACCGCAAATGATCGGACTTGGATTGCTCGAGGCCGTTCCGGAATCCCAAATCTTGGCGTTGGCCGATCCTGACGATGCCGATGGCGACGATGTTTCCGGTAAACCGAACAGAGTGTGGAGCGGTTCGCAAAAGCGCGTGGCCCTGGGACGATTTGGTTGGAAAGCCGGCAATGTAACAATCGAAGACCAGAGTTCCGGCGCGTTTTCCGGCGATATGGGAATATCGACCCCCCTCTTCCCGAACGGCGCCGGGGAATGCACGGCAATTCAGCGCGATTGCAACGCTGCACCAAATGGGAATAGCAAACAATATCAGGATCACGAAGCTTCACAGAGTGTGGTCGATCTTGTCGTGTTCTATTCGCGTAATCTTGCCGTCCCTGAGCGCCGTAATGTAGGCGATGCGAAGGTGCTTGCTGGAAAACGCGTTTTCTATGAAAGCGGGTGCATAGCTTGCCATACACCAAAGTTTATTACTGAGCGTGATTTACCTGACCGACCGGAGCAGTCCCGCCAACTAATTTGGCCCTACACGGACATGCTGTTGCACGACATGGGCGGTGGTCTTGCTGACGGCCGGCCGGAGGGGCGTGCCAATGGCCAGGAGTGGCGCACGGCGCCGCTGTGGGGTATCGGGCTGGCGAAGATTGTTAATGGGCACACAAATTTTCTGCATGACGGTCGCGCCAGAAACCTGCTCGAAGCGATACTCTGGCACGGCGGCGAAGCGGAGAAAGCCAAGCAGACCGTAATCGCAATGCCGGCGAAGGATCGCCGAAACCTCATGCGTTTTATCGGCTCGCTCTGATATGAGGCGACGGCGATATTTGATATTTGGGTTGCTTTTGGTGGTCCTTGCCGAGTGCAGCAGCGCGCAATCCAGCACATCTAGAATCGGAGAGGCGCGGTACCAGGAGGTTGCTGCCTCTCTCACAGAACGCCACGTCGTCCCGCGCTATGAGTCTCTTGCTGCCTCAGCACTGAAATTCCATGAAATTGTTGGACCTATGTGCGGCGCTGCGCCGCCTCGCCGTCTCGAGCGCACACGGATGCAGTTTCATAACTTGTTTGACCGCTGGGCAGCTGTCGCACATGTACAACATGGACCAGTTGAACTCCTGATGAGAAGTTTTCGAATTCAGTTTTGGCCAGATAAGCGGGGCCGCGCGGGCCGACAAATCGCTGAGTTGATCCGATCCCGAAATATCGCTGCCCTCAAACCAGAACACTTTGCGCGCGAGAGTGTCGCAATACAGGGATTGACCGCGGCAGAACGGCTGCTTTTTGAGGAGAAATATGCGAACGCGCTTTCCTCCGGCAGCGCGGATGATTTTCCGCGCAAACTCCTTGTTGCCATATCCAACAATCTCGCCGAAATGTCGCGGGCGTTGGCAGCGGACTGGAGCCAAGGACAGGGAACGTTTCTTTCCGAGTTAAGGTCGCCGGGATCAGAGCACTCCCGCTTCGCATCGAACCGCGAAGTGGTAGCAGCTTTCGTCAGAGGTTTTTACATGAGCCTGCAAATGATGACAGACCTTAAGCTCGACAAGCTCCTTGGCAAAACGATCGATTTTTCCCGCCCCAAACGGACGGAATCGTGGCGAAGCGGTCGCTCGCTCAGAAACATCGTTGCAAACCTTTCGGCATTGCAAGCGATGTATGAAGGATCTGGTGGTTTCGGCTTGCGCGCCTTACTCGGTTCGGAACAGGCCGTTCTCGAGGAACACATTTCGAAGGCATTTATGAAATCGCTCGCGAAAGCGCAGATCATCGAGTTTACCCTCGTGCAGGCAGTCGTGGATCCCCTAGGCCGAGAACAGGTTTTAAGCCTGGCGCGCGAATTACGCGCCTTAAAGGCACTTGTACGAAACAGATTTGCGCCCGCGATTGGAGCACCTTTGGGCTTCAACGCCCTGGACGGAGACTGATGTGCAGATCGGCCGCCGACGGGTACTTTCCCTTCTGGGGGCCGGAGGAGCAGCGGCGGCCGGCTTGATTCCCTCTACGGTCACCGCTGCTCCTCAACCAATTTACATTAGTGCCAATGCACAGCCTCAAGGAGGCTACAGCTTGGCATGTTTTACCGTTAACGGACGGCGGCATTATGAATTTCCGCTCCCGGGGCGTGGTCATGGCATTGCGCTATCCACAAAGTCCGAACGGGCCATGATATTTGCGAGGCGCCCGGATCGGTTCGCCATTGCCTTTAACCCGCAAAACGGTGCGCAGCGCGCGCAAATTTCTGCGCCGTCAGGACACCATTTCTATGGGCACGGCGTCTTCTCCGGCGATGGAAATACGCTTTATGCAACGGAAAATGAATTCGCTTCCGGTGAGGGCCGAATTGGCATCTATGACGCCGCAAATGGATTTTCTCGCGTCGCGGCGTTTTCCAGCTATGGAATTGGCCCGCATGAAGTTTGTTTGTCGCCGGACGGTGCGTTTCTGATTGTTGCGAACGGCGGAATTCGAACGCACCCTGATGCGGGCCGGGAGAAACTGAACATCGATACGATGGAACCGTCGCTCGCCGTAATCAACCGACTCACCGGTACGTTACACGCGAAATATTCGCTCAACAACGCACGGCTAAAAAGGTTGAGTATCCGTCATATTGCGGTCGGTGCGAATGGAACGATATGTGCCGTGATGCAGGATCAGGCTCCGGATTGGCAGGACACGCCTCTCGTCGCGTTTTGCCGTCTTAACGGGCCTGGACTTCTATTGAGTAAGGCGCCCAGAAACATTCAGACGCGAATGCGCGGCTACACAGGTTCCGTAGCCGTAGATGGTAGTGGGTTGATTGCAGGTGTCACTGCCCCTCACGGTAATCTGGTTACGTTCTGGGATACGCGCACCGGCGGCTATGTTTCTCACACTGATTTTTCTGATGTCTGCGGCATTGCGGCTACTCGTTCCGATGGCGAGTTTATATTGACCAGCGGTGTCGACGGCGCTGCCGCGTTCAACGTTCGCACAGGAACCAGATGCGCAATGAAAGACGATTTCGCCGGAAGCCGGTTCTGGGATAATCATCTTCTCACCACTCAAATAGCAGCGTGACGATGTCAGGGGGCCGGCTAACCTCGTGAAGCTGGCACTATTATCACCTGATCTTCTCGGATAAGTTCTCCGGAGACTTTTATTTCGTATGGAACAGAGGGAAGACCGAAATGGCGACGGACGCGCCTCACTACCGCTACCCTGATGCAATTGTCGAAACCGACTGGCTTGATGCCAACTTGACGGACCCGTCGCTGCGGATCTTCGATTGTACGGTACATCTCTTATATGCGGGCGAAGGATCGGACGTCCCCTACACCGTCAAGAGCGGCAAGGAAGATTACAAAAAAGGCCATATCCCGGGTGCGGATTTCATTGATTTACAAGGTGAGTTGTCCGTCGCGGAATCTCCTTATCGCTTTACGGTGCCGTCTCCCGAGCATTTCGCAGCGGCGCTGTCGCGTCATGGTGTGGGCCATGACACCCGCGTTATTCTCTACAGCACGGGTAACGCGCAATGGGCGACGCGGATTTGGTGGATGCTCCGTGCCTTCGGGTTCGATAATGCGGCGGTTCTCAACGGTGGTTGGCAAAAATGGACTGCTGAGAAGCGGGCGGTATCGATGGAGCCGGTAACCTATCCAGAGGCCAATTTTACGGCACGGCCGAGGCCGGATCTATTCGTGGGGCCCGACGGCGTTTCAGCCGCAATCGGCGACGCGGCGGTTTGCACGATCAATGCACTTTCACCCGAACTGCATCGCGGTGACAGTGATCGCTATGGGCGCCCGGGCCGGATTCCCAAAAGCGAGAATATTCCAGCGGCGTCTTTGCTCAATCCCGAAGATAATACGTTTCTCGATCCGGCTACGGTCGCCGAACGGTTTGCCTCGATTGGTGCCTCGCCGGAAAAGAAAATCATCACCTATTGCGGTGGCGGTATTGCCGCGACACTGGACGCTTTTCTGCTCCATCAACTGGGCTATGAGCGGATTACCGTTTACGATAATTCGATGAGCGAATGGGCCAAGAATGAATCTTTGCCCATCGAGGTAGACTAGCGGTTAAGCCAGCAGCTTTTCCGCATCGACGCCATAATCCCGTTTTGCCGCCTCGGCTGTCACAAGGCCATCGCGTAGATCAGCGGCGATGGCGTCTTTATTGCGTTCCCGGGGATCGCCGATGCCGCCGCCACCCGGAGAATGGGCGACAAGTCGCCCGCCCGCCGGTATCGGTTGTCGTCCTTTCGATCCGATAGGCCCATCGTTGGCAATGCCGAGATATCCATTGGCCCCGTCCTCACCACCAGTATTGCCCCGCGGCGCGTGAACAATGCGGTCATGCGCCGCGTTCATATCAAAGGGTCCGCCTTCACGGTTTTCGATTTCAATAATTTGGCCATGTCCCCCGCGAAATTTTCCGGGCCCGCCTGAGTCCGGCCGGTATTCTTTGCGCCAAAAAATGAGCGGCGCTTCGGATTCGGTAATTTCTATGGGCGTACCCATGACGCCACTGGGATAGGCGGTCGCGGACAAGCCGTCTTTCATCGGTCGTGCCCCTGCGCCGCCGGTCGTCACCTGTTTGATACTAAAGATTTGGTGCCCGGCATTGTCGCCGACCCGCCTGCCCTTCAAGTTTATGGTCCAGAGCGATGAGGTTCCTTCCGCGGGGACGCGCTCCGGCACGACCTGTCGCATGCAACCAAAGACGACATCCGGGAGCATCTGCCCAATGACATGGCGTGCGGATACGGGCGCCGGGTATATGGCGTTCAGGATGGAACCTTCCGGAGCGGACGCGGTGATTGGCTCCAGAGAACCGCCATTGTTTGGGATGTTCGGCGATACCACGCAACTGAGGCCAAAACAGGTATAAGCCAGAGTGTAGCCAAAGGGGACGTTGATGCCGTGCCGGGAAGCGGAAGACGTGCCATCGTAGTCGACATGTATGCCGTCTTCCGAAATCGTCATTTCCGCGATGAATTCGACTGGGCTTTCGAAACCGTCGATGGTCATGGAACTGCGCCAGGACCCTTGTGGCAGTTTTCGGATTTCCGCGAGGACCGCGGCGCGCGAGTTATCGCAAATTGCGTTAGCGAGTTCCTCTAGATCATCCAGTCCGAATTCCTCCATCATTTCCAAGAGGCGGCGGCAACCGATTTCATTACAGGCGATCAAGGAGTAAAGATCGCCTTCATTGTCGGTTGGCAGTCGGGTGTTGGCCTTGATCATTTCCACCAGAGTCTCGTTGATCGCTCCTTGATCGGCGAGCTTGGTCATGGGGATGTAAAGCCCTTCCATCAGCACATCCGTGCCGTCGGCGCCGGAACTGAGGCCACCGATATCGGTGATATGGGCCGTACACAGGAATGTCGCGACGAGCTTTCCCTTGCGGAAACAGGGTGTCATGAGAACCCAGTCGTTCAGGTGTCCGGTTCCCATCCACGGATCGTTGGTCATGTAGATGTCGCCTTCGCGCATACTCTCCTGTGGGAAATGACGCATGAAATGCCCAACCGCGTTGTTCATCGAGTTGACATGCCCCGGTGTGCCGGTAACGGCCTGCGCCATCATTCGTCCTTTAAGGTCGAAGACACAGGCGGAAAGATCACCGCACTCCCTCACGATTGGACTGAACGCGGTCCGCATCAGGGTTTGGCCCTGCTCCTCCACGACGGCGATAAGCCGGTTCCACATGATCTGGTTGCGTATTTTTGCTAACGCGTCCGTCATTTCACATATCTTCCCGTATCGAATCGTTGCCTAGTTGACAGCGCAATCGGTCATGATTTCCGGTTTGATTTTGAGGCCATGGCCTGGCGTTTCCGGTGCGGTGACCATAGCGTTTACCGGTTTTGCCCAATCGACCCAGAAATCGTCCATGAATTCCATGTTTTCCAATATTAGCCCGTTGGGGATCGATGCCATAACGTGAATCATGAGTTCCGGATACAGGTGCGGCGCAATCTGAAGGCCCCAGGTATCCGCGATCGCCGCGGTCTTCCGCAAATCGGTCAGCCCACCGCGGATTACATCGGGTTGCAGGATCGGCAGTTTGGGATGCTCGAAGAAAGGCCGCAAATCGTAACGTGTGAAGTGGCTTTCACCGCCAACGACACGCAGGTCGAGCGCGTCAGCGACGCGGAAATAGCCATGGAAATCGTCGGGCAATACCGGCTCCTCGAGCCAATAGATCTCCGATTCCTCTAGCTTACGGCCCATAAGGATTGCCTTATCCGCGCTCCAGGCCATGTTCACATCGACCATGATATCAACGTCGGGTCCGACCGTGTCGCGCATCTGCCGGACGTTGGCGACGTCTTCCGCATCGCTCCAGATGTGTCCGACTTGCATCTTGATGGCCTTATAGCCCTCGTTCATGAACCGTTCGGCTTTTGCCGCCATGCCGTCACCACCAAGACCGCGCCAGCAGCCGGAGCCATAAATGGGGACCTCGCTGCGGTAATGACCCCACAAGCGATGCAGCGGCAGGCCTGCTTTCTGTCCGACGATATCCCATAGCGCGACATCGATCGCGGAGAGCGCCAGCAGCTGCGCGCCGCCGCGCCCATCGGCCAGGGTGATTTGCCATAAATCGCGCCAGATTGCCTCGACCGCGGACGCATCCTTGCCGATGATTCTAGGGATCATTATTTCTTCAAGACACGCCTTGGTCGTCCGAAAGCCTTCGCGCAGGTACAGTTGATAGCCGAGCCCGACGATACCCGAGGCGGTTTCTATTTCGACGACAAGGACTTCACGGTCCTTGTCGTAACCGGCAGCGAGCGCTGGTTGCTCCCGAAAGGGAAGCCGTATGAGGGTCGTTTTTACGTCTTTGATAATCATCGGGTGGTTCCTGTGAACGATTGCGGCCGCGATAGTAGACCGGGTCGGACCGACCCTAGTCAAACCGCATAGCGACATTGTTAGCTTCAGGAACCGAACGGGGGAAGCGGCAGTTCAGCCGATCATACCTTCCTGCATCAGGATATTGGCGAGATCGGCCGTAAAATCAGAGCCCTTATGGACGATTTTTGTGTTCGCCGGTATTTCACCCAATTGCAGCTTTTGTGCGTCGTAGCTGGTCAAGAGAACGATGGGAATGTCATTCGTCGCGTTCACGACTCGCAACGCACGGGCAAATTCCATACCGCTAAAACGATCGAATTCAACTGAAGACAGAATAAGATCCGGCTGCAGCGAAATCGCCAAACCAAAGGCTTCGAGAGGGTGATCCGAGAATACGAGCTCAAAACCACAGGAATTGAGTTCGGTGGTGATCATCTTCCTCTGCACGCCTTTCGGCATCACAAGAAATACAGTGACTTTTCGGTGCTCGGTTTGTTGTGATTTGGTGACGACGCTGGATGGCAAGGATGCCAGGATCTTTTCAAGTTGCTCCTTTGGTGCGTCGTTGCCGGATTCAAGAATTTTGCGGATATGGTCGATATAGGCCTGAACATCGAGCAGATGTTCGTTTTTCAACAAGGGAGACGCTTCGATATAGTCTTCCAATCGATGCGCAATAAGCGTTACGGCACTAAATCCGTAAGTACCCGCCGACCCCTTAAGGCTATGAATGTCCCGCTGAAACTCGATGAATACGTCGTTGCCATCCCCTGTGCCGCGATACATTCGATCAATTTGGGCATCAATCCTGTCCAGGCGTTCGGCACTATCATCGATGAATTCAAGTCGTAAGCGCGCAAGCGCTTTTTGGAAGTCAATTTCGGACATATAACGTTCGTCTAATACCCATTTAGCTCTCTGCTCAGGACCGTCAGAACATCCGATAAGATTGGCCCGAATTTCCGGTTATGAACGGCACACGTTATAATTCTTAAAAATTGCTAATACTTGTTTAAGTTTGTTTGCGTTCCAGCACGATATAGTTGGCGCTGTTAATCACGGCATCGAAGCTGCTGGAAACAAAGGTCGATGTTTCATCTTCCGCTAGAATTGCCGGGCCTTCAAGCCGCATACCGGGTTTCAGCGACTCGCGACGGTACAATGGTACGTCGATCGACGCTTCTGCGTTTGCATCGAAGACGCGACGATGACTTGCTGGCGCTGCAACGGCCATCCCGTCTACGGAGCCTAATGCATTTGCGCCGGTTTGTTCCGTGTTGATTGTCATGGCCCAGGTCAACAATTCGATATCGGCGTCCGGAATCGTCCGGCCGTATAACGCTTCGTATTCCCGGTCATAGGTTTCTTTCAGCATTCGCGTATCTTCAAATGTGAGGTCGCGGTTGGGAAGCGGCACGACAATTTCGTGGCCTTGGCCCATATAGCGCATAAAGGCGATCCGTTTTTCCTCCAAGGGCGCATCGCCGGCGCCAGCTTTTACGACGCTAAGGGCCTCTTCTCGCATCGAATGCAGCAATTCGTTGGCAAGGTCGGCGTCGAAATCTCGCAGGGTCATGTAGCGGCTACGGACTACTTCATAGGCGATCGGCGCTTTTAGGAAGCCGACAGCAGACCCGACGCCTGCATTTGTCGGAATGATCACGCGTGAAATGCCAAGCTTTTCCGCCAAGCGGGAGGCATGCAAGGGTGCTGCGCCACCGAACGCTATAATGGTGTGCTCACTGATGACCTTACCGCGCTCAATAGAGTGGACACGCGCGGCGTTTGCCATGTTTTCATCGACCATTTCAATGACGCCATAGCCTGCCAGTTCTCCACTCAAGCCAAGCGGTTTTCCAACGCTTTCCTCCAGCGCGGTCATTGACGCTTCGGGATGAAGCTGCACTTTTCCGCCGGCAAACGAGTCCGGGTCGATGCGCCCCAGCGCGACGTCGCCATCGGTAACGGTTGGCGCTGTGCCGCCACGTCCATAGCAGGCCGGACCAGGATCGGAGCCCGCGCTATGCGGGCCGACGGTTATTTGCTGTAACGCGTCGACCGCGGCGATGGAGCCGCCTCCGGCGCCGATTTCGACCATCTCAATGACGGGGATGCGCAACGGCAATCCACTACCCTTCTGAAAGCGGGCTTGGCGCGCGACTTCGAAGCTGCGGCCTGTCTCTGGTGTGTAATCCTCGATAAGGCAAATTTTTGCCGTTGTTCCGCCCATATCGAAAGATAGAGCCTGTTCGGTGCCGCACTCGCGGGCGATGCCCGTGGCGAGGATAGCGCCGCCCGCAGGCCCTGACTCGACGAGGCGTATTGGAAAACGCACTGCGGTATCGAGAGTGGTTAGTCCGCCGCCTGACGTCATGAGAAAGAACGCCCCTTCAAACCCACGTTCGCCCAATGCTGTTTCCAGGCGCCTTAGATAGCTCGACATCAAGGGCTGTACATAAGCGTTGGCGGTCGCGGTGGTGAAGCGTTCGAACTCCCGGACTTCGGGGCAAACCTCGGAAGACAAGGTGACCATCAGATCAGGGCGCGCTTTGTTAAGGATTTCCTTGGCGCGCTGCTCGTGAACGCCATCGGCATAAGCATGCAGGAAGCCAATTGTAACGCTTTCGACCTTTTCGCGCTCTAACACCGGCAGCAGCGCTCGCAACCCGTCTTCATCCAGCGGCTTCAGGACTTCTCCGTCAACGGCGAGGCGTTCCGATACCGTAAGACGCAAATATCGCGGCACTAACGGCTCTGTCTTGTCCAAAAAGACGTCATATTGGTCGTAACGGGTTTCGTACGCGATATCGAGAACATCACGGAATCCCTCCGTTGTAATCAGCGCTGTTACCGCGCCCTTGCGCTCGATGATGGCGTTCGTCGCGAGCGTTGTGCCATGAATCAAAATGCCGATATCGCCAACGGTTAAACCGGCGCCTTGGAGTGCAGAGGAGACTCCCTCCAGCACGCCTTCCTCAGGCGCATGGCTGGTCGTCAGAACCTTAGCTGTCGTCCTTTTGCCGTTGTGTTCCACAACAACGTCTGTGAATGTGCCACCGATATCGACGGCCAGTCGAGCCGACCCCTTATGCGTCGCCATCCTCGTCTTCGCTCCTGTAACGGAATTCTTTGAAAAATCTCCTGGAGTCAGGAATATGCGATATTAGCGGGATCGCCCGAATAGGCAATGCGTAGCATACAGGAAAATGGTTGCGGGGCAGTGACAACGACCCCACATGAATGCCGCCGAGGGGTAATATTTAGTGATGGAAAATCTGAGGGCAGATGGAGGTCGAAAAGGATGAAGCAATACCTGAAAAAAGCGGGAATTTTGATGCTGTTGCCCTTGGCGGCCGCTTGTGCATCGGGCGAGCCCGCAACGGGCGGCCCCGATTGGACGAAATCCACGACATATAAAGTTAAAACGGGGCACGGCGACCGCGTTGTGATGCGGGTTATCGGTAATGCCACGGACGGATATGACTATCACGCGCGAATTCGCCATACCGTGCGGTCCGACCTGGATCCGCTAGATCGCCAGCAAATCCTTGGCGATGCCGCGCGAACTATTGTCGGCAAGTTATGTGGTGCGAGCGCAAAAGAGGCCCAGCCGTCCTATGTGTCCAATTATTACGAACGGCGGGGCCGTTTTGTGTGCACCAACAAGTAAGCGGCTACTTTAGGTTTCGCAGCACTCCAGGATCGTTTTGTGCAGCGTTTCGGGTATGGTGATACCTTCAGTTGGCGTTTGTTGACGGGCGATATAGCGTCTGTCTGATGGCAGACGCGTACCCTCCTCCTGCAGGATCTCCGAAAACAACGTTTCGGCATGTGCCAGGGTAGCCGTGCTGTCCCCTGTACCGCCGAAACGTGCAGGGTCCATGGCGATGAGAAGTTCACCGCCTTCCGATGGACCGCCATCGGTATTTTCGTCCTGAGCGGATTCGAAACCAAATTTGCAGCCCGTAAGCCCAACGGCGAGCAACTCGACCATCATGGCGATCGCCGCACCTTTATGGCCGCCAAAGGGTAATTGTGCGCCGGCCAGTCCTGCCTCGGGGTCCGTTGTCGGATTTCCGTTGGGGTCGATTGCCCAGCCTTCCGGTATCGAATGTCCATCGCGAAGATGGAGCTGAATTTCGCCGCGAGCGGAAGCGCTCGACGCTTGATCGAAAATCATCGGTGGTTTGCCGGGGCGTGGCCATCCGAAAGCCATGGGGTTTGTGCCATAGAGTTTGCGGATCCCGCCGGCTGGGGCAACGAACGAGCGAGAATTGACGAAGGCAAAGGCGACCAGCCCGTCTTCGACCAATGCATCGACGTCGTACCAAAGCGCCGCGAAGTGGTGCGCATTCACGATCGGCATCGTTGCGATCCCTTGCGCCCTTGCTTTCTCCGCAAGTTTAGGTCGGCCCGCGGCCATCGCCGGGGCAGCAAATCCATGCTGTGCGTCGACGCGAATGACGCCCGGTGCATCGTCGTGCAAGGCGGGTGCTATTTTCCCATCTACGCGTCCGCTGCGCACGCACGCGCAATAGCCGGGCATCCGGAACAGGCCATGTGATTTACAACCGTCCTGTTCTGCTGTTGTCATGACGTCTGCGATGACCGTGGCGTTTTCCTGTGAAACTCCCGATACTCTGAGACCGCGCATCGCCAAGTCGCGGACCTCTTCCAGGGTAAGTCTGACGTCGCTCACCAGTTGTTCCTCAATTCACGCAGTTTCAAAAAGACAGTTTTGGGATCCACTTCATCCGGCAGGTCGGAAAAGGACTCCCTCAGGCGCGCGATGACGCTTGGGCTATGGAGCCGGAAGAACGTATTGATTTCCTTTTCCATTGCCAGCGTCGATACGAGCGCTTTGTTGGGATCCTGACCGCCGACATCGTCGAGAAGCAGTTTTGCTTTCTCGTTATCCGGTTCCCGGTCAAGCGTGAACTCCAGATTGTTAATCATGTAGTCGTGGCCGGGATAGATCAGCGTATCTTCCGGTAATCCCGCCAATTGGGAGGCGAAGGTGTGGTAAAGCTCGTTCGGGTGGCCGCCATTGTGACAGTTGCCGGCGCCGGCATTGAATAGCGTGTCGCCGCAGAACAACGCAGGTTGCGCCGTTCGCGACATGATGCACACATGCGCCATCGTATGGCCCGGCGTGTCGAGGCATTCGAGTTCCAGAGATTTGCCGATCTTGATGACATCCCCGGCCCCGAGACCGCGATCCATATTTGGAATTTTTGCTTTCGCGTTACTGTGCGCGAGTAATTTTGCACCTGTTGCCGCAATCATCGCGTCGTTACCGCCTGTATGATCGCCGTGCTCGTGGGTGTTCAGGATTTGAGTGATCTGCCATCCGTTCTTCTTCGCTGCCGCGAGGCATTTCTCATGGTCCAGCGGGTCAACCGCCATTGCCTCGCCCGTATCAGGGCAAACGATTAGATAATTAAAATTTCGGTAGGCATTCCCGGTCCAAATTTGTTCGACAATCACGATAGGCTCCCAAGGTAGCGGATTTGCTTCGATGAATTGTCCGCAATCATATGTGCGGATCGCTGGTTCACGAAGCTATGAATGGCAGTTTACAGAGTTCGTGCACAAATTGTTATGCAAGAAAATCTAAATGGAAACGGAACCATGTCCAAAATTCTTCGCACTGGCGCGCTGCTGATCATCGCCGTCGGTCTTTCCGGGTTTGGCGGCGTCGAGTCTCTCTTCGCGCCGAAGTCAGAGCTTTGGGAACGTTGGAACGTCTCAGATGAGGCATCTCGAGATACGGTCGACCATGCGGGCTGGCAGAGGTTCCTCGATACTTATGTGAAAGCGAGCGACGACGGCGTCAATCGCGTCGCTTACGGACAAGTCAGTTTGACTGATCACAACGCGCTTGATGCTTATTTGGGCCAATTGGCCGGGACCAAGGTGACCGGCCTCAACCGCATCGAGCAGCACGCTTATTGGATCAACCTCTACAACGCATTGACGATTAAAGTTGTGCTCGAGCATCATCCGGTGGAATCGATCCGCGATATCAATATCTCGCCGGGTCTCTTCAGTAGTGGTCCCTGGGATAAAAAGCTCGTCGAAATCGAAGGCGAAGCGGTAAGCCTTAACGATATAGAGCACCGAATTCTTCGACCGATTTGGCGTGACCCGCGCATCCATTACGCCGTTAATTGTGCGTCTATTGGCTGTCCGAACCTGCAGAAAACGGCTTTTACAGCGGCCAATACGTATGCTCTTCTCGAAAAGTCTGCGCGGGACTACGTGAACGATCCAAGGGGAGTCCGGCGAGACGACGAGCGGGTTGTCCTCTCCAGCATTTACGCTTGGTTCACGGACGATTTCGGCGGCGACCTTGCCGGTGTGATTGCGCATCTGAAAATATATGCGAAACCCCAAATTGCGGCGCTGTTGGATGACGCGGAAGAATTTGAAGACGGTTACGACTGGACCTTGAACGGCACCAATTAGAGGTCAGTCGTCGGTACCATGCGCCGTGCCGAGAATGAGTTCACCATCTTCGTACCAACTGTCGATCCGGTCCCGGTAAAAGGCGACATATTGTGCAATATCGGCGACTTCATCGCACGGCGTCAGGTAACTCCACATGACATCCTCAAGCACGCGTCCATTGACCATCAGCGTCCAATAGGACGCGTCGCCCTTAAAGGGACAATGGGTGGAGTGGCCGGTACGTTCGAACAAGGACATGTCGACGTCTGACTGAGGAAAATAATAGACTGGCTTATGGTTCTGTTCACGCATCAACAAAGCGTTCTTGCTGTCGACAATCGCCTGTCCATTAACTTCGATCCTGACGTGTTTCCCCGCTGGCGCGACATCAATCTGATAATCGGGAACCTTTGCATAACCCGGCCCGCTATTGCCGTCGGACGCTGTCTCGGCCATAGGATCGTCTCCCTAGAATGTCATACTGTTAATTGGATAGTGTATCTGTACTTGCGCCCTGACGGGAATAGCGGGATCGGAATTCCGGTTCAACTTTTCGGGATCACGATGTTTGTTGGGTTTGGCGTTTCGAATCATAGAGGCGCGCGAGGTAACTCGGTGATACGCCCAGGTAAAAGAGAGCATGGATCTTAAGCCACCCCCAAACGATGGCAATAGGGTGGCGACCTGCGAAGCGCCGCGAGGATGTTTCTAATGGCGGCTTATCTAGGCAAATCGTTTCACCGTGTTGTTCGAGGCGACGGACAAAATCGAAGTCTTCCATGAGCGCTATCGGTCGAATGCCGCCAATCGCGTCAAAAGCGATGCGGCGCGCGAAGATACCCGAGTCGCCGTAATAGACGCCGTGCGACCGAATCCAGGCGTAGAAACCATCGAGCCATTGGCTAAATTCATCAGATCCATCGAATATCAGTCGATGATTGCCGCCAACGAGCGATGGATTGCCCGCCAAAGCGTTTTCGATTTGCGAGAGCCCTCCACTCGAGAGACGGCTATCGGCATGGAGAAAAAGCAGGATGTCCCCTGTCGCGGCTTCGGCGCCTCGATGAAGTTGCTCACCACGCCCTGGTGGTGAGGGTATGAAATGGACACCGTTTGCCAGGGCGGCCTGCGGGGTTCCGTCATTGCTTCCACCATCAACGACAATGATTTCATGCACGCCTGGTTCTGAAAGCAATCGGTCGAGCAATGCCTCCAAATTGGTCGCTTCATTCAATGTGGGTATGATGATGGAAATCATGCCGCTTCCGCTTCGCTGACGAGACCTAAGCGAATTAAGACCTTACGATGGCGTGACCAACGCTCGTTCATCCATCGCTGCCCCATGGTTAGCCGAATAAGGCTCGGTATGTCCTGGCTCATTGATTGTGCGCAATCGCGCCACAAATTTTCGAGCCAACGATAGATAGCAATCCGCTCGTCCTGCGTAATGCCGTTCAATCCGCCGACCAGCGTTCGGCGCCCGAAGGCGACATGACGCGCTTCGTCTGGCGTGATATTGGCATTGACCTGCCGTAACAGGCTGCAGGGAAACCAATGTCCGTATTCCCGCTGGACACGCAGTCCTTCACCTTCCAAGAGCAGATGTACCGCCACGATCGTACCCAAGGCCGACCCTTGCCACTCGAACCTGCCGTGCAAGGCTGCGGCCAGCGCCGGTTCCGGAGCAGCAATGTCACCTAACCGTTCAAGGTAACGCCTATACAATTCGATATGTCGTGTCTCATCGGCGATTTGGGTCTGAAGAAAATGCTGATCCTCGGTAACGATCGCCGTTTCATTCAGGCTCCGGCACATCGCCAGCGTTGCAATTTCGCCATGATATAATTGGCTAACAGCGGTGATATAGGCCCGGCGCGGCAGCCAGCGCGGCGGCGTCACCTGTTGTGCCCAATCGATTGGGGTTCGTTCTTGCTTGTATCGCCTTGGCATTACCTCTTCTTCTCTGTTGTCAATCGGGCCGCTCCCTTGAGTCATCTAACGATACTTTATGAAAATGGGAGAGGTTGGCATGGCGCCTAACGACAAAGTGATGCTTTCGTGTACCATTGTGGAAATTGCGTGAGCGGTAAATTTCTCCCCGGGGGCGACGATGGATTAGCCTCTATCTGCCAGAAACAGGGTCCCTTTTGCGAAACACTGATACCGTCGATAATCCTTGGCGTTCGCGCATTTCCATACTGCTTGGCGCACATGCCATCGGCACAATGCACAGTGTTTCAGTTTTGGCCTTGGCACCGGTGATCCGTCCCGACCTTGGTTTGAATTTCGCTGAGTTCGGCTTGTTGATGACGGCTTACAGTGCGGGACAGGTAAGCGGTTCCGTTCCCGCCGGTGCGTTTGTCGACCGGGTTGGCGTCGGATGGGCGTTGGTCGGTGCGAGCGCAATTCTATGTATTGGGGCGGCCTTACTGACGCGGGCGACAGGATTGAATTTGGCCTTGTTCGCGTTGTTGGTCATCGGTTGGGGATATTCGATCACCAACCCGGCGACGGCACGCGGCGTGCTTGAGTGGTTCCCACCCAATCGTCGCGCAACGGCAATCGGGCTCAAGCAAACAGGAGTGCCCGTTGGCGGTGTCCTGGCGGCGGGCACATTGGCGTTATCCGCTCATATTTCCTGGCAGGCAATTATCTGGATCATCATTGCGGGAACGGTTTGCAATGCCGGCATATGCCTGACGCTGGCCCGAAAACCGCCGCCTCGGCGGCGCGGCGCAGGCGGTCTGCTTTCCGGCTTTGCGAAACTGGCGAAAGACAAGAACTTTGGCGCCTTGGTGGTGTCCAGCGGGCTGTTCAATGTCGGTCAATATAACTTCTTTACCTATCTCACTTCCTTTATGCGGGAGGCCGCGCAGGCTACGCAGGAAATGGCGAGCCTCACGCTCGGAATAGCCCAGGCGGTCAGTGCGATTGGCCGTATTGGCTGGGGTGCGTTAAGCGATACGGTTTTCGATGGCAAACGAAAATGGCTTGCTGCCGGCGTTGTCGCGTCGGCGGCAGTATTTTTTGTTGGTATGGCGGCTGTTGGCGCCGTTCAAGGCGCATTCATTGCCATCGGTGTCGCCGTCTTGTTGGGCCTCACGATCGCATCCTATGCGTCCTTGATGCAAACGATGGCCGTAGAGTCGGTGCCGCCGGAAAATTCAGGATCGGCGATGGGGTATATTACGATTGGGACGGCATCGGGGGCCATGGTCGGCCCGCCAATCTTCGGTGCCGTCGTTGATGCGACTGGACTCTTTTCGAACGGATGGCTCGTCACCGCGGCGATTGTCGCAAGTGGTGTCGCACTCTTTGCACTTCGGTTTCGAGAACGAAAACAGTCTTAGATTCTTGCTTGCTACCCTACTAACATCAGAGCGCCTTGCGAAGTTCACTTAAGAATTCATCGATACCCTGTTTCAATTGCCGACTCTGACCGGAGAGTTCTTCAGCCGCTTCCAGCACTTGTCCTGATGCTTGTTCGGTCTCGTCGGCCGCAGCGCTAACTGCAGTAATATTGGACGTTACCTCCGATGTTCCCGTGGATGCTTCTTCCACGTTGCGGGCGATTTCCTGCGTTGCCAAACCTTGCTCTTCCATCGCTTCAGAAATCACAGTTGAATTCTCACTCAACGTTTTAATCGAGCGGGAAATGTCGCGTATCGCGGTTACGGCGTCTTGGGTCGAGCCTTGAATTGACGAAACGTGATTCACGATATCGTCAGTGGCGCTGGCAGTCTGGTTAGCGAGATTTTTCACCTCATTGGCAACAACGGCGAAACCTCTGCCGGCTTCGCCTGCACGGGCGGCTTCGATGGTAGCATTTAGCGCCAACAAATTCGTCCTGTCCGCGATCTCTTTGATCAACTCGACGACGGATCCGATTTCGTTTGCCGAATGCGACAGTCTTTCGACTTCGTCGTTGGTGTGTTGGGCTTCTTGAACCGCCTTGCTCGCCATTTCGTTCGACTGGATGACTTGTCTGTTGATCTCACTGATTGAAGAAGTGAGCTCTTCAGCGGCGGCTGCGACCGTCTGTACGTTGGTCGAGGCTTCTTCGGCCGCGGCAGCGACGACAGTAGATTGTGTACTGGCGTTTTTTGCTGCCGTCCCCATATCGTCGGCGGTGACATTCAGCGTTTCCGCGGAGCTGGAAAGCGTTTCGACGACCTCCGACATGTCGCGCTCAAAATCATTGGCAACATTGGTGAACGTCTTAACCCATTCTCCTGTCGCCGTAGTCGAACGATTGATAATGGCGCTCGCCTGCTTATAGCTGCCGACCATGCCCTTTTCGGAAATTGTCCGGAAAAACTTCTTGTTGCTTACATATTCGATACTGGTTGCAGCCTCTCGGACGAACGCTTCCGTGCGGTCGATCATATCGTTTATGGTGAAGAAAAGTTCGCCGAGCTCTCCTTCCGTTTGAATGTCGGTAATGCGATTTTCGAGATTACCCTGAGCGGCGGCCTTACAAACAACCAGAGCCTTTTCGATTTGGGTCAGTTGATCGTTCATTTTTCAAGTTCCAAGTTTTGTAGTGGTATTGACACAATTCCAACGGTCTATAGGGAGAAAATCAGCTCGTCATAAGCGACACCCTTTTCTTCGAGTACTTTGACCAGCATCTCGAATGAGGAATGCATGCCCAATTTGCGGTCCTTGTGACGCTTCTCTTCGTCGAGGAGCGACTTGTAGAGGGGGATGATCGTGCTTTCCAAGACAGTTCGGTCGGGAACGCGGCGATTGGAATGATAACCAATTATCTTACCCGTTTCGTCGAAACTTGGCGTAACGTGCGCCAATACCCAATAGTGATCGCCATTTTTGGAACGATTGACGACATACGCGAAAATTTCTTCGCCCTTCTGTACCGTGTCCCAGAGTAATTTGAAGACGCAACGGGGCATATCAGGATGCCGGATAATGCTGTGAGGCTGACCGAGAACATCCTGTTCGGTATAGTCGGCAAGCCGCAGAAAAACGCGGTTCGCGTAAGTAATATGACCTTTTAAGTTTGTCTTGCTGACAATAATTTCATCGTCGTCGAAAAATCGTTCAACGCCAGTAAGGCTGTCGTTGCGGGTCGCGCGCGCTGTGGCCCCCTGTATTCCTTCTTTTTCTAGGATGTTGATTACGTCGTTTGAGTGTTGGTTCGCTACGCTTTCTTGGGGTATCGGGCTCATTTCACAAATCCAATTTTGAGGACGCGTTCGCGATCTGTCATAATGTCAAATCATTAAGATTGGTTTTATATCTGCAATTATTCGTTATTTTTCAGAACGTTCTAAATCTTAAAAAACCATAGCGTTATTGGGGGTTTAAGCATGAAAGGTCTCGTAGTATGTCCCCAACCGAGGGCAGCAGATGTCGGCGCAGGGGTCCTCCTGTCAGGCGGAAATGCTTTCGATGCAGCAATCGCGACCGCCTTTGCGCAGATGATCATCGATCCGTTCATGTGCGGAGTCGGAGGGATGGGGACGTTTCAATATTACGTTGCGGAAACCAGTGAAAACGGGATGATCGATTTTCACGCGACAGCGGGTTCGCTTGTCACGCCGGATATGTGGACGGCTGACATGATGGGCCGCACCGAGATATCGGGGTATACGCTGTTCGACGATTTCCGCAGTGAACTTGGATACACCTCTATTCTGACGCCGGGCACCGTCGCCGGGTTCGCCGAAGCGCACAGCCGCCTGGGTTCAAAACCCTGGGCTGAACTGTTGGCGCCGGCAATCGCCCTCGCACGCGATGGTTTTGCGATGACCCCTTATGTCCGTGAGTTTTGGACCCGGAAAATGATGGAAGGTCTTCCTGACGGCAGGACGAGGGTGTCCCGAACCGACGCGAGTAAACGAATTTTCCTGCACCCGGAAGACCGGTTTTACGAAGTTGGTGAGGTTTTTCGAAACCCCGATTACGGCGATAGTTTAGAGATAATCGCCAACGGCGGCACGGAGGAATTCTATCGGGGCGCGTTTGGCCAGCGGATCGCGGAAGACCTTTCCGGGAACGGTTCCTACGTCACTGCAGGCGACCTTGCGAACTACACACCCACCTGTCACGCACCGGTCAAGGGTAGTTACCGCGGTTACGGCGTCTCCTCAAATCCTCCGCCAGGCAGTGGGGTGACCTTGATTGCGATGTTGCAAATCCTCGAACATTTCGACCTCGCGGCCGCAGGCCATGGCTCTGCGAAACATATCGATCTCGTCGCCCGCGCCATGGCGGCAGCCCATAGAGACCGCAATCAATATCTGGCCGATCCCAATTTCGCCGATGTGCCCGTGGAGATGCTGACTTCGAAGGCACGCGCTGCCGAGTGGGCCGAAAAGATAAGGGCCGGCGAATTCCTCGGCGACGGTAAGGAAGCCCCGCCCTCCTGTACGACACATCTTTCAGTTTATGACGATGTCGGCAATGCGGTGTCCTGCACCCATACGCTGGGCACGGGATCTGGTGTGGTCACACCGGGTATGGGTTTCGTTTACAACAACTCGATGAAATTGTTCGACCCCGTACCCGGACTGGCCAATTCGATGGCACCGGGCAAGGCGCGGACCACGGGGATGGTTCCGACGATGTTGTTCCGAGACGATGGGACACCTTTCATTATTGTTGGCGCGCCTGGTGGCAGCGTCATTATCAGCGCGGTTTTGCAAACAATCTTGAATATAGTCGATTTCGGCATGTCTCCCGTGGAAGCGGTCACGGTGCCCCGTATCCATTGCGAGGGTAGAGGCGTGCACGCAGAAGCCCGCGTCGAAGGCAGCGTCGTGCGCGCCTTAAGAGCGATGGGCCATAGGGTCGATCAGTCCGCTATCAGCTTCGATCCTGTCATGTCGCGCGGACATGTCATCGTCGTCGACGACAATGGAAATTGGTCCGGCGGCGCGGACCCGCGCGGCGGCGGCGGTGTCGCCTATGCGCGCTAGTGTCCCAACCGTGAAATTCAAGGAATTGAAATTCACGTGAATCATCACACTAGCTGGTTTCTGGCGCTGCAGATCGCCGCTTTAGGAATGACGCTGAGTCAAAGGTGATAACGGCTTCGTCTCTTTGGTTATAGCCGACGGTGCGGTATCGAAGGATGCCACGATCTGGCTTCGATTTTGAGGGTCGGGCCTCCGTGATTTCCACCTCACCTCGAAGCGTATCGCCGGGACGCACCGGTAAAAGCCAACGCATGTCCTGAATCCCGGGACCTCCCAGGCTCGACTTTTCCATGAATCCGAGATCGACCCACAGGCGGAAGATCACGCATGCAGTATGAAAGCCCGACGCTATAAGGCCTTCAAACGGGCCCTTTGCCGCCGTTTCACGGTCGGTGTGGATTGGTTGCGGATCGTATTTTCGGGCAAAATCCATGATTTCGGATTCGTCTAAGGTCATACCGCGGGTACGGAGAACCTCGCCGACCGTAAAATCTTCCAAGTAACGCGTGTGCATTTATGTGTTCCGGCTTAGCTGCAAACGACCGCACGGACATCTTCGACGCCGTCGGGTAACGGCATGGCGTCCCAGGTGGCGCCGCCGTCCTCCGTGCCGAATACTTGTCCGAGCCTCGCGGCGCAATAGACCCGGTTTGGATCATGCGCGCTCACGGACACTGTCATCACGGTGCTGTCGATTGAAATGTCGTGATCGAGACGCGACCAGCTCGCGCCGGCATCGTTACTGGAATAGACCGAACCGGCATGGCCACGGGATGACTCGCTCAGCGCGGCAACAAAGACTTTGGGATCGTGCGGGCTCGTCATGAGGTCGCGTGCATAAGTGAGGTCGGAAAAGCGTCCGATTTTGAATTCGCGCCATGTATCGCCCTTGTCCTCGCTGACAAACAGGCCCATGCGGTTGGCGATCCAAACCGTGCCGGGTTGCGTGGCGCTCACGGTAAGCGCGTGCAAGTCGAGCATGCCTTCAGTTTCGTTTTCGCTGAGAATGCAGTTCTTGAGGTGCGGTTCCTTCGTGAGGTCGAGCAAACCCTGGGTGATGTCGTCCCAGGTCTTGCCGCCATCCAGGCTGCGGATCGCTCCCCCAACTTCCAAGGCGCCATAAATCTCGTCAGGATTGCTTGGATCGATCGCTATTTTCAGGACTCGAACGGGAAAGCAACTCGTCAGGGCACCCGCAGGTTGGACCGTTGCCAGCCGGCGCCAGCTTTCACCGCCATCTTCGGTCTTGAAGATCGCCGTGTGGTCGGAACCTGCATAAATCGTCGCTGGATCGCTAGGATGGGCAAGCAAGGAAAGGATGGGGCGGTCTTCTGACGGCACACCGAGGTCGCGCCAGCTTTCACCACCATCCTGACTTCGGAATATACCGAACTGCGTGCCGACGAGGAGTGTTTGAGGATCGCCTTGCTTGGCCATTATGCTGTAAACCCTGACGCGTTCCGGGAGGCCATTCTTGATGCGCTCCCACTCAGGCTGTCCCGGTTTGCGGCGAAACAGGCCTGTCGTTCCGGCGGACGCCGCGCCTACAAATACTGTACTGTCCATGAGTTCCCCCTTCGAGTTGACCTCGTAGTTTAGTGTTACCCGACAGCGGCCCGGTTATGACCGCGCCAGGTTCTCGTCAAATCCAGAACGCGGTCGACGTCGTCGGCATTGTTATAGAAATGCAGCGAGAACCGCAGGATACCGCGCCGGATCGATAGCTGTACCCCATTGTCCGCGAGATGGTCGTGCAGACTGCTCATCGCGGGATCGTCTGTTGTGTCGTGTTGGCCTTCACCAATGGCACCGACGGGAATGATCGAACCCAGATGCGGCCCCGGTTCGCCGCCGCAGACGGGCAACCCTAGTTCCAGCATGCCGCGGGCAAAGTTGTGTGCGAGGCCAACGGTATGATCCTCGATGGCTTGCGTGCCGAGTTCGTGCATCATTGTCATTGATGCATCGGCGGCGGCAACTCCGACATAATTGTAATTCCCCAAATCGAAACGCCGCGCCGCTGGCATCAGAGCGTAATCGCCATCGCCGAGAGACGCTTCATGCGCGCCGGACTCTCCAAGGTCCACACCGAAACGTGCGAGATAGGCGGGCTCCAGACGTTCGGCCCAATCCGTGCGGCAATATAGGAAGCCCATACCATAAAGGCCTAAAAGGCCCTTCTGCGTCGAGACTGACATGGCATCGATCTTTAGTGCTTCCACATCGGTATGCAGAATTCCCACGGACTGCACGCCGTCGACCAAAAACAGAATATCCTTCTTGCGGCAGACATCGCCGATCGGTGCCAGGTCGGTTTTAAAACCCGGTGCGAATGTGACGCTCGAAGCTGTGACCATGCGCGTGTTTTCGTCAATCTGGTCGATAATTTCGTCCGTGGGGATGGTGCCTTCGCGAGGTGACACGGTTCGGATTTCGACGCCAAACCGGCGCGCGAGATTACGCCAGGGATAGACATTGTTCGGATGTTCCAGGTCCTGGCACAGCACGACATTGTCCCCGCTCTGCCAGGGGAACGCGGCAATGATCGCATTCAAGCCTTCGGACACGTTCTTCACAAATGCTATTTCGTCGATCTGCGCATTGATCAGACGCGCATAACTATCGCGCGTACGCTCGATCAAATCGAACATCGCCGGTTTGTCGCTGTCGCCGAATTGCCGCTCGTCGAGCATGCGATCGATCGAGTCCCGCGCGCGCTGCGGCATGAGACCCCGTGCCGATACGTTCATGTAGGTCAAGCGTTCAGTGCCGGGGAAGTCCGCGCGGGCAGCCTCAATCGATGCATATGCTGGCATATCTATGCCTCCTCTCATTGGTGTTCACCAATTCGGCGGAACCCATTCCACGTCTTTGTCCAAGGGGTAGACTGGACGTGGCAAGCCGGTCCACTCAAATCGCGACAGGTCGGGTGATGTGAAACCGGCGGTATCGACTTCCTGAACCTGCTCCGGCGGGAACCAGGGCTCGAAGCCGGAGCGGAAATGGCCGCGCGACTTCACGCAAACCGTTCGGGCCAAGCCGATATCGAGGCCCAGATGCTCAAAGAACATGGGGTCTGCCGTCTGATAGCGATTACTAATGACGACAACCGTGATGCCGCCGGGGCCGCCGATTTCGAGCGCGCAAGAGGGCGGGGTATTCACCAGCATGCCGTTAAAGAGGCCAAGCCGTCCGACGAATGGCTTTGTTGACGTTGCGATGACCCGGACGGGGATTTCAAAGCGTGTCGAAAAGCGCGTCACGGGGTCTCTGTTGAAGACAGCGGTGAACTCAGCACCGATGCCTTTGGCCAATGCTTCCGCCGCAAGCGCGGGATCATAGACCGAACCGTACAGCACACCACGTGCATTCGCCGCACTCAATGCCGAGAGTAATTCCATGGTGTCGCCGCCACCACCGCCGCCGGGATTGTCTCCGGCATCGGAATAGATCAAGGCCGGCAGCTTCGCGTCATTGCCCCTTTCGACCGCACTGGCGACGGAATCCGCGAGTGGCGTCAAAGGACGCTGAAAGCGCTCGCGATCTGCCCAGGCACGTTCCGCGATCTCCCGCGCCAGCCTTTGCGCCGGTTCGAGGTTATGACGGCCCGTGACCGCGATGGACAGTCCTGCACGCGGTGTGTCGGAAAAGACGAACCCTCCGACAACCGAAACATTCAGGATCGCACCCCCTAGCTCCCGTTTGCGGCGGAGACCGAAATCGATCAGATCCGCGTAGGGTCCCTCCCGGGTTAGAAGGGTTGTCGTTGGCGGCGCGAGCGGCATTTTGATGAACGCGGATTGCGGAAGGGCATTGCCGCCCAAAATGGCGCGCAACGCATGGGCCGCTTCTTCCCCGCGCTCGAACATGTCGACGTGAGGATTGGTCTGGTAAGCAATCAGTACATCCGCCGCCTCAGCCATACGCGCCGAAACATTGGCGTGCAGATCCAAAGTCACCACAATTGGAACGTCGGAGCCGGCCGTGTCTCGTAAATGTTCCAAAAAATCACCATCCGGGTCCTGGCTCCCGGTCGTGAGCATGGCGCCGTGATTGGCGACAAAAATAGCGTCGACGGGGTACGCCGCGATCCCCTCCGCTATTTGTGCGACGATGCGGTCAAAAAAATCCTGATCGGCGGGGCCCCAGGGATGACAATGGGTATAGACCAGCGGGACAGGTTCCCAAGGCCCCGTCGCGTCCATCGTGCCGACAAAGCCCACGACATCGGCGATGCTGCGTGGCGCGGTACTGCGCGCGTCGGCCAATATCTCTTCGCCCTCGAGGTAGCAAAGACTCTTGAAGTCAGCCTCGCTGGCGGGTGGCGAGAAGGCATTGCTTTCCAGGTCGATGCCGCAGATGGCGATACGCGGTGGATTTTTGTCGGTCATGATTGGTGATCAGTATGCCGTGGAAAAGCCTTTGAAGGGCGATGAAATACGCTGCAGGTCCTGGATTAGATCCGGCGTCAGACCCGGTTCCGCATCGGGGGCCGCAATGGCACTGACGGAATCGCTGATGCCGCCGAAGCGTTTCTCAATCGCTTCGGCGATCTTGTCATGCGTACCGACCGCCGCGAAGAGGTGGACGACATCATCGGGAATTTCAGCCGCCATCTTGTCCCACTCTCCGGCCCGCGACATGACATGCAGTTTCTCCCCCAGATCATGCAGATCATGTAGTTCGAAGACGGGCCAATAAGTCCGGGTTGAGCCATAGAAAGCAATTCGATATCGGACATACTCGAAGATCTTGGAAACGGTTTCCTCGTCGGGGCCGGTTGCGATGAACCCACCGCCGGAGACTTCGAAATACTCACGCGCGACACCGCCTTTTGCGCGGCCTTCCTCGAGACGGGCGAGGACGACATCCTCCATATATTTACGGGTACAGAATGGGTGTAACTGCACACCATCGCAATGCGAGCCCGCAACGCGCAGCATGGCCGGGCCAACCGCGGCAATCGTCACCGGTGTCATCGGCAAATTGGTGACTTCGGGCACAAAGTGTGGCGTCATCAAGGTGAACTGATAATGCTCGCCGACATAGTTCAGGCGCTCACCGGTCTCCCAACAGCGCCAGATGGCACGCAAGGCTTCGACATATTCCCGCATACGCGGCGCGGGTGCGGTCCAGGGCACGCTAAACCGTCGGACATTATGGCCTTTAACCTGACTGCCAAGACCGAGCTTGAAGCGCCCGCCGGATGCCAAGGTCAGATCGTGCGAGATATTCGCCGCCACCATGGGGCTGCGGTTGAATGAGATCGCGATGCCGGTCATCAACTCGACACGCTCCGTTTCCATCGCTGCGATGGCAAGCGGCAGAAACGGGTCGTTCGAATTTTCCATCGAACTGATGCTGTCAAAGCCATTCGCTTCGGCCGCTTTTGCTGCCGGACCCGACTGATTTAAATTCTGCTTTGGTATGGCGGCCGAAACCCGCATTGAGACTCCCTTCCCTTTTTTGGCGTCGCCGTTTATTCAAACGGCCCTGTGGCTATAGGGTAGCACCGTCAACCAAGCAGGAGAAATCCATGACATCGATGCAATTCGGTTTAATGATCCGCGGCCAGTTTCCGCAAGAAGACGATATGACCCAACGGTTCGAAGAGTGCATGGAAATGGTCCGCCATGCTGACAAGCTTGGCTTTTCCTGTATTACAAAAGGCTCGCACTATGCGGGTTAT